>JADHXD010000129.1 GCA_016783145.1 Anaerolineae bacterium
GACGTAGTAACGGTTTCAACCGTTCCGCGACGTAGTGGAGGCTTCAGCCGCTCCGCGCGATGTAGTGACGGTTTCAACCGTTCCGCAATGTAGTGCGACGTAGTGGAGGCTTCAGCCGCTCCGCGCGACGTAGTGGCGGCGTCAACCGCTCGAGCCCCCGTCGTAGTCGCGGTTTCAACCGCTCCGGCCCCCGTCGTAGTGGCGGCTTCAGCCGCTCGGGCGAAATCCCTCTTCCCATCCGCCCCGATCTGTGGTATCATAGTCACATCACCATCCGTGGCCGCCCTCATCGCCGTCCCATCGACCGACCCTGCCCCGCACGACAGAAAAGGAGAACCGCGATGATCCGCAGACCCCTCCGCGTGACCGCCCGCTTGGCCCCATTCTTCATCACCCTCGCCCTGATTCTGGCCGCCTGCCTGCCGGCCTCGGAGGCCACCGAGCTGCCCGACACGCCCCCGCCGCCCCCGCCATCCGGGCAAACCCGCACGGCCGCCCAAGGCACCTACTACGTCCGCCCCCTCGGCGGCTCACCGGCCCAGTGTACCGGCCTCGTCGACGCCGACTATCCTGGCAGCGGCACCGTCCAACCGTGCGCCTGGGACCATCCCTTCCGCGCCTTTCCCCCCGACGGTACGGCGCAGATCGCGGGCGGCAGCGCCCTGATCATCGCCTACGGCCAATACCAGATGGGCTACGGTGCGCCTGGAGCGGACGCCTGCGAGGCCGACGGGGCGTACGCCTGCCACATGCCGCCCATCCCCGGTGGACCGGCCCCCGGCAGCCCCACCCGCATCCTCGGCGCCGGATGGGACACAGGCTGCGCGGTCCCGCCGCAGCTCTGGGGCACCGAGCGCGCCACGATGGTCCTCAACCTCGACGGCTCCGACAACATCGAGGTTGCCTGCCTGGAGATCACCGACCGCTCGGGCTGTGTCGAGGACCACTACCACGGGCTTGGCGGCTCCCAATACACCTGCGTGCGCGACACGCCGCCCTTTGGTCCCTGGGCCGCCGTCGGCCTCTACGCCGCCGACTCCTCGAACGTCTACCTGCACCACCTGGACATCCACGGCCTCGCCGTGGACGGCGTGCACGCCGGGCGGCTGAGCGACTGGACCGTCGAGGACGTGCGCATCGCGGCCAACGGCTGGTCCGGCTGGAACGGCGACATCGACGACGCGGATTCGAATTCAGGCACCATGACCTTCCGCCGCTTCACGGTCGAGTGGAACGGCTGCGCCGAGACCTACCCGGGCCAGCAGCCGGTCGGCTGCTGGGGACAGCAGAGCGGCGGATACGGCGACGGCATCGGCACCGGCGAGACCGGCGGCCACTGGCTCATCGAGGACTCGGCCTTTCTACACAACACCTCCGACGGCCTCGACCTGCTCTACGTCCACGGGGAGGGCGCGACGATCACCGTCCGCCGCACGGTCGCCCGCGGAAACGCCGGAGACCAGATCAAGACCAGCGGCTCGACGCACATCGAGAACGCCTTGGCGGTCAGCGACTGCTCCTTCTTTGAGGGCAAACCCTTCTCCAACTTTGCCGAGGGAGACTCCTGTCGCTCGGGCGGCAGCGCCGTGGCCTTTAACCTCCACACCGGGGACCAGGCGACCCTGATCAACTCCACCCTCACCGGAGAAGGCGACTGCCTGCTCATCGCCGTGTGCGAGCAAGGGCAGTGCGATGGCTCCGAGTCCGTGACCTTGCGCAACAACATCCTCTACGGCCACACCGACTGGTACCAGCCCGAGGAGAACACCTGCTACTACTGGTACGACGACCGGGTCCTGCCCAGCGATCTCCTCGACATCTCGTACGCGATCATCCAGGACGTCAAGAGCCCGCCCGAGCCCTGCCCGCCGAACAGCCAATGTGGCATCTCGCCCGGCCTGGCCAACGAGAGCCTCGACGCCTTTGACGGCCACCTACAGGAAGGCAGCCCGGCCATCGACGCCGGCACCGCCGCCGGCGCGCCCGCCACCGACATCGAGCGCCGCCCCCGCACCGCCCCTCCCGACATCGGCGCCTACGAATACGGCGAGTGGGAACCCTCCGCCTGGCTCTACCTGCCCGCCATCACCCGTAGGGCGGCTTTCCTAGCCGCCGCCGGCCTTGGCATCGGGCAGTAGGGCGGCTTTCCTGGCCGCCGCCGGCCCGCAGGCCGGCTTTCCTAGCCGCCGCCGGCCTTGGCATCGGGCAGTAGGGCGGCTTTCCTAGCCGCCGCCGGCCTTGGCATCGAGCAGTAGGGCGGCTTTCCTAGCCGCCGCCGGCCCGCAGGCCGGCCCTCCCCTCTCCCAGGTCGGGAGAGGGGCCGGGGGTGAGGGGCGAACCCGACCCATACACCACCCTCCCTCATCCCGACGGTACCAAGCCCGTGAGCGGGCTTCTCACGTCTAGTCCGACGCTTCGTCGGGCCTTCAGCCCGGTACTTCAGCACCGGGCCCAAGCCCGCTTGACAAACTACGACCAATATGGTACAATAGAAATACCAGCTAGGCAACCCGGCTCCTCGGCCGGCCAACCCTCTACAGGGCAAAAAACTGCAAAACGCCGAAAAACAAGTACCGGTACAAGGACAGGGAGACAGCGATGGTCCAATCCAAGAAAATGATCGTCCGCCGCAGGTACCTCCACCTGCCCGTCAAGAACGGCGCCCCGATGCGCGTCATGCGCCTCCACCTTCCGGGCGCCCCGGTTCGCCGGTTCGACACCGAACTGGCCACCGAGGACCCCGACTTCTGGGTCTTTGCCGACATCGGCCCCTTCGCGGGCCAGAGCCTGACGGTCGAGGTCGAGGGAGAGGACCTGCCGCCGCGAGCTCTGGACTCCCTCGTCCAAAGCGATGACCCTCCGGGATCGGACACCCTCTACAAAGAAGAATACCGCCCCCAGTTCCACTTTTCCTCTCGCCGCGGCTGGAACAACGATCCCAACGGGCTGATCTTCTACCGGGGAGAATACCACCTCTTCTACCAACACAACCCCTACGGCCACAAGTGGGGCAACATGCACTGGGGTCACGCCGTCTCCCCCGACCTGGTCCACTGGACCGAGCAGCCGGTCGCCCTCTACCCCGACGACCTGGGCACCATGTTCTCCGGATCGGGGGTCGTCGACTGGGGGGACACCGCCGGCTTTCGCTCCGGCGACGAGCACGCCCTCGTCTGCATCTACACCGCCGCCGGCGAACCCTTCACCCAATGCATCGCCTACAGCGTTGACCGCGGAGTGACCTGGCACAAATACCCCGGCAACCCGGTCCTGGGCCACGTCGCCGGCAGAAACCGCGACCCCAAGGTCATCTGGCACGAGCCCACGCGGCGCTGGGTGATGGCCCTCTACCTGGAAGAGAACGACTATGCCCTGTTCACCTCCCCCGACCTCAAGGCCTGGTCCCACGCCTGCGACGTCGTCCTGCCCGGCGCGTCCGAATGCCCCGACCTGTTCGAGCTGCCCGTGGACGGCGATCCGGGCGACACGAGGTGGGTGTTCTGGGGAGCCAACGGCACCTACCTGCTCGGCACCTTCGACGGGGCGACCTTTCTGCCTCAGGGCGAAGCTCAGCGCTACGACTGGGGAGGGAACAGCTACGCCGCCCAGACCTGGAGCGACATCCCTGTTGAGGACGGGCGTCGGATCCAGATCGCCTGGGCCAGGGTGGACCTGCCCGGCATGCCCTTCAACCAGTTTATGACCTTCCCCTGCGAGCTCACGGTGCGCACGACGCCCGAGGGCCTTCGCCTCTTCAGTCAGCCGGTGCGAGAGATCGAGACCCTTCGTCGCCGTACCCTGAGCTGGCACGGCGAACGGATCGAACCGGGCCGGGATCTCTCACCGGGCACCGTGGGCGAACTCCTGGACGTGCAGGTCAAGTTCTCGTGCGAGGGTCCTGCCGCATTTGGCCTGGACCTGGGCGGCACACAGGTCGTCTACGACGCAAAGCGGGCGCAGCTCACCTGCGCGGGCCGGACTGCGCCCCTGCGCCCCGTCGATGGTCGGGTGCGCCTGCGAGTCCTGGTAGATCGGGCGTCGGTCGAGCTCTTTGGCAGCGATGGGCAAACTGCCTTACCGCTCGGCGTTCTCTTCGAGGGGGGCGAACGGCCCGTCCGGGCCTTTGCAGAGGGGGGAAGCGTCCAGCTCCACTCCCTCCACATCCACGAACTGGCCTCCATCTGGGACCGCTAGCACTCCCCTCTCCCTGGCGGGGAGAGGGGCAGGGGTGAGGGGCGAAACCGCTCCCAAGCCCGTGCGCGGGCTTCTCACTTTCAGCCAGGTACTTCAGCACCGGGCCTCTCCCCCGCAACCACCGCCGGCTCCGGCAGCTCCCGATCCACCTCCGCCAGCCGGTACCCGAACCCCGGCCCGCGCACCGTGCCCAGATCGACCTCTCCATCTCGTCTGCGGTACAGGCCCGGGTGCACCGCCTCCTCGGGCAGCGACGCATCGGGGTAGAACTGCATCGCGTTCGTCTCCACCCCCATAATCGTCCCCGCGTGCGCCGCCAGCAGCACGTGTGGGATCTGGGCCAGCATCGGGTTGGTCAGGTCCTGCACCATCAGCGTCATCCCGTGCGCCTTAGCCCAGCACAGGCTCAACAGCGCGCCCGTCTGCGTCTTGCACGTCTTGAGAGCCACCCCCGTCCATCCCAGCTCTCTTCCCATCCGTACGGCCCGCCAATCGTGCGCGCTCTCATCCATAAACAGCGGCTTGCGCGCCGACACACTGTGCACGTCGATCCGATGCTCCTCCAGGTCATAGGGAAAGGGCTGTTCCACGTACAGGATCATCCCATAGATCTGCGGATGCTCGGCAACCAACCGGTCCAGGATCGCGTTCACGTACGCCGGATCGGTCACCGTGCAGTTGAAATCGCTGGTCAGCCAATCCACGCCGCCGGCGATGGCGATCTCACCCACCCTGACCAGCCGCTGATAGTCCCAGTCGGCGCCGTTCCCCCGCAGCTTGACCTTCAGGCATCGCAGTCCATCGCGATCGATCCACTCGGACAGGACCACGGGATACCCGTCGTCAGGCTCCGTCCCGACGGTCTCCGACCGGTCCAGAAGGTCTAGCCCGCCGACCAGGTGCCACGCAGGCAGCCGCTCAGGCCGCGGGGTGACCAGGTAGTCCCTCGGATACCGGCCCTCGAAGGTGACCCCGGTTCGGGCCGCCGGCTCCAGGAACTCGGCCAGATCCCGGTTCATATAGGGCGGGCCGTAGGTCTCGTAGACGGGCAGGCCGTGCAGCACGCCATACGCATCGTGAAGCGCGATGTCGAACGCCGAGCAGCAGACCAGCGCAGCCAGCCACGGCATCGGCTCGCCTGCCCCTCTCCCCTCGTTGATCCTCGCCAGCAGTCCGGGCAGCACCTCCCCCTGAAAGGCGTGACCGACCTCCAGCGGGTGCCCCCACTCGTAAAAGCTCGCCCACGCTCGGGTCAGCTCCTCGCACGCTCGCTTCAGCGCCTCGTGACGATCCGCGTACGACAGCGCGCTGGGCCACACCCACTGCACGCTCAAGGGAGTCTCTCCCCACCCGGCGGCGACCCGCCCGCTGCGGTCGGTCACCTCTATCTGCACCCGCGCGCATGTCACGGCGGTCAGCGTCTCGGGTCCGAACTTGAGCGGGACGCGCGTCTCCACCGGGATGAACGTCAGGCTGGCCGACACGGGACGAACGTCGCTTGCCTTACTCACCGGCCCTCCTTCGCCCATCGAACTGCTCTGAGCCCCGCTCTCCGTCCAGCGGGAAGCGGACCGGTTGGCCGTCTCGCTGCGAGCGATAGATCGCCGTAAACAGCTCGACCGTCTTGCGCCCCTCAACGCCGGGGATCAGCGGCTCGCGATCGGTCGCGATCGCCTCCAAAAAATCCTTCACCTGCAGCAGGTGATAGTGCTGCGTCGCATCGACGGCCTCGAACGTCGCCCTATCTTCGGCCTCCCACTGGGCCAGCATCCCCTCTTCACCGGGCACCGTCCACAGGTCGTTGACCGGCGGCTCCAGGATCGAGGACATCCCTGCGATAAACATCGCCCCGCCATCTGTCTGCACGCCGACCGAAGCGCCGCTGGAGCCGTGCACGTGCACCTTGCCATGGATACCCGGCTTTTGCGAATTGCTGACCACGATCGAGCCCACTCCGCCGTTCTTGAAGCGCAGGACCGCAACCGCTGTGTCCTCCACCTCGATGTACGGGTGGTTCAGATTATCCCAGTACGCAAACAACTCGTCGATAGGCCCCATGAACCACTGCAGCAGGTCCAGTTGGTGGGGAGCCTGGTTCACCAGCAGCCCACCCCCCTCCTCGGTCCACTTGCCGCGCCACGGATCGGACCGGTAGTAAGCCTCATCCCGCCACCCGAGCATGATCACCATCCCCAGGATGGGACGTCCGATCTTGCCCGCTTCAATGGCCTCCTTGACGCGCTGCACCGGCTCGTACAGCCTCCGCTGGCTGATCACCCCCAGTTTGGCACCCGCTCTGTCGGCTGCGGCGATCATCGCGTCGCAGTCTTTGAGGCTGGCGGCCATCGGCTTTTCCACCAGGCAGTGCACGCCCGCCTGCGCGGCGATCACGGCCGGGTCCGCGTGCGCCGGGTGGGGCGTGCAGACGACGATCGCCTGGACGCCTGCGTCGTCGATCATCTCCCCAAGGTCGTCATAGGCCCCGATCTGGTACTGCTCCGCAAACGCCCTTGCGCGCGCGAGATTGCGGCCACACACGGCCACAAACTGAGACATCGGCAGCGCGCTCAACGCAGCAGCGTGCGTGTGTGCCACCTTGCCATAGCCGACAAGCCCTGTTCTGATCCCTTCCAACGACCCGCCTCCCTTCCCCCGGCGCAACACCCCGCCCACCAGCAGTCACAGGTCAACTCTGCGATCGTAGTACGAAACCGCCCACAGGTCAAATCTCAGCCCAGGCATCCTGTAGCACAAGCGGCTCGCTTGTGCACAGCCAGCTCGTGGAAGACCCGGGCAGCGGGCTTGCGATTCCCGTGCCTCGCGCCACAAGAACGAGCCGAAATCGTGTCTTCTCAGAGAGTGGGGGAACTGGGACCAGACTTCCGAAGTCTGCCAGACTTCGGAAGTCTCTCCTCCGAATCGCTGAGATGATACCCAAAATCTGTCCTCCACAAGCAGCCCGCCCCATCGTAGCGCAAGCGGCCTTCGCCCCACTCCGCAGAGGCCATAAAGGTCCGCTGCCCTCTGCTCTCCACTCCGTGTCCGCGCTCGCCGTGCCTCCGTGGTAGCATACAGGCAGTCACCAGAACGATCCATCATTGAACTTGCACGCAAACTGTGGTATCATAGAGACATACCATTCGTTTCCATCGTGACGGGTATCCCCTCCGTCGCGCTATTCCCCGGGCAAGCCATAGGAGGCTAAGATGGCAAGAGAGAAAAAGGGCAAAAAGACCGAGCTGTGCGCCACCTGCGGTGAGCCGCTGGAGCGTCAGGCGTGCTCCGAATGTGGGGGAAAGGGATACAAGAGGGTACTCTTGTTCTTTAAGCGAAGCTGCTCGACGTGCGGGGGCAAGGGCAAAGTATGGCGATGCCCCAACTGGGCCTCTCATCTCGGCAGCGGCCTCGGCCGGAGGACGCCGGCTGGCATCTCCGCTGGGAAACCAGGGCGCACCCCGGCGATACGGGCGCCGGCTTCACCTGTGCCGGTGCCCGTGCGGCAGCCCGTTCGCGGCGCAGGCCCCCCACCGCCCGCACGTCTTCCTGCCACCCCGCCGCCCAGCCCGCCGATCACGCCGCCCGTCCGCATCCCTGCCGCCCCGCCACCCAGTCCGCCGGCCACGCCGCCTGCACGGCTTCCTGCTGCGCCGCCGCCCAGCCCGCCGATCACACTGCCCATTCGCAGACACTCGGCCCCGATCACCCCGCCTCCCAGCCCGCCGATCACTCCGCCCGCCCGGCCCCCGGTTACCCCGCCGATCACGCCACCAGCGCGACCGCCGGTCACGCCCCCTGCCCGGCCGCCTGTCCGTCCTCCGGTCAGCCCGCCGGTGCGCTGAACGCAGCCCGCGCTGGATGGACTCTCTGTGAGGACCCATCCAGCGCGTCAACACCACCCCGGGAGAACACAAATGGCTCAGGCCCCGGACCGGCTGGACCGCCCAGCCGATCGACTCATCCTCAACCACAGACTCAACATGGTAGAGCAGTTCGAGCAGCGCGAGGTGCTCCGCTCCAAACCGCTCCACGTCGCGGTGCCCACCGGAAACCGCTGCAACCTGCGCTGCATCTTTTGCACAGACAGGGGTCCCGCGGCCCACTACTCGGACCTGACCTTCGAGGGGTTCCTACGCTATACGGAACCGTTGGAGAGTGCCGCCCTGGTACAGCTCTACGGGTGGGGAGAGCCTTTTGTCAACCCCGACTATGAGCGAATGTTCGACCACGTGGCCCGGCACTATGCCGGGACGCGGATCTATATCTCTACCAACGGGATCCTGCTCAGCGATCGCTGGATCGACAAGGTCCTGTCCTACGGCAAGTGCCTGATCAACGTCTCGCTCAATGCCGCAACGCGCGAGACCTATACCCGGGTCACCGGGGTGGATGCCTTTCGGCGCGTGGTCGACAATGTGCGCAGGCTGATGGGCGCCAGGGAACAACAGGGCGCGCGCGACCTCGTGGTCAGCCTCTCTTTTGTGTCCATCCTCCCCAACCTGGGCGAGCTTCCCCGCTTCATCGCCCTCTGCGATGAGCTGGGCGTGCGCTACGCCGTCCTCCAGGACTTGACCGTCCTCGAGGAACCTCACTGGAAGCTGTTTGTGGGAGAACACGAGGGGGAGGCACGAGAGACTTTCTTGGCCGCCGTGGAGCAGGCCCGGTCAAGGGGAGTGTTCCTCGATGCGTTCACCCACTACCCGGTCACCTACTATGCGCAGGAGCGCGGCGACTATGCCCATCTGGAGCTGCCTCGCGACTGCCTGCCCGTATGGGAGCAGGATGAGGGTACGCTGTTCTATCCACAGCCAGGTGAATGCTACGAGCCCTACCAGACCTTCCTCGTCTCTCAGAACGGGGCGGTGACCACCTGCTGCCGGGCCAGAGAGGTGATGGGCAACCTGCTTGAGCAGACCTTTGATGAGATCTGGAACGGTGAGGTGTACCGCGCCTACCGGCGGACTATCAACACCTTTCGACCGCCGCAGGCATGCCTCTCCTGCCCGGTCAAGATGGGTTCGGACATCCGGTAGCATCCACACATCGCAGACTGACAGGCCTACCCGCCGTGCTCGCAGCCCATCACCCAGCGATGCCCCTCACGGGCCAGGAGCGCATCCGCCTCCACAGGCCCGCGGCTGCCGGCCGCATACGACACCGGCTCTCTTTCGAGGGTCAACGGATCGACGAGCCGCCAGGCCACTTCGATCTCGTCGCTGCGCGCAAAAAGCGAGGCGTCGCCTTGCAGGGCGTCCAGGAGCAGCCGCTCGTACGCCTCTGGCAGTACGCGCTCCCCGAACTGATCCCGGTAGTGGAACTCCATATCCACCGGAGCGGTCCGCATGCCCGCTCCCGGCAGCTTTGTCTGAAAGATCAGGTGCATCCCCTCATCTGGCTGGACGCAGAGCGAAAGGCTGTTCGTCGCCAGGTCTACGCTCTCGGGAAAGAGCAGGTGAGGCACCTGCTTGAACTGCAGCGTGATCTCTGTCATCTTCCCGCTCATGTTCTTGCCCGAGCGCAGGTAGAACGGCACCCCCCGCCAGCGCCAATTGTCGATGAGCAGCTTGAGTGCCACGTACGTCGCCGTCTTGGAGCCTGGGGCCACCCCCTTGTCGTTCAGGTATCCCTCGTACTGGCCCAACACCAGGTCTTCGGAAGCCACCGGTCGCACCGCCTGGAGCACCTTGACCTTCTCGTCGCGCAGCGACCGGGCATTGAAGGCCGAAGGGGGCTCCATCGCCACCAGGGTGAGCAGTTGCAGCAGGTGGTTCTGGAGCATATCCCGCTGCACGCCAGCCCGGTCATAGTAGCCTGCCCGATGCCCCACGCCGATGCTCTCGGCCATCGTGATCTGCACGCTCTCGACATAGTTGCGGTTCCAGAGCGGCTCAAAGATAGCGTTCGCAAAGCGGAACGTCATGATGTTCTGGACCGTCTCTTTGCCCAGGTAGTGATCGATCCGGTACACTTGATCCTCGTCAAACACGGCGTGGACCTGCTCGTTCAGCTTCTGGGCACTCTCCAGGTCGTGCCCAAAGGGCTTCTCGATGATCACCCGTCGCCAACCCCGGTCGCTGTGATTCAAGCCGGCCCGGCCGATCTGCTCGATGATCAGCGGAGACAGAGTGGGTGGGGTCGCCAGGTAAAAGAGCGCGTTCCCCTCCGTCCCCGCCGTGACATCCAGTGCTGCCAGGCGCTCGCCCAGGCGGCGATACGTCTCGGGATCGTCATAGTCGCCAGACATGTAGGTATAGCGGCTGGCAAAGTCGTCCCACTGCTCACAGGCGCCAGAGTTCAGGCGTGCATAGCGGGTCACCCCGTCGTCAAGCCGGTCCCGAAAGGCCTCGTCCGAGAGCTCGCTCCGCGCCACGCCGATCACGCGCAGGCTGGGGGACAAGAGCCCCGCACACGCCAGGCTGTGCAGGGCGGGCACCAGCTTACGCTGCGTCAGATCGCCGGAAGCGCCCAAGATGGCGATGGTCGCCGCTTCACCTCTGCTCTGCATCGTTGCGCTCATACCCGTCTCCTCTCTCTACGGCCATACCTCGCCCATCTACACCGCGTCCTGCCCTATGCCATCCGCCTGCGGGTTCCGTGTGAGATGGCGCTCCCCACCAGGTCCAGCGATAACGACGTCAGTCGCCAACCCCAGGAAAAGCCCGTGCCCCACGATCCCCGCGCGAGCGTCCAGCCGGGCCGCCACCTCCCCAGGGTCCGCGATCGGCCCAAAGTGGCAGTCCAGGATCAGGTTACCCTGGTCGGTCTGGAATGGAGAGCCATCCCCGTCCACGCGCAGGACCGGATGCGCGCCCAAAGACTCCAGGTAGGCTGCCTGGGTGCGCCATCCAAAGGGGATGACCTCTACGGGCACGGGCCAGCGGGTGCCCAAAGCGGGCGAGAGCTTGGACTCGTCTACCACGATGATTTCACGCAAGCTGGCCTGGGCGACGATCTTTTCACGAAGGAGTGCGCCCCCGACCCCCTTGATCAGGTTCAGAGCCGGGTCTACCTCGTCCGCGCCGTCGATGGTCAGGTCCACAACAGGGTGCTCGTTCAACGTGGTCAGCGGGATGCCCAGGGCCAGCGCTTCATCGCGGACGCGCACAGAACAGGGCACGCCGAGGACATCCTCCAGTTCCCCGGCTTTCAGCAGCTCGGCGATGCGTCGCACGGCAAAGATCGCGGTGCTGCCGTGCCCCAGCCCCACGACCATCCCCGATTCGACGTACTCTACGGCCCGCTCGCCGGCCCGTCGCTTGAGCTCCCCCACCTCTACGCTCATCCTGTGCACTCCTCTATGCTCTGCTGCCCCCCTCAGGCATCAAGTGCCTGGTTCAGCTTTTCCAGGCCGCCGACCACATCGGTCCCCAGGTGGAACCGGATCACGGCCCGCCCGGCATCCAGAAGGGCCTGCCGATCGCCCAGCGCCTGGGCCATCTTGAGCACGCCGAAACTGATGGATGACGCTGACGACCCGGCCTCATCAGGGATCGGCACATCCCGCTGGGCGTCTGAGGTGAACTGAATGTAGAGACCGTGGCCACTGTCCCCCTTGTGCAGTTGGCCTGTAGAGTGCAGGAAGCGAGGCCCATAGCCCACCGTCGTTGCCAGGCCATACCGGTCTCGCAGCTTGAGCCGCAGCGCGGCCAATGCCACGTCTGTTTCGGCCTTGGGCTGCACATAGGCCTGCAAGGCGACATAGCTGCGTCCCGCGCCTGTCACCGGGTCGCCCGGCTGTGCCCCCGTCAGGAACTGCTCCAACGCTTCAGCGGTCAGCGGCGCGGATTCTACCTCCGGGAGCAGGCCCCTCTCCTTGTACTCGGCAACCATCTCCCCCGCCAGCACCTTTGCGGCCTCGACGTTCGGCTGGTCGAACGGGTTGATCCCCAGGTGATAGCCCGCCACCGCCGTAGCCATCTCCCACAAAAAGAATTGGCCGCCCAGGTCGTACGGGTCGTTCAGGTGCAGGCGCACCACCTGGTGCCCGGCGTCCTCCAGGGCCTGGACCGCCCCGTCGTGCTGATCGTCGCCCCCGAGGGTGAGCTGGACAAAGAGGCGATCCCGGCCATACACACCCGGCGGCCCCAACTCCTCACCCACAACGGGCACGATGCCTTTTCCTTCCTTGCCTGTGCTCTCGGCGACGAGCTGTTCCACCCAGTCGCACAAGCTGGCGATCCCCTCCGAAGCAACGAGGGTTACCTTGTCCCGGCCCGACTTGGCCAGTACGCCCAGTATCGTTCCCAGGGTACTCCCCGGGTTGTCCGCTCCGGCCCGGCAGAAGCGCGCCATCCTCGTTGCCCGGCTGAGCAGTGTCTTCAGGTCCACTCCGAGCAGTGCCGCAGGAACGAGCCCAAAGTACGACAGAGCGGAATAGCGCCCCCCGATGTTGGGGTCGTTCAGGAACGTACCCCGAAAGCGATACCGCTCGGCGATTTCGGCCAGCCTGCTGCCCGGGTCGGTGATAGCCACGAAATGCGCCCCGGCACGATCCCCGCCCACTGCATCGACCACCCGCCCATAGTAGAACTTGAAAAAGGACAGGGTCTCCACCGTGCCTCCCGACTTGGTGGCCACGATGAACAGGGTCCGCGCCAGATCCAGTCGATCGGCGTGCGCCAGCACGGCATCGGGGTCGGTGCTGTCCAGCACCGCCAGGTCCAGGTAGCCCTCCTTGACGCCGAACGCCTTGCGCAGGACCTCGGGAGCCAGGCTGGAGCCTCCCATACCCAGCAGCAGGACGTGGGTGTAGCCGTCCGTACGGACGCTGTCAGCCAGCGACTCTAGCCGGTCCATGTCTTGCTTCATGGCCTCCGCGATGTGCAGCCACCCCAACCGGTTGGTGATCTCGGTCGGGCCGGGCTTCCAGACGGTGTGATCGTGCGCCCAGATCCGGTCGATCACCTTGTCCGCGGCAGCCGTCTCCAGTGCTCGGTCTACAGCCTCCTGGTACGTGCCCAGGGCAGCGGTCAGTTGCTGCCGTTCCGCGAGCAGTCTCGCTCGCTTCTCTGCAATGCTGGACATCAGCCCCTCGAACGCTGCGGCAAACGCGGCCACCCCGTCATCCTGCAGCTTCTGGGTGATCTCGTCCAGGTCCACCCCCAGCTCCGCCAGTCTGGACAACTGGGCGAGCGCCTGGTCGAGCCCCGTCTCCAATGTCGGGGCCACCTTGCCGTGATCCAGGTAGGCCGTAAGGGTAGCGGGCGGCACCGTGTTGACGGTATCGGGCCCGATCAGGCCGTCCACGTAGAGCGTGTCGGGATAGGCAGAGCTCTTGGTACTGGTGCTCGCCCACAGCGGGCGCTGTACGCGCGCCCCCAGGGCCGACAGCCTCTCCCAGCGCGCCCCGCGGTAGATCTCTCGGAAGCGAGCATAGGCGGCTTTGGCGTTGGCGATGGCGATCGTGCCCTGGAGCGCGGTCTCGCCGATCTCCTCGAGCGCCCGATCGACCACCCCGTCTACCCGGCTCACAAAAAAGGACGCCACAGACGCCACCTCTCCGACGCCGCGTCCCGCATCCGCCGCCAGCTTTTCCAGGCCAGCCAGGTAGGCCTCCGCTGCGGCCTCGTACTGAGAGAGAGAAAAGATCAGCGTCACATTGACGTTGATCCCTTCACCGATCAGCGTCTCAATGGCTGGAATGCCGGCGGGCGTGGCAGGCACCTTGATCATCACGTTGGGGCGACTCAGAGCGGCAAAGAGCCTCCTCGCGTCTGTGACCGTGCCCTCTGCATCGTGCGCCAGTGTAGGGCTGACCTCCAGGCTGACATAGCCGTCCGCGCCCCCTGTTCGCTCATAGACCGGGCGCAAGACATCTGCAGCGCGCCGGATGTCATCCAGGGCCAGCGCCTCATAGACCTCGTCCACAGACTTGCCGGCTTGCACCAGCGCCTTCAGATCCTCGTCATAGTCCGCGCTTCCCGCGATCGCCTTCTCGAATATGGCTGGGTTGGATGTGACGCCGCGCAATCCCTGATCGACCAGCCCCTGCAACTGGCCGGACGCGATGAACGAGCGCCGGACATCGTCATACCAAACCGCTTGTCCCAGTTCAGCGAGTTCGTGCATCTTGGTCATATCGGTTCCCTCTCTTTCCCCCTGCACCACAACCCACGGACGGTGCTCAGCAAAGTTGCTCGGGGACGCCTCGCGACCGGCATGCCCCCTCAGGACGGTCCATACGGCCAGACGAACCACTACAGAGCAAGAGCCGCTGCCCTCGCGGACAAAAGCGGCTCTACCCTGTCTCATCTCGGCCCGTCACCCTCCGAACCACGGACCCGCCAGCCGCCTCACGCGGTCTTCTGCGCCCCACAGTCAGAGGCGCTCAATCTTCCCCCATCACCGGCGGTTGGACTCCCCCGAGATCACCACTATTTCTGCATTATAGCAGACATCCTCCGTCTCTGCCAGGACTTTGGTCACATGCCCCACGGCTGCTGCAAAGTCAGGGGAGTGAGCATCCCCTGATGCGAGCAGCGTCGCCAAGTGCTGTCCCGCATCGGACTTTGGTCGCATACCCCACGGCTGGGGCAAAGTCAGGGGAGTGAGCATCCCCTGATGCGAGCGGCGTCGCCAAGTGCTGTCCCGCATCGGACTTTGGTCGCATACCCCACGGCTGGGGCAAAGTCAGGGGAGTGAGCATCCCCTGATGCGAGCGGCGTCGCCAAGTGCTGTCCCGCATCGGACTTTGGTCGCATACCCC
>JADHXD010000130.1 GCA_016783145.1 Anaerolineae bacterium
GCGGGGTCGCGCAGCATCCCGCCGTTAGTAGCGGGGTCGCGCAGCATCCCGCCGTTAGTAGCGGGGTCGCGCAGCATCCCGCCGTTAGTAGCGGGGTCGCGCAGCATCCCGCCGTTAGTAGCGGGGTCGCGCAGCAGGTGGGGTGGGGGCCATCTTTTCCCCCCTTGCGAAGCGGGGTCGCGCAGCAGTTAGGAGGGGGCCTCTTCCCGTCCTTTGCGGCTCTACCGCGGAGGAGGAGGGCACCTTGATCCCATTGTACGTCGCGCAAGTGAAAATGTCAACAGCCCTCTTGACAAGTGCCACCCAATATGGTATAATAGAAGTACCATACTGGTACACTCCTGGAGGCCGGACGCCGTGACCCCGCCCGCCGGGCCCGGGAACGCCAGCGGAGACTGCCGCAGCCCTCTCTCCCTGCGCGCGCCCCCTCCCGGTCCGAGACGGGACACCGGTTCCCCTCCGGCTCCTCCTCGCCCCTCGACGACCGCTTCCTGCCTTCCCCCTGGTCGGGCGGGGCCCGGCGCCGCCTCCTCGAGTGGGCCGATGGCCCGCGCGAGCAGCGCCGCTCGCCGCTCGTACCCCTTGGCGGTTACCCGTCCATCCCGCCCTGCCCCTTGGCGCTCTTGGCGTCCTTGGCGGTTGGCTACCATCCCACCCGTCCCCTGGCGTCTTGGCGGTTGGCCATCTATCTCGCCCTGTCCCTTGGCGTTCTTGGCGTCCTTGGCGGTTGCCCGACCCCTCCACTCGCCCCTTGGCGTTCTTGGCGTCCTTGGCGGTTGCCCGTCCATCCTGCTCGGCCTCCTGGCGACTTGGCGGTTGCCCGACCCCTCCACTCGCCCCTTGGCGTTCTTGGCGACTTGGCGGTTGGCCGTCCATCCTGCTCGGCCCCCTGGCGACCTTGGCGACTTGGCGGTTCGCGCAGCCCCTCCGCCGCGCGACCCCGCTGCCCACGGCGCCTGCGCCTACCCTGTCCCGTCTGGGCCAGGACGGGGCGGCACAGATGCGGACAGGATGCTGCGCGACCACGGGGTCACAGTGACCCCACCATCCACGAGCACGGGGTCAAACTGACCCGGGCACGGGGTCACCGTGACCCCGGAATAAGACCCAAAGAACAAGACATGGCCTGGATCATCAAGAACACCCTCTTCACGCGGCGGACGGCCGCTGGCTGCGCGGCCCCTGTCGCTCGGTAAAACGGCGCAACGCCGAAAAACAAGTACCGGTACAAGGACCGACGGCTGAAACCCGGTACGCGTCGGAAAGCTGTCGGAGGCAGGAGCACCCCCCGTCTCGTGCCAGTGTGGCATGGGTGCCCAACATCGCTCGTCGCTCGACGCTCGAACCCCTTGGCGCTCTTGGCGTCTTGGCGGTCTGCCGTCCGCCTCAGGGGTCCTGTTCTTGCGCCCCATGTGGTTTTCGAGTACAATTCGACCCGTCTCAGTAGGGAGGGAACCTGCGGAATGTCGTTCGCCCTTGAATCCTGGCGGCCAGCCCGATGGACAAACGTCGGCGCGATCGCGCTCATCCTGGTCCTGGCTGCCTTTTTCCGTTTCGCACAACTCGATACCGTTCCCCCGGGCATGACGCACGACGAAGCCGCCTTTGGGGCCGAGGCCGAGGCCATCCTCGCCGGGAACCGGCCGATCTACTTTGCCCTGGGATACGGCCACGAACCCGCCTACGCCTACGGGGTCGCCGCTGCCTTTATGCTCCTGGGACGCACGCTCACCGCCATGCGCGTCACCAGCGCCCTCTGTGGCCTCCTCGTCGTGCTGGGCACCTACGGGGTAGCGAGGCGCATGTTTGGCGTCCGGGTGGCCTGGGTCAGCGCTGCCTGGATGGCCGTCGCCCTCTGGCCGGTCAGCCTGAGCAGGCAGGCCCTGCGTGCGATCACCCTGCCCATGCTCTGGTTGCCCGCGGCCTGGTGCTTCTGGAGGGGGCTGCACGCCGCTGGATGGAGGCCCGATGCCGGCGCCCCGCCGCCCACCGTCGTCGATCCCGCGCCCACTGGGCCGGCCGCCGGTGCGGGACTCCGAGGCACGCCGCGGGCCGTCCTCTATTTCGCGCTCGCTGGGCTCTTTCTCGGCGCCTCCGCCTACACCTACATGGCCAGCCGCGTGACCTGGATCGTCTTTCCCGCCTACGCCCTCTACCTGCTCCTCTTCAAGGAGGGGCGCGCCCTGCTCCGGCGGGTCTGGCCCGGCATCCTGGTCATGCTCGCCGTCGCTGCCCTCGTCGTCCTCCCCCTGGCCCTCTACCTGCGTGCCTACCCCGAGTCCGAGATCCGTGTCGGGCTGATGATGGAGCCGGTCCGCGAGCTGCTTGCCGGCCGCCCCCAGCGCGCCCTGCGGCACGCGTCGAATGCGCTGCGCGTCTTTTCCTGGGAGGGGGACCGCTTCTGGGCCTACAACATCCCCGGACGCGCGGTGTTCGACGCTGTCGGTTCGGCGCTCTTTTACGGCGGGCTGGGGATCGCCCTCTGGCGCTGGCGCGATCCGCGCCACGCCTTTCTGCTCCTCTGGCTGCTCGTCGGCATGCTGCCGGCGATGGTCACCACCAACGAGGGCATTTTCCTGCGGGCCATCGTTGCCCAACCCGCGACCTACGTCCTCGTCGCCCTGGCCCTCGACGCCCTGGGCCGCGCCCTGGGTCGCCTCGCCGCGCGGTCGGGGGCGCCCTCCCGTGCCGCGTGGGTGCCGGCGGCCTGGGTCGCGCTCGCCGTCGGCCTGGTGGCCATGGAGGGCACGCGCACGGCCCGAAGCTACTTTTCCGACTGGCCGGCCCGGCCTGAGGCGCGCAACATCTACAACCACAACCTGGTCGCCGCCGCGCGCTACCTGCGCGACGAGCCCGAGGGTGGGGCCGTGGGCATCTCGGCCCTCTACCCCCTCTACTATCACGATCCCTGGATCCTGCGCTACGTGGCTGGCCGCGACGACCTGCAGGTGCGCTGGTTCAAGGGCCTGGAGAGTGGCGCGGCGGGTGGAGGGGGGATCGTCTACCCGGGCCAGGGCGGGATGCGCTACGTGTTCTCGGCCCTCACGCCCCTCGATCCCGCGCTGCGATCCGAGTTCGAACGGGGGGCCGCGCTGATCGAGCGGCGGGACCTCCACCCCGAGGACCAGAACTCGGCCTTTGAGGTCTGGCGCTGGCAGGGCGGCGACGGTTGGCGCGCCCATCTGGACGCCCTGGAGGCCGCCTCGCCGCTGTGGGTCAGCCCCGAGGTCCGGTTCAACAGCCCCGACCTGCGCCGGACGTTGGACGGCCCCGCGCAGTTTGGGGACGTGATGGCCCTGGTCGGCTACCGCTGGGAGGAGGGAAATCTCCGCCCCGGTGGGGAGGTCGCGCTGGTCACCTACTGGCGCGCGCTGCGGGCGGTCGAGGGCCAGGACGACTGGAACACCTTTGTCCACCTGCTCGACGCCGACAGCCGGGTGATCGGCGGCGTGGACGTGCTCCACTGCCCGCCCACCGGGTGGCTCCCGGGCGACGTTGCCGTCCAGGTACACAGGTTCACGGTGTCCGCCGATGCGCTGCCGGGCGGCGCTTACCTGGAGGTCGGCGTGTACCGCCACTCTGCGGGCCGCTCGCCGGTGATCGTCGATGGGCAGGCCGACGGCGACCGCGTGCTTCTGGCCCCGGTCGAGGTCGGGTGAGGCGCCCGTGCGGGGCCCATTTTCGGAGGGGAGAGGGACGATCGGTGAAGGGTAAAGCGCTGCGTTCCAGGCTCCTCAATTTGCTCAAGGTCGGCATCAGCGCGGGCATGCTGGTCTACGTCCTGGTCTTTCGGGTCGACCTGCGCGCCCTGGCGGAGACGGTCTCCGGAGCCCGGTGGGGCCCCCTGGCCGGGGCCGGGGCGCTGGCCATCGCCGGTGTGGCCCTGCGCGCCGTTCGCTGGCTGGCTCTCTTGCGGGCCTTGGACATCCGCGTGCCCCTCGGCCGCCTGGTCAGGCTCTACTTTGTGGGCACCTTTTTCAACATCTTTTTGCTGAGTGGATTTGGGGGGGATGCCATCCGTATGATGGAGCTGGCCCGGCACAGCAAGCGGACCCCCGAGGCCATCGGCACGGTGCTCGTCGACCGGGCGACCGGCCTCTGGGTGCTCTTTGTGCTCGCCCTGCTCGCCCTGCCCTTTGGCTCGGCCGGCATCCCTCGGGAGACCGTCCTGCTCATCGCCGCCGTGTCCGTGGTGGGCGTGGTCGGCGGCTGGCTGGCGATGGGCACCCGGCTCATCCCCTGGCTGGGCTCTCGGGTCAAGCTGCCCGGGCAAGCCAAGCTGGAGCGCTTTTACCGTGCCGTGGGCGGCTGTGGCTATGTGGCCCTCGGGCAGGCCTGCGGCATCTCGCTGGCCTTTAACCTGCTCAACATCACCGTCAACTACCTGATCGCCCGTGGGTTCAACGTCGACCTGCCCTATGGGCTCTTTTTTCTCTTCACACCCCTCGTTTCGCTCTCCCTGATGCTCCCCTCGGTGGGCGGGCTCGGAGTGCGCGAGGAGACCTTTCGCCTCGTGTACGGCACGGTGGGCGTTCCGGACAGCACGGCGGTGGCCATGTCGCTGAGCAATTACGGCCTGCAGACCCTCCTCCCCGGGCTTATTGGCGCCGTGCTCTACGCGGTGGAGGGGGCCAGCGAGCTCAAGGGCCGGCCCGATCCAGAGATGCAGGAGTAGTATGAAGATCGCCCTTGTCTTTCCCAGAACTCGTTATCCATCCGGACAGCCGCCCCTGGGCATCCTCTCTCTCGCCGCCTACCTGCGCGAGGCTGTCCCCGGCGTGGTCGTCGAGATCATCGATCCCACCTTTGCCGCGCATCCCCTGGCCGCGATGCGGAGCCGCATCGTGGAGGGGGGGTACGACCTCGTGGGTCTCTCGGTGATGACCTCCATGCTCGGCGAGGCCCTCGAGGCCTCTCGCGCTGCCCGGGATGCCCCGAGCAGGCCGCTCGTCCTCTGGGGTGGCCCGCACCCCACCGTCCTGCCCGAGGAATCGATCGCCCTCGACTTGGTGGACGCGATCGCCCTCGGAGAGGGCGAGGAGACCCTGCGCGAGCTGGTCGAACGGGGCGGGGATCCGGAGGGGGTCCCCGGCCTGTGGTACAAGCGGGATGGTGAAACAGTGCGCAACCCACCCCGCCCGCCGATCCACGACCTCGGCTTGCTGCCTCATCCCGCGCGCGACCTGGTCGACATGGAGGCCTATGCCCGGGCGTGGTACAGCCTGACCGCCGCCTCTCCCGAGCTGCGCGGCACCTCGGTCATCGCCTCGCGCGGGTGCCCGTTCTCCTGCACCTACTGCCAGCCGACGCTGGACAAGCTGTTCGGGGTGCGGCTGCGGCGCCGCCCGGTGCCGCACGTCATTGACGAGCTGCACGAGCTGCGGGACAGGTACCGCCTCGACGCCTTTATGCTTGAGGATGACACCTTTATCGCCCACAATGGCTGGGCGATGGAGTTTGCGCGGAGCCTGCGCGACTCGGGCCTGGCCTTCAAGTGGGGATGCAACGTGCGCGCCGACCTGGTCGTCCGGAACCCGCACCTGGTCGAGGAGATGGCCCGGTCCGGGTTGGTCCAGGCCAACATGGGCATCGAGAGCGGATCGCAGCGCATCCTGGACGAGGTCTATGACAAGCGGATCACCATCGAGGAGGTGCGCGAGGCGGTCGACATCTGCAGGAGGCTAGGGCTCAGGGTGGGAGGATACTTTATGCTCGGCGCGCCGACCGAGACCCGCGCCGAGGTCCGGCACACGATCGAGTACGCGGCCCGACTGCCGATCGACGAGGCCGCGTTCAATGTCACCACGCCCCTTCCGGGCACCTACCTGTGGGACAAGACCAAGGAGCAGGTGGGCACGGCCTGGGCACAGTTTGACTACTACCGGCATTCCGTCTACAGGTCGAACGAGGTGCTCCCGGCTTGGCAGCTAAACCTGTACAAAAAGTGGGCCTACCTGCGCTTCTACGCCTTCACCCCGAAGCGGGCCTGGCGCATCTTTCGCGATGACGTGCTCTCTGTCCCCGGACTGCGCAAGCTGTGGATGCGCATGAAACGATTCTGATCGTAAATTGCGCGGACCGGCGAATGCTGCCGCGCTGCCCGGGAACCAACAACGAACCCAGGCTCACCAATCCGCGCAATCTACGTCTGGAACGGAACTAGGTTGGGCGTAGGATCAGAGAGGACTAGGCCTCGCCTTCCTCAGTCGTCTTCTCTTTGGCTACTGCTTCTTCCCTGCCGTCCTTGACCTCTCGCCGGAAGGCATTGATCGCACCACCCAGGCCCTGCCCGATGTCCTTGAGACGGCTGGCCCCAAAGATCACCAGGACGATGATCAGGATGACCAGCCATTCCCACACGCCAAAGTTCGGCATCTCTTACTTCTCCTTTTACTGATCGATTTCAAGCTGCATACGCAGCGGGCAAACCTCTTCCCAAGCACTCTGCATCGCAGGGGAGATTATACCACATCTCTGCGCGACAATCAAATCTCCCGGGCCTCGCAGCACCCCCGTCCTGGTCCGTGCATAACCGGCTCGCTACCAAGCGCAGCCCTTGAGGGGGCTTCTCACCTTCAGCCCGGAATCTTGAGGGCAAGCGCAACCCTAAACATCCGATCCCGGGCGACCCGGCATAGTCCCTGAGGGGACTTCTCACCTTCAGCCCAGCCATTTCGCGCAGCACTCCGAATCAACGCCGAGGAGGAGCGCCTGGCGGCCCGGTTGTGCCGCAGCACCCCTGTCCTGGTCCGTAGCATAACCGGCTCGCTACCAAGCGCAGTCCCTGAGGGGACTTCTCACCTTCAGCCCGGAATCTTGAGTTCCGGGCAAGCTTCAGCCCTAAACATCCGATCCCGGGCGACCCGGCATAGTCCCTGAGGGGGGCCTCTCACTCTCAGCCCGGTGATTGATCGCCGGGCGCTTGCCCTACTACCGGCGATCGATCCAGGCCAACCCGCTCGTTGGCCTGCACGCGGATCTCTACGAACGCCTCTTCCAGGCGTGGATAAAGCATCCACACCGAGGCCAGGCCCAGCAGCCCCCCGGTCAGCGTCCGCAGGATCCAGTTGCTCTCTCGGAGCAGGAACAACTGCGTCCCGCCATCGATCGCCATGGGCAGCGCGCAGATCCCGTAGCACAGCAGAGAAAGGGGCCGCAGCCACCTGCGGATCAGCCCAAAGACCAACCCTCCCACCAACAGTCCGCCATACAGGGCCACGTCGCGCTCGCACAGCGCCATCTTGAACCCCACCTCGACCGACCCGAGGAAACGCTGGCGGGCGAAAATGTCCTCCGTCCCCGAAAGCTCGCCCATCGCCCACAGTTCATCCAGGCTGTAGCTCGTCTGCGGGCCAAAGAGGAAAAACGACCGTTCAGGCAGTTGATGGCAGGCCGGTCGGTACACCGTATAGATCAACCGCCCCACGTACGGCAGCCCGCTGGACATCAGCACCGGTGCCAGGATGGGGATGAGCACATAGATCCCGATCAGGGCGTTGAAAACGGCCAGCCAATGCCGCGCGAAATAGTAGATCTGGCGGTCCAAAAAGAGAACCAGGTCTCGTTTCCAGCCGCTCAGTGGCGGCTGCTGGGTAGGTCGCTCCACGGCTACTCTATCCCTGCCTGGGCCAGGTATGTTTCGATCATCTCTTCCTCTACCGGCCCGACTCGTATAGCCAGGATCACACCTTCCTGGTCGATGAAAACGCTGGTCGGCAGCCCGCGAATGCGATACTGTGACAGCACCTCACCCGCCGTATCGAGCGGCACGGGAAAGGTCATCCCCATATCCTCCACAAACGCGCGCACCGGCCCCGCTTCTTCCCGGACATTGATCGCCAACACCGTAAAGCCGCGATCTCCGTAGGTCTCGTAGGCACGCTGCATGTGAGGAAGCTCGACGCGGCAGAACCCGCACCACGTCGCCCAAAAGTTGAGCATCACCACCTGTCCCCGGTAGTCGTGGAGGCGAATGGTGTCCCCTCCCAGCTCCTCCAGCTCAAAGTCAGGGGCCGTGTTGCCCACCCGCAGGCCCACGGGCGGCGGGGCACCCGGAGCGCTGCCCTCGCTGGCGGGCTGCGTCGCCTGGGGCTCCCCCGGATCGAGGCTCTCCCCACGTTTCTCCATCGGGGAAAGCACACAGCCGATCAGGCTCGCCGCCAGCCAGATCAAGGTCACCCCCCGCACCACGGTCGATCGCACGAACGCACGTCCTCCGCTGTCGTCTCTTCTAACGCGAAACGTCTGTCGGGCACGCCTGTGCCCCACACACGTCAGGGTACTATAACATAAAACCCCACCCTCGTCAATCACATTTTGGCTGACCTGTTGCGAAACCTTGTCCCTTCTCTCCGATTGTGGTATAATCGACCTGCGATGACCAAGCCGTGAACGTGCGCGCTGTATCGGGAGGAGTACGATGATCGAGGTGGTCGTAGACTCGATTCGTTATAGTCTGACGCGGCAGGACCGGGCGATCTTACTCAAGGAATCTGAACAGGAGCGCCAGTTGCCTATCTACATAGGGAGGGCGGAAGCAGAGGCGATCCTGTTTGAGCTCAAAGAATACCCGCACCCCCGGCCGCTGACCCACGATCTGCTCAAGGAGTGCATCACCGCGCTCGGCGGAGCCCTGCAGTACATCTTTATCAACGACCTGCACGACGACATCTTTTTCGCCGTGCTGCACATCGTGCGCGAAGACCAGCAGATCGACATCGACGCCCGCCCCAGTGATAGCATTGCCCTCGCCGTGCGCGCCCGCGTTCCGATCTATGTCGCAGAACACGTCATGGACAAGGCGGCCGTCCTGCCGGCGGAAAAGGCCGATGAGGACAAGGAGCACTTGGCCGTCTTTCGGGACTTTGTGAACAGCCTCGACCTGGGCAGCCTGGAAGAAGAATAGCCCGGATCGCTCCCACCGTAGCTTCGGAGCCGCATCAGGGATGCGGCTTTTTTCCACAGCGCTTGGCACGGACGATCAACGCGTTTGGGCGGCCCTGTTCCTGCGCACACCTGGCTTTCGGCGATCCTCAGCCACGCTGCATGATGGTCGAGGCCGCCCCTGCGTCCGACCCGATCCCCTGAGACAGCGATGAGGTAAGCATGAGCGAGCAAGTTGTCGTACCGGACAAGATGGTTCCCCACAACGTCGAGGCCGAACAAGCCGTGCTCGGCGCTCTGCTGATCGATCCCGATGCGATCTTTAAAGTGAACACCTTTGTCCACGCCGACGCCTTCTACGTCGAAAAGCACCGCTGGCTCTACGATGCCATTAGCATCCTGCACGAGCGCCGTGAGGCGGTGGACTTTGTCACGCTGTGCGATGAGCTGGAACGACGCCAGCAGTTGGCTGAGATCGGAGGGCCGGCCTATATCACCTCCCTGATCAACGCCACGCCCACCGCGCTGAACGTCGAGTACTATGGGCACATCGTCGAACGGACGAGCACGCTCCGCCGGCTGATCGGAGCGGCGGGCGAGATCGCCGCCCTGGCCTATGAAGACACCGATGACGTGGGTGAGACCGTCGATCGCGCCGAGCAGATCCTGTTCGGGGTCTCCCAGCGGCGCACCACGCGCGACCTGATGCCCATTCGCGACGTGGTCAGCGAATACTATGACCGGATCGACTATCTCTACCGGCACAAAGGCGAAATGATCGGCGTGCCCACAGGGTTTCGAAACATCGACAAGCTGCTGGGGGGGCTGCAGCGATCCGACCTGATCATCGTCGCCTCTCGGCCCGGCATGGGCAAGACCTCCCTTATGCTCTCCATCGCCCAGAACGCGGCCCGCAAATACAACCAGCGCGTGGCCATCTTTAGCCTGGAGATGTCGTCCGAGCAGTTGGTGCAGCGCCTGATCTCCGCCGAGACAGGCATTGACTCGCAGCGCCTGCGCATCGGCAACCTCCGCGACGACGAGTGGCCCACCTTCATCCAGGCCACGGGCGCGCTGTCCGAGACCATGATCTTTATCGACGATACGCCCTCGATCTCCGCCATGCAGGTGCGCACCAAGGCCCGCCGTCTCTACGCCGAGTATGGCCTGGACCTGCTGATCATCGACTACCTGCAGCTCATGCAGAGTGACCGGCGGACGGAAAATCGCGTCCAGGAGGTCTCGTTTCTGTCGCGAGCCCTCAAGGGACTGGCTCGCGAGCTCCACATCCCTGTGCTCGTCGGTTCCCAGCTCTCGCGCGCGGTGGAGCAGCGCAACGACAAGCGCCCCATGCTCTCTGACCTTCGTGAATCGGGATCCATTGAGCAAGACGCGGACATCGTGGTCTTTCTCTATCGGGACGAGTACTATACGCCCGAGACTGAGCAGCCCAACATCGCCGAGATCATCGTCTCCAAGCACCGCAACGGCCCCACCGGCATGGTGCCTCTCTTTTTCAGGAGGGAACTGGCCCAATTCTGCGAGGTCGAGATGTTCCGTGAGGACCTAGAGTTCGCATGAGCGGATTCCCCGGCTTTCCAGAGGGCAAGCTCAAGGTCACCCGCATCCCCGAGCGCTTCTTTGCCGACCTGCTGCCCCTCATTGACGACCTGGTTGAGCTCAAGGTCACCCTGCACTGCCTGTGGCTGTTCGACCAGGTACGCGGCGAGATGCCTCACACCACCGAGGCCGAGCTCGAGGGCGACGAGATCTTGATGCGCGGCCTGAGTAGCGCCGGCAGTTCCCCTCGTGACGCGCTGCGCGAAGGACTCGAGCGCGCGGTGGCCCGGGGGACGCTTCTCCAGGCTACCGTTCACAGGTCGGACCGCCCGGAGGAGCACTGCTTTTTCTTGAACAGCGAGAGCGGGCGGGCGGCCCTTGCCCGCATGGAGCGGGGAGAATGGACGCCCGAGGACGGGGGTGCTCCCGCCCGCCTCCAGGCCCGTCGTCCCACCATCTTTAACTTGTACGAACAAAACTTTGGCCTGATCCAGTCCGCCCTGCTGGCGGACGAACTCAAGGATGCCGAAGCAACCTACCCGCACGAGTGGATCGAGGGTGCCTTTCGTATCGCCGTGTCCAACAACGTGCGCCGGTGGGCCTATGTGCGCCGTATCCTGGAGAACTGGGAGCGAGAAGGCCGGGGAACGCAGCGCCGCGAGGGGGACGAGACCAGGTATGCCGATTTCATCGAACACTGAGGAGCAAGAGCGTGAGTGACCTTTCCCGGGTTTGCCCGATCTGCCAGGGGGTGGGGTACCTGATCAAGGACGTGCCGGTAGGACACCCTGAATTTGGCCGTCTCTACCCGTGCACCTGCAAGCTTCAGGAGCTGGGGCAGAAACAGAGTGAACGGCTGCGCCGGGTGAGCAACCTGGAGCACCTCACCCACATGACATTCGAGACCTTTATACCCGAGGGCAACGCGCTGAACCCTGACCAGCGCAGGAACCTGCGCCTCGCCTACGAGTATGCGCTCAACTATGCTCGCACCCCGCAAGGTTGGCTCATGCTCCGAGGTGGGTACGGCTGCGGCAAAACCCACCTGGCCGCGGCCATTGCCAACTACCGGCTCAACCTGAGCCATCCCACGCTGTTCGTCGTCGTGCCCGATCTCCTGGACCACCTGCGTGCTTCCTACGCACCGAGCAGCGAGGTGAGATACGACCAGCGGTTCGAAGAGATCCGCAACCATCCGCTGCTGATCCTCGACGACCTGGGCACGCAGAGCCACACGCCCTGGGCCGATGAAAAGCTCTTTCAGATCTTTAACTATCGCTACACTGCCCGGCTCCCCACCGTGCTCACCACCAATTGCGAACTGGAAGAGATCGAGATCCGCATCCGGTCCCGGCTGAACTCCCCCGATCTGGTGCACACCGTGCCCATCATGGCCCCCGACTATCGGGCCAGCGGTGTGGACGACAGCCAATCGCAGTTGAGCAGCCTGGGATTGCACAGCGATCAGACCTTTCACACCTTTGACACGGATCGGGATGACGTCGATCAGGACCAGCGAAAGAACCTGCACAACGTGGTTCGCACGGCGCAAGGGTTCGCAGAGATGCCAGAAGGTTGGCTCGTGTTGATTGGGACCTATGGCTGTGGCAAGACACACCTCGCCGCCGCCATCGCCAATTACGAGGTCAGCAAGCGCCACCCCGCTCTGTTTGTCGTCGTGCCCGATCTCCTGGACCACCTGCGGGCCACGTTCAACCCCCAGAGCGCGATCTCTTACGACAAGCTCTTTGAGCAGGTGCGCAAGGCGCCGCTGTTGGTCCTCGACGACCTGGGCACCGAAAGCGCCACGAGTTGGGCCAAGGAAAAGCTCTACCAACTGCTCAACCATCGCTACAATGCCCGCCTGCCCACCGTGATCACCACCGGAAAACTGATCGATGACCTCGATCCGCGCATCCGATCCCGCATACTCGATCGATCGCGCTGCCAGATATGGGAGATCACAGCGCCGTCCTACCGTGGGCAGCAGCGCCCGACCAAGCAGCGGAGACGGAGCACGCGGGGCGGCTGATCTCTCCACTCACAACGCAGTGTCAGTTCGCATCCGCCCCTCGGCGATGAACGCGCTTTTGGGGCGTCGTAGAACGCGTGATAGAGGAGCACCCGATTCAAATGGACAAATACGGTGGCGCGTGGCCGACCATGGTCACACCCTATGATGAGAAGGCCAAGATCGACATCGCGGCCTATCGGGCGATCGTAGAATGGTACGTGGCGCGCGGCGTGGGGGGAGTCTACGCCAACTGCTTGTCGAGCGAGATGTACTTGTTGGACGAGGGTGAACGCCTGACCCTGGTCGCCCAAGCGGTTCAGGCCGTGCGAGGGCGGGTGCCCGTAGCCGCGACCGGCAACCTCGGAGCGACCGTGGACGAGCACATCGTCTTCTGTCGCCGCGTGGCGGATGCGGGCGCCGACGTGGTCATGCTTGTCGTCCCCCCCTTCTACGAGAACGACGCTGACCTGGAGCGCTACTATTCCACACTCGCCGAACAGGTCGATGCGCCGCTGGGCCTGTACGAGTGCCCGGTCCCCAGACCGTACCATCTGGGCGTGGACTTGGTGCGAACGCTGGCTCGCAGCGGTCGCTTCCACGCCTACAAGGAAACGAGCTGCGATCTGAGCAAGATCCACTTCCTGCTCCATGCGACGAGGGATACGCCTCTCTCCCTCCTCCAGGCCAACACCCCCTACCTGCTGCGGTCGATCCAGGCTGGCGGCCTGGGCACCATGAGCATCGCTGCCATCTGGCTGCCCGACCTGGTGGCCTCGGTGATCGAGAAGGGCCGGGCCTATGACCCCGACGCGGTGCGGCTGCACGGGGAGCTCTGTCTGATGGAGATGGTACAGCGCGTCGTACACCCCCAGGGGGCCAAGGTCCTGCTGGGCCGGCGCGGCCTGCCGATCACTGGACGCTCGCGCCATCCGACGTCGCCGCTGACCCCCGAGGTCTGCTATGCGTTGGATCGTGCCGCGGATCGCTGGTTTTCGGCGGACGGGAGCCTGGTCGTGCTCCACGAATCGCAGTAACAATCTAGCGACTAAAGTCGCAACTACAAGGACCGTAGTAACGATTTCAATCGTTCATCGACCAACATCGCAACTACAAGGACCGTAGTAACGATTTTAATCGTTCATCGGGTCACGTAGTAACGATTTCAATCGTTCAGCACCCAACGTCGAAACCACAGGTCACGTAGTAACGATTTCAATCGTTCATCGACTAAAGTCGCAACTACAAGGACCGTAGTAACGATTTTAATCGTTCATCGGGTCACGTAGTAACGATTTTAATCGTTCATCGACTAAAGTCAAAACTACAAGGACCGTAGTAACGATTTCAATCGTTCGGCGACCAACGTCGCAACTACAAGGACCGTAGTAACGATTTCAATCGTTCATCGGGTCACGTAGTAACGATTTCAATCGTTCATCGACTAAAGTCAAAACTATAAGGGTTGTAGTAACGATTTCAATCGTTTTTCGACCAAGCCGCAGCTACGGGTGAAAAGGAGACCGCAATGGGAGCAAGTGGATGCCAAAACGACCAAGCTGTTTCATCCGCGGAACTGCGTGCCCTGGGACCACAACGCGTCTTTAGCGGACGGAACCTGGCGCAGGTCGCATTTCCCCTCGGGGGCATCGGCACGGGCAGCGTCTCGCTCGCCGGAACCGGCGCGTTGGTGGACTGGGAGATCTTTAACCGGCCCAACATCGGCGCGGTCATGCCCTACTCGTTCTTTACGCTCTGGGCGCAGGCGGAGGGAAAGCCGCCGGTCACCAAGGTCGTGCAGTCACCGACCCTCCCGCCCTTCTCGGGCCAGGGAGAGGTGAACTTTCGTGGGGTCGGTTTCGGCGTGTCTCGCGAGAACGGGGCCGGGCTGCCGCACTTTCAGAGCGCGACCTTTCACGGCGAGGTTCCCCTGGCCTGGATCGACTTTGCCGACGCCCAGATGCCGGTCGAGGCCCGGCTGGAGGCGTACAATCCCTTCATTCCTCTGAACGACCGGGACTCGGGCCTGCCGGTCGCCAGTTTCCACCTGCACCTGCGCAACCCGGGGGACGAGACGGTCCGCGTCTCCCTCGCGGCCAACCTGTACAACGCCGTGGGATATCCCGGAGAAGGACCCTTCAGCGGCTCGACGCTCGGGCTGGCGACCAACACCTTTGTCGACCGGGGCGGAATCCGCGGCCTGTACATGACCAGTGACCGCTACCCCGCTGATGACCCCAAGTTCGGTTCGCTGGCCCTGAGCACCCCGTGGGAGGATGTGGACCACCAGACGTGCTGGTTCAGGGGGGGCTGGTATGATGCCCTGCACAAGTTCTGGGACGAGTTTTCGGTCACGGGCACGCTGCAGGAGCGTACCTACGAGACGCCTTCGCCCGATGGTCAGGGCGACGTAGGATCCATTGTCCTCAAGG
>JADHXD010000131.1 GCA_016783145.1 Anaerolineae bacterium
TCCTCGCTCCTCAAAGGCCCGGCTGTTCGCCTCCACCGTCAAGATCTCGGCGTCCACCCCGAACACCCGGCAGCCGTGCCTGCCCGCCAGGTAGAGCTCCAGCTCCCCGGTCCCGCAGGCCACGCTCAGCAGATGGGTATCCGGCGAGAGGGCGAGATACGGCTCAGTCTCCAGCGTCAACTCGACGCCGCCCGGCATGATCACCTCTGCGTGGTCTATTGAGGCCGTCATCATCCCCCAGCCGCCGCTAGCGCGTTCTCCTCATCAGCGACGCGGATCCCTTCCTGCTCGTCCACGCGGCTCAGGAGCACGATGCCGACGATGAAAAAGACGATCAGCGAGAAGATGCTGTAGCGGCTCTCGCCGAACAGGCGCCCCACGCCGACAAAGAGGAGAGGGCCGAGGATGGCCGAGAACTTGCCCATGATGTTGAAAAAGCCGAAAAACTCGGCGCTCTTGGTCTTGGGCGTCATCGCCCCGTAGAGGGAGCGGCTCAACGCCTGGCTGCCCCCCTGGACGAACCCCACGGCGACCGCCAGGGCGTAGAAATGCCAGATCTGGCTCATGAAATAGCCGCCCACGCAGATCAAGGTATACCAGACCAGGCCCAGGTAGATGGCCCGCTTGGTGCCCAGCTTTCGGGCGATCCAGCCAAAGAGGTAGGCAAAGGGGAAACCGACGAACTGGGTGATCAGCAGCGCGGCGATGAGGTGGATCGTCGCGTCCTGCACACCGCCCGCAGTGAACACCTCCTGGCCATAGATCGTCGCCATGTCGATGATCGTGCTGATCCCGTCGTTGTACAGCCAAAAGGCGATCAAAAAAAGCATCAACTGCTTGTAGCGCCCCAGATCGCGGAACGTGCCTCGCAGGCTCCGGAACCCGGCCACGATGGGAGGGATCCGTGGCCCGCTTCCTGCGGACCCGCGTGGCTCGCTCACGTTGCGAAAGAGGGGGATGGAAAAGACCAGCCACCAGACGCCCACGGTAAAGAACGAAAAACGGGGCATCCACTCGGCCCACGGAACGCCCCACAGATCGCCCTCAGGCGCGAACATGATCATGGCAATGTTCACAGCCAGCAGCAGCCCGCCTCCCAGGTATCCCAGCGCGTACCCCAGGCTGGAGACCCGGTCCATCTCGTCCTCGCGCGCCACGTGCGGCAGCAGGGAATCATAGAACACGTTGGCGCCCGAAAACCCGATCCTCCCGATGACATAGAGAATGATCGCGGGCAGCCAACCGCCCCGCCCGATGCCAACCATCAGCAGCGAGGCCAGGATGCCCATGCCCGCGAACACGCCCAGGAACTTTTTCTTGGAGGCGCTATAGTCGGCGATCGGGCCGAGGACGATCGCCAACACGGCCACGATCGCCGCTGCGATGGCCGTCGTCAACCCCCATATCTGCGTGGCCCAACTCTGCTGGACCCCAGTCAGGCCAGCAGCCACCACCGCCCCAAAGAACGCGGGCAGCACAGCGGCACCGATCGTGGTGATGAACGCCGAATTGGCCCAGTCGTACATCGCCCACGACCGGATCGCCCTCTTGTGCGCCTTCTCGTGCACTGCCTGCATGACCTCTCTCCCCGTCCCCCCCGCAGCACATCAAAGGCCGATATTTGACACAGCCCCCCGACAGGTGCCGCTCCCTGGAAAACCCGATTCCGCCAGATCGCAGAACCGCTGGCTGAACCCGCGCTCGCGCAGCATCCCGCCCCAGGCGGGGTCGCCCAGCATCCCGCCCCAGGCGGGGTCGCCCAGCCGCGAAAGCGGCACCATCTCTACGCTGTGAATGGGGTTTGCACCTGGTTCCGGCTCTTCTCCTGCCTGCAGGTGCCCCCCAAGCCTCCGGACCTGAAAGGTGATGTGTACGACGTGGCGCGCGGCCTCTATTCGATCGCAGAGATACAGCAGCCTGTCCATGCCGACGAGCAGGCCGGTCTCCTCCCGCACCTCGCGCACGAGGCACGCCTCCAGGGTCTCGCCCGCTTCGAGCGCTCCGCCAGGCAGCGACCACGACCGCGAGCCGGTGACCCGCTGTTCGACGAGCAGGATCTTTTCATCCTCGACCAGAATGGCCGTGGCCCGAACCTTGATCTGCCTGCCCACCGCACGTCCTTCGGCCCGTCCCACCCGGTCACGTCCGGGTAAGGACGCCACTCGCTGTCTGGGAGCACCAGACTTCCGAAGTCTGAGATAGCCAGTACAAGCCCTTAAAGTGCCAATCTTCGGTGCAGTACGATGCTTGAAGCACACCGTTCAAGACTTCGGAAGTCTCTGCCACAAAAACCACCCCAGAAGTGAGATACGCCCGTTTGATCCCGTCCTCCGCGGTCCCTCGCAGCGGTCTACATAGTAATGAAACCCACCAGGGGGCCCGAGGTTGCGTCGTTCGGACTCAGCCTGGCGGCGTTACGCCCATCGCCCACAGAGCATAGTAGTAGCCCACCACCGCCGCCACGAGCAGCGAGTCGATGCGGTCAAAGGCGCCTCCGTGACCGGGGATCAGGTTGCCCGAGTCCTTGACGCCGGCCTGGCGCTTGATCATCGAGACCCCCAGGTCGCCCAGGGGCGTCAGCAGGGCAAGCAGCAAGCCCAGGAACGCACCGTGGGTCCAACCGAGCCCGCCCAGGCCGGTCAGGATCGGCCCGCCGATCAGCGCCGCGGCGATCCCGCCGGCGAATCCCTCCCACGTCTTCTTGGGACTTAGCCGAGGGGCCATACGATGCTTACCCCATGCGCTCCCTATCAAGTACGCGCCAGAGTCTGCCAGCCACGTGGTCCCCAAGATCACAAACAGGCGGTACGCCCCTTGAGGCAGGGCACGCACGAGGAGCATGTGCCCTCCCGTCCAGCCGATGTACAGCGCCCCTGCCAGTGGCAGCAGCCAGTTCTCCACCGGAGTGGGCGTCTTGTCGCGCAGGAGGTGCCAGGTGAGCGAGACCAGCAGGAGGGCGGCGAACGCGGGCTGCAGGGCGTCGGGTGTGGAGGCAAAAAAGCACCCCAGGATCGCCCAGAGCATGACCAGGGCAAAGACATAGGGGGGGGCATAGTCGAGACGGCGCAGCATCCGCACGTATTCCCACGTCGCCAGGGTCATCAGCACCAGGATGGGGACAAAGAACCACCACCCCCCCTTGAACAGCAGGTAGAGCACCGCGGGGATGATCACCATAGAGCTCAGCACGCGCTGCACAAGATTCGAGCTCCTCTTGCCCACGATACCCCTTCCGACAGAGCTATGCGTATTCCGAGTCAGTCAACCTGCCGTAGCGGCGATCGCGCTGGCTAAACGCTGCCAGTGCCTTGTACAGCTCGTTCTCGTCAAAGTCTGGCCAGAACACGGGGACCGCATAGTATTCGGCATAGGCCCCCTGCCAGAGCATGAAATTGCTGACCCGAAGTTCCCCGGCAGTGCGGATGATCAGATCGGGGTCGGGTTGGCCGGCGGTATACAGGTACTGGGAGATCGTCTCTTCGGTGACGTCCTCTGCGGGGATACCAGCCTCGATGATCTGCTGGACGGCGTGAACGACTTCGGCCCGGCCTCCATAGTCAAAGGCCACGTTCAGAGTGAGGCGGTCGTTGTCCTTGGTCAGCTCGATAGCGTCGAGCACTCCGCGCCGCAACTGCCTGGAGACACGCTCGAGGTGGCCGATGTGCCGCAGCCGGACGCCATTCTTGTGCAGCTCGGACACCTCTCTGCGCAGCGCCTGGGCGATGAGGTTCATCAAGCCGGTCACTTCGGCCGCGGGTCGATCCCAGTTCTCGGTGGAGAACGCATAGATGGTCAGGATCTTGATCCCCATGCGAGCGGCCGCGGTGAGCACCCGCCGGATGTTCTCCACACCCGCCCTGTGCCCGGCCAGCCGGGGCTTGCCCTGCTGCCTGGCCCAGCGCCCGTTGCCATCCATGATGATGCCGACGTGGACAGGGACCTTTGCCAGGGGGGGGTACCGCTCGTCCCAATTGTCGCTCATGTGTCCATCCTGTCCAGGCAAAGGGAATCGATGGTGAGGGTTGGGTCATTCAGGGTGCAAAGACCGGTGCCATCCTCGCGGTTCCAGAGGACCGAAAGGCTATACCTCCCGGATTTCTTCTTCCTTGCGCTCGCCGATCTCGTCCAGCTTTTTGATGTACTCGTCGGTCAGCTCTTGGATGTCGTCGCGACCGTGAAAAAAGTCATCTTCCGAGATCATCTTTTCGTTCTCAAACTCCCGCAGATCATCGATGGCCTCGCGACGACCGTTGCGGATCGCCACCTTGGCCTCCTCGATGCGCCGGCGCACAACCTTGATCAGATCGTTGCGGCGCTCCTCACTCAGCCGTGGGATCACCAGGCGGATCAACTTGCCATCACTGATCGGCGTCAGCCCCAACTCGGACTTGAGAATGGCCTTCTCGATCGGCGCGATCATGGTGCTCTCCCACGGACGGATGGCCAGCATTCTCGGTTCGGGCGCAGAGATGGTGGCTAACTGGTTCAACGGGGTCATGGAGCCATAGTATTCCACCGCGACCCGCTCCACCAGCCCCGGAGACGCACGTCCTGTGCGAATGCCGCGCAGGTCTTCGACCAGGACATCGACTGCCCGGTCCATCTTGCCGGCCACCTCTTTGAGTAGGTCCTTGATCATGGCCTCGTATCTCCCTCAGCGATTCCAGATTGCACAGTTCCTCAATGACTGATCAGTGTACCCACTTGGCCGCCCAGGACGGTCCGTTCCAGGCCGTCCTCTCCCCACAGGCTGATCACCTGGATCGGCACGTCATTGTCCATGCAGGTGGTGATCGCCGTGGCATCCATCACTTTGACCTGCATGTTGAGGGCTTGCATGTAGGTCAGGCGCTCAAACCGCCGGGCATTGGGGTTGATCATCGGGTCCGAGTCGTACACACCATCCACCTTGGTTGCCTTGATCAGCACGTCGGCGTGGATCTCGACGGCCCGCAGGGCTCCCGCCGTATCGGTGGTAAAGTAGGGATTGCCCGTCCCCGCCCCGAGCACGACCACGTATCCCTTTTCGAGATGGCGGATCGCCCGCAGCCGGATGTACGGCTCTGCGATCTGCTTCATCTCGATCGCCGTCTGCACACGCGTGACCATGCCCATCTGCTCGAGCGCATCTCGCAGCGCCAGAGCGTTCATCACCGTTGCCAGCATACCCATGTGATCCGCCGTCGCCCGGTCCATGCCATACGCCAACCCCTGTGACCCACGCCACAGGTTGCCGGCCCCGATGACGATGGCCACTTCCACCTCGAGATCCTGGATCCGCTTGATCTTGTCGGCCACCGCGTTTGCGCGGATCGGGTCGATCCCCGTTCCGTCCGGCCCGGCGAGGGCCTCCCCTCCCAGCTTGAGCAAGATTCGCTTGTATGCAGCGCTCATGTTCCATCCGATCTGACATAGAATAAGAGGTTAGGCGATGGCTCGCCTAACCTCTTTTCCAGTTCACTCGCCGACCTCAAATCGCACGAACCGTCTGAGGACAATGTTCTCGCCGAGCGCCGCGATCATCTCCGAGAGCAGCGCGGCGACCGTCTTGTCGTCATCCTTGATAAAGGGCTGCTCCAGGAGACAGGTGGTCTCATAGAACTTTAGCAGCTTGCCCTCGACAATCCGGTCCAGGATTCGCTCCGGCTTGCCCGAGTCCACTGCCTCCTTGCGATACTCGGCCTTTTCTCGCTCCAGGACATCCCCCGGGATGTCCTCGATGCTCAGGAACCGGGGCTTGGCAGCCACGACGTGCATCGCCATATCGTGGACAAACTCCTGGAACTGTGGCGTGCGCGCCACAAAGTCCGTCTCACAATTCACTTCGACCAGTCCTGCCACCCGGCTGCCGGGATGGATGTAGTAGCCGACCAGCCCGTCGTTCGCATCGCGACCGACCTTCTTGGCTGCCTTTGCCATCCCTCTCTCGTACAGCATCTCGGCCGCCCGTTCCATATCCCCGTCCGTCTCGACGAGCATCTTTTTGCATTCCAAGAATCCTGCACCGGTCCCCTGGCGCAGATCTTTGACCATTGCTGCTGTGATCTCCACGTGTCCTACAACTCCATTCCCGTTTTCGTCCTATAGGTCATCGTCGTCCGAGTCATCCTCGTCCGCGTGTTCCTCGTCGCCTTCATCTTTGTCCTCGTCCGAGTCTTCTTCCTCGTACTCGACGACGTACTCTTGGGCTTCCCCTCCATCGAACTCCAGGGCACCGGACCGGATCTTGGCCAGGGTCGCCTCGCCCAGGTAGAGTCGATCATCTTCGCTGATCTGCTCTTCTTCCACGGCCAGATCCTTGCGCTGCTGCTTGCCTTCGAGCACGGCATCCGCGATCTTGGTCGCCAGCAGCCTGATCGCCCGGATCGCATCATCGTTCCCGGGGATGATGTAATCGACCGGCGTGGGATCGCACATCGTGTCCACGACCGCGATGACCGGGATCTTGAGCTTGTTCGCCTCGTCGATGGCGATCTTTTCCCGGCGGATGTCGACGGCAAAGACCAGGTCAGGGAGCACGATCATCTCTTTGATGCCGCCAAAGCGGATGTTCAGGCTGGCGATCTGGCGCTCCATCTCCAACGCCTCGCGCTTGGTGAGCTGCTCAAAGGCGCCCAGTTCGCGCTGCGCTTCCAGCTCGTGCAGCCGGTCAATACGCTGCCGGATGGTCCGCCAGTTGGTCAGCGTCCCTCCCAGCCACCGCTCGTTCACGTACGGCATCCCACAACGCTCGGCCTGTTCGGCCATGGACGCCTGTGCCTGACGCTTTGTGCCGACAAAGAGAATGGAGCCTCCGTCGACGACACAGTCGCGGACGGCGTTGTACGCCTCCCCCAGCCGTGTGATCGTCTGCTGGAGGTCGATGATGTGAATGCCGTTTCGCTCTGTAAAGATGTACTGCTTCATCCTGGGGTGCCATCGTCGTGTGCGATGGCCAAAGTGGACCCCTGTTTCCAGGAGCGCCCTCATTGATACAACTGCCACATTTTCCTCCTCATGCGTTGTCGCGTCCGTGCCCTTCTTCCCGTAGCAAAACCGGCCCGTGCCGGCACGCTTGCCCCAGTCTGGACACGTGTTTGATAGGGTTCCGACGATTCAGCACGCTAGTATAGCATAGAGCGTGCAAACTGGCAAATCATTCCCAGTGGGTGCGCTTGCCAGGGGAGCGATGTCGGCATATAATACGCTCAAACCTCCTGAAAGGAGACCCGTGAGTCTCTCTGTCTCTGTCATCTCGACCGTGCTGAACGAGGGCGCTTCTATCGCGCGCCTGCTGGATTCGCTGGCCTCGCAGTCCCGCCTCCCAGACGAGGTCGTCATTGCCGACGGCGGGTCAAGCGATGATACGGTGTCGATCCTGCAGCGATACGCCGCGCGCGCCGAGCTAGAGATGCAGGTTCTCGTGCGCCCAGGCACCAACATCTCCCAAGGGCGCAACGCCGCCATCGCCATCGCCCGCGGAGAGATCATCGCCTGTGTCGATGCCGGCGTGCGCCTGTCCCCCAACTGGCTGGAAGAGCTGATCCGCCCTTTCGAGGGTGGCACGGAGGTCCACGCCGTCGCCGGGTTCTTTGTTGCCGACCCGCAGACCCCCTTTGAGGTCGCGATGGGCGCGACCGTGCTGCCCGACCTTTCCAACATCGACCCGGCCCGGTTCCTGCCCTCAAGCCGCTCGGTTGCCTTCCGCAAGGCCGCATGGGAGGCCGTGGGTGGCTATCCCGAATGGCTGGACTACTGCGAGGACTTGGTCTTTGATTTCGGGCTGCGCGACCGCTACGGGCCGTTCGTCTTTGCGCCCCACGCCCTGGTCTACTTTCGTCCCCGGTCCACGATGGCTGCCTTTACCAAGCAGTACTACCGCTACGCCCGCGGAGATGGCAAGGCCGACCTGTGGCGCAAGCGGCACGCCATCCGCTACCTCACCTACCTGGTCGCCGGCCCCGTGCTCGTCGCCCTGGCATGCTGGCACAGCCCGTGGTGGCTGTTGGGGCTCTTGCTCGGAGGGGCGATCTATACCGCCGCGCCCTATCGCCGCCTGGTGCGGCGAATGGCGAGCCTGTCGCTGGGCCAACAACTGCTCGCCATCCTCCTGGTTCCGTGCATCCGCGTGGCAGGAGACGCGGCCAAGATGGCCGGCTACCCGGCGGGGTGGGCCTGGCGGCTGGCGCACCGGCACGAGATCCCCCAGAGTTGAGGTGCCAGGCACTTGTAGGAAGTGCCTGGCACCTCTGATGCACGAGCGCATAGGACGAGAAAGGGCAGCAAGCATGGTCTTTGATCTGGACTCTGGCGTTTTTTGAGACACCACAAGCTGTTGTAATCGCTGACTCTCGAAATCAACCCCTTGTGGTCCTATAGACGCGAAAAGGGGCAAAATGGTCCCCAAAACCCATTTTCGCCAGAGTCCAGTTTGATCCCTGGTCAGCAGTGGTCCTGGTGGGTTTGCTTTGCCTCGTCTGCATCGCGATGTGGGTAGTCATCCCTCGCATGCGCGGCGTTCGTGCGCTTCCTGCCCGGCGCAAGTGGATCCAGCGGGCGATGGAGTTGGCCGACGTGCAGCCAGGAGAGATGGTCTACGACCTGGGCAGCGGAGATGGGCGGGCCATGGTCGTCGCCGCCAGGGAGTTCGGAGCACGTGCCGTGGGTGTCGAGATCGAGCCCGTGCACTGCGCTGTGGCCTGGCTCAGGGCGCTGTTCAGCGGGGTGATCGCCCGCGTGTCCATCCGCTGCGCCGACCTGCGCCAGGTCGACCTGGCCGACGCGGACGTTGTGTTCCTGTATCTGGCGCCGGTCCTCGTCGACCAGATCCGCCCGCAGCTCCAAAGCACGCTGCGGCCCGGCGCGCGAGTGGTCAGCCTCTCATTCCCCTTCGAGGGTTGGCAGCCGGCAGGCATCGACATTGGCCACCTGATCTTTCTCTACCGCATGCCCCCCCAGCGAGGCAGCATCGAGACCTATATGCGAAGCACGCTAACTTGACATAGTAGGCCAGAGCGGTTATCATGGGTGTATCGTACCGTACAGGCACGCACGCTGCCCGGCCTCGGGCCTCTCAAGTGGTCAAGACCTATGACACAACAAACCTGTCCGCATCTGCAAGCCGTGGGGAATCCCCCCTCTGCGCCGCGCCCCCATCCCAGCCACAGGCACCGCTGCGCCGCCGTCACGGACAACGCGGTGGTCGCGCCCAGGACGCAGGCCCATTTCTGCCTGGTCGAGGGGCACGCGACCTGCCTGTTCTACCAGGCCGCCCAGGGCGCGGGCGCGCCCGCCGAGCCCCCCGGCCAGGAACCGCAGGACGCGTCGCCGCCCGCCGCCGTCTAGGCACCTGGCCGGCCGGGAGCGCTCACCGCTCCAGTGCGCGGCTCAACGCCACCCATTCCTCGATAGATAGGGTCTCGGCCCGTCGTCTCCCGTCTATGCCTGCACCTTCCAGGGCCATTGCCACGCGTTCGGCCGGCAGGCCCAGGTTGTGCGCCAGCGTATTGTGGAGCTGCTTTCGCGGCTGCGCAAAGCCCGCCCGCGCGACCCGGAAAAACGCCCTCTCATCTACCGCGCCCCACGGAAGGGGGTCGTATACCTCGATCCGGACCACCGCCGACGCCACCGCCGGGACCGGGCGAAAGGCGCCAGCCGGAATGCGCGCCACAATGCGCGGCACGCCGTAGAACTGCACGCTGACCGCCAACAAGCTCATCCTGGACGCGGACTTGTGCCCGCGCGGGCGGCCGACGATCCGTTCCGCCACCTCACGCTGCACCGTCACCACCACCAGGCTCGGCCGGAGGGAGGACTCGAGAACGTGTCGCAGCACAGCAGAGGTGATATAGTAGGGCAGGTTCGCCACCACCTTGTATCGCTGGGTCCCTGCCAGGGCGGCGACGTCCTGCTCGAGGATATCGCCGCAGACGACGCGCACGTTATCGTACGGCCCCAAGGCCTGGCCAAGAGGGGCCAGCATCCGCTCATCCACCTCCACGGCGACGACGCGACCGGCTCGCTGCGCCAGTTGCACGGTGAGTGCGCCCGGTCCAGGGCCGACCTCGAGAACCGTGTCCTCCGGGGATAGGTCAGCGGCCTCCACGATGCGCGAGATCGCGCGCGCGTCGACGAGAAAGTTCTGGCCCAGGCTCTTCTTGCCCCTCAGGCCGTGTTCACCTAAAGCTCCATACTCCTCCATCTGCACGTTCCTGTGGAAAGTCTGGCAAGATCCAGCTAATCTGGCTGGACGGAAGCACCGGAGTCCGCACGTACACATACGCCCACTGAAAGTACATCACGAAATTGTCCACGTCATGTCCCAGGTCGATGTGCCGTCCAGTGATCAGCCCGCCTGTGTCGCCGGCGACCCCGGGGCCATAGCCAGGCACGTAGAGCTGGGAGCGCAGGCGAATCACCTGCGGATCCACGGCGATGATCCCGTGCCGCATCTTCCAGCCCAGCCGCGTGATACCATACGTAGGGTCGCCCGGGCTTTTGCCACACGTGGCCTCGGTGTACGAGGTCAGAAAGACGCGGATGCGGCGCCAGTATTCGATCGGGCCCTCGGGCGTGTCCAGCGTCCGCACGACGATGCGCGTCCCGTACGAGATCCTGCGCGTCTCCGGCTCCCGTGCGCTCCAGTCGTCCTCGAGATAGCGCTCGACCTCTTGCCCATCCTCGTACACCGCCCTGTAGCGACGGCGCCGCAGCCCGTTGTGGCCTGCCTCATCTACGCGCCGGTGGTCGAGTTCGAGGGAGGCGTCGGCGACCCAATCCGTCTCAAACGGGATCTGTTCCTGCTCGACGACGGTCTTTTCAACGACTCGCACCACCCGGATGCGCATCTCTGGCCTGATCTCGGCGTCCAGGGCAGGCTCGACATAGTCTTTGCCCACCAGAGCCACGCCCAGCTCGGCCAGCACCTCGCCCACCGTCGGGCGCAGCGTGCGCGTGCGCAGGACGCGCGCGTCGACTGCGATCGAGACCGGCACCCCGCGCTGGATACGCACGTGCAGGCCAGGGGCCAGCAGTGTGTTCAGATCGGGATACACCCTGTCCCCCGCGTACAACAGCACCCGGCCCTCGTGCAGCGCCTGGCCTACCGTTCGCTGGGTGCTCCGCAGCGCTTGCCGGATCCCCCCATCGTGCACATAGTAGAGGGTGGCTCGCTTGATCTCAATGTGCGAGATGGGAGGCGGGCTGGCTCGATCTGCTCCGCCGCGCGTCGACACGGCCCGCGGCTCCGTTCTCTCAGCCAGCGACAGCGACTGCACCAAGAGCGGACCCTGGGCACTCGTTTCTGACAGTGAGCCAGCAGCGCCCTGCCCGTCAAGCCGCTCCTCCACAAGCCGCCCGTTCACCCACAGCTCATCGCCGGGGCGGAGCGTCACACCCGCTTCCTCCAGGATCTCTTTGACTGAGCGGCTGTGCGTGTGCAACGTCCGCCGGGCGCCGTCGGCGACGACGACGACCGGAACCGCGCGGGCCACGGAAACGATCATCCCCGCCCGCAGGAGAGCCTCTCGGTCGGGCGCCAGCCGGTCCCACTCGCCGACGGCGACGCCCAGGTCGTCGAGCATCTCGCCCACGGTGGCGCAGCTCGTGCGCAGGCGGCGCGGCGTGCCGTCCACTACCAGGGTCACGGGCGTGAGCCCCCGGGCCACGTCCACCGTCACCCCGGCAATCGCCGCCAGGAGCGCGACCGACGCCCACAGCCCGGGAGTAGGTACCAGCCGCCCCAGCGCGGCGAGAAGATTAGCGAATCCCCTCCAAAGGGGCCTGTGCGGTGCTTCCAGCGCGACTTTCTCCTTGCTCGAGAACGTACCGGGCTGCGGAGCGACCGGCAAGCCAACCGGTAGAAAAGGCGGCCTGCAAATTGTAGCCGCCGGTATCCGCGTCCACGTCCAACACCTCGCCCGCAAAGTAGAGCCCTTGCACCAGGCGAGAGGCCATCGTCCTGGGGTCGATCTCGCCCGTGTGTACCCCGCCGGCGGTCATGATCGCCTCCGCAAAGGGACGGTGCCCGGTCACGGACAGGGAGAAGTCCTTGAGCCAGGCCCTCAGCCGCCCGCGCTCCTGGGCCGTGATCTGGTGCGCGGGCTTGTGAGCCGCGATGCCCGTCTGCTCGACACAGATCGGGATCAGGGAGCGGGGAAGCAGCCCCTTGAGCACGGTAGCATACTGCCGCTTGCCCAGGGAGTCGATGTCGCGGAGGAGGCGCGCGTCGAGCTTGCCCTCGTCGAGCGCGGGCTTGAGGTCGATCGATAGGCTCACGGGCTTGCCCAGGCGCAGCGCGTCCACGACCTGCCTGCTCAGGGAAAGGATGATCGGGCCCGACACGCCAAAGTGGGTAAAGAGCATCTCGCCGAACGCACGGGCCTGAGCCTGGCTTTCGCCCTTAACCCACACCGAGACAGCCACGTTGCGCAGGCTCAGCCCTTGCAGGCGAGGCGCGAGGTCACCCGCCGTCTCCAGGGGAACCAGCGCCGGGCGCACCGGCGCCACTGTGTGCCCCACCGACTCGGCCAGCCGGTACCCATCGCCCGTGGAGCCCGTGGCTGGATAGGAGGCACCCCCTGTGGCCACGATCACCGCGTCGGCCCCGTAGACTCGCCGCGCGCCGGCGGCGTCGTCCGTGGCGCGAGCGACCTCTACGCCTGTCACGCGTCCCTCGCGGACGATCAGCCGGTCCACCGACGCTCTCGCCTGCAGGCTGACGCCCTGCGCGGCAACCCAGCGCAAGAGCGCGTCCACCACGTCCTGAGCCTGGTCGCTGGCCGGGTAGACCCGCCCTCCCCGCTCGGTCACGGTGCGCACCCCGAGCTCCTCAAAGAACGCGACCAGCTCGGCGGCGAGGAACCCGGAGAAGCACTGGCGGAGAAAGCGCCCATCGGGCGCAAAGTGATCCAGGAATTCAGGCAGGGAGGCTGTGTTGGTCAGGTTGCACCGTCCCTTGCCGGTGATGCGCAGCTTGCGCCCCGGGCGGTGCATCTTTTCGAGGATCTGCGTGCGCGCCCCGTGCGCTGCGGCCTGCCCGGCAGCCATCAAGCCAGCCGCGCCACCCCCGACCACGATCACCTGGTGCCGTGCCCGATCCTCTGCCATACACCCCTCGAACCGAAAAAGGGCGGGCTCCTCGCCCGCCCTCCGGTCTACTGCGTGATGGTCGTGCACCCCCTGTCGAGCTGTTCTGCTCATCCGGCCTTGCCTACCGGCTCAGGCCAGGCACCCCTACGGCACCCAGAAGGGACCGCTTACCGTTGCTACCTTCCGGTCCTGGCGGGGTTCACGGGCTTCTGCCGCGTAGGACCCAACCCTCGACACCGGACGACGCCAGCCGTCCGAGTGAGCGCATGCCCTCGAGGGGGAATTCGACCCCGCTATAGCGGATTGCGGGTACAGGGAGCCGCTACTTCCCCATCTAGCACGACCGACGATATGGTACTCGATCTGGGGGGAAAAGTCAAGTAGAGATGTCTCGACTCTACGGCTGTTGCATTGTCGCTTGACTTGACTGGGGAGTGCCGCATCCCCCGATGCGGGACGGTGCGCCAGTAAGCCGGGCGCATCGGGGGATGCGCCCTCCTCGGACTTTGCAACAGCCGTATCTCGACTCTACGGCTGTTGCATTGTCGCTTGACTTGACTGGGGAGTGCCGCATCCCCCGATGCGGGACGGTGCGCCAGCAAGCCGGGCGCATCGGGGGATGCGCCCTCCTCGGACTTTGCAACAGCCGTATCTCGACTCGATGTCTTGTTGACGGTGCTACTCTCTTGGAGTATACTGAAGATGAGTCGGCACCCGACTTTTTCCCCCGGCTGCTTGCGAGCGCTCAGTGCTCGAGCAGCGTCTCCGCAAGCGTTTTGAGCCGTCTCCCAAAGTCGCGACGGCTGCGGGACGCCGCCGCCATCTCGAGGATCTGCTCGCCCGAGCCGCCCGCCAAGATCAGGCGCGTATGGGCAGCGGCGACCTCTTGGAGGGTGCGCCCGCGCGCCTCCTTGACATAGCCCTCCCGGATCGTCCCCTTGTCCCCATAGATCCACTCGCGCAGGCGAACCGCGCCCTCCCAGGGTCCCTCGACCTGGATGGACTGGCCTTCGCTCCACAGGTTGAAGCGAGCAAAGCCCTCTCCCCCGTCGGGGCGAACCCTTGAAAACAGGTGCCGCGCCCAGAGCTCCATCAGCCCTTCAACCAGCCCCTGGCCGCTCACGTCGACGCTGCGCGGCGTCTCGCGGTCGAACATATCCTGGTACCACACCTCCCACTCCGATCCGGGGTTCAGGCCCGTTGTTCCCTCTTCGGGCGGCAGTTCCTCCGGCAGGGCCGCGTTCATCGCCCACATCGCCGCGTCCAGGGCGCCGCTGCAGGCCCCATCCTCATCCTCCGCGTCCGCCCGGTACGCATCCCGTTGGGCACGCACCAGGAGAATGACCCGGCGGAGGTAGGCCGGGCCCGTCTCACCCGCCTGTAGCTCGGTGTCCTGGAGGAGGTGCATGGCGATGCTAAAGCCCTTGTCCGCCCACCGGGCATAGTTGTGGCCGCTGGGGCTGGTCCAGTAGGGATCGCTGGCCCGCGGGGTGCTTTGCCGCCTCACGTCAATGACCTTCCTTGCGGCGATCTGGCGCAGCGCTTCGATCTCATCCGTCGGTCTCTGGTTCCTGTGCCTCATCCGAGCCCTCCCGAACCGCTATCCCCTCACCTGCTCTCTGAACGCCGCCGTACCCGCGGCCAGCAGCTTGGGAATGTGGGTGTACACGTAGAGGCAGCCCGCGCGCAGGTAGCG
>JADHXD010000132.1 GCA_016783145.1 Anaerolineae bacterium
GCCAACGGCCTGGAGGGACTGGTACGTGTCGCCAAGGGCAAGGTCGCACTGAACCAGGACCTCGACCGGCAGCTTTTCCCGTTTGCCACACCGTCAGAGATAGAGGATCACATCGGCGAGGTGTACGAAGCGCTCTACATGCCAGAGGGAGGGTTGATGCTCTATGCCGAGTGCGAGCCCGACGTGCCCCTGGAGAACATCGACGCTATCTGCACGGCGCTCGAAAAGACCTGCAACCCGCCGGGACCCTGAAATAAGCCTGGACGGACGTGGGCTGCCTGCGCCCCTGAGGAGTGGTGGGCGGTGGGCAGATTGCAGAGCGATCGCCCGACAGGAGTCCCCCTTTGAGGGACCCGGGTCTCGGGGCAGGGCGGCCCCAAGATCGTACGATGAGAAGCACATCAAGACCAGCTTAGGCAGCTCGATAGAGGAGGAACAGCATGGCGTATGGATATCACGGCAAGATCCTGCACGTCGATCTGACGGCAGGCACGTTGGCGGTGGAAGAGCCCGAGGAGTCCTTTTACCGCAAGTACCTGGGGGGCAGTGCGATGGGCGCCTACTACCTCTGGAAGCACACTCCCCCAGGGTCCGATCCGCTGGGGCCAGAGAACACGCTCAGCCTGATGCTCAGCGTGATCACGGGCGCGCCCATCTCGGGACAGTCCCGCCTGGCAGCGACAGCCAAGTCCCCTTTGAGCGGCCTGGCGGACGAGTCCACCGCCGGTGGCTTTTGGCCTGCCGAGCTCAAGTTTGCCGGGTATGATGGAATCGTGATCCGGGGCAAGTCGGAACGTCCCGTCTACCTGTGGGTGCACGATGGGGAAGCGGAACTCCGGGACGCCACGCATCTGCTCGGCCGCTTCACGGCCGACGTCGAGGATGCCATCCGAGAGGAGCTGGGGGAGACCCGTGCTCAGGTCCTGCAGTGTGGGCCGTCGGCAGAGGCCGGGGTGCCCTTTGGGGTGCTGATCAACAACGCCAACCGCGTCAACGGGCGCGGCGGAATGGGCACGGTGATGGCCTCCAAGAACCTCAAGGCGGTCGTCGTGCGTGGGCGGGATCGGCCCGAGATCGCCGATCCGGATGCCCTCCAGGCGCTGGCGCGGTGGGGAGCAGAACACGTCGATGAGTCAGGTGTCTCTGGGTTCAAGCGGCTGGGCACAGCCGTCCTGATCGCCGCTCAGTCGAGAGTGGGCGGCCTGCCGACCCGCAACTGGACAAGTGGCACGTTCGAGGGAGCCGAGGCCATCGGCGGGGAACGCATGGCCGAGACGATCCTCCAGCGGAACGACACCTGCTATGCGTGTGCGGTGCGCTGCAAGCGCGTGGTCGAGGTGACCGAGGGGCCGTTCCGGGTTGACCCACGCTACGGTGGCCCCGAGTACGAGACGATCGGCACGATGGGCTCCTACTGCGGCGTGGATGACCTCGCGGCCATCGCCCGCGCTCACCAACTGTGCGATATGTATGGCATCGACACCATCACCTGTGGAGCGACGATCGCGTGGGCGATGGAGTGCTTTGAGCGAGGGCTGATCGACCTGGAGGACACGGAGGGCATCGAGCTGAGGTTCGGCAACGCCCACGCCCTGGTGCAGATGGTGGAGCTGATCGCCAAGCGCGAGGGCTTTGGGCGGGTGCTAAGCGAGGGGTCTGTGCGGGCCGCGAAGGCACTGGGCGTGGGAGAGGATCTGGTGGTGGCGGTGAAGGGAAGGGAGCTGCCCGCGCACATGCCTCAAACCAAGCGGACGATGGCCCTGGTCTACGCCGTCAATCCGGGCGGTGCCGACCATACGGTCTACGAGCACGATACGTCGTACGCTCGCTTTCCGGAGCGGATGGCCGAGATCGGCCTGCTAGACCCGCAACCTCCGCAGGTGCTGAACGCAGAGATGGTGCGCTACTCGCTGTACTCTCAGTGGGCGATCAGCAGCCAGGAGTGCCTGTGCACCTGCAAGTTTGTGTTCGGTCCGGCCTGGCAGTTGTACAGTGCAAGCCAGATGGTGGAGGCAGTGCGCGCGGTCACCGGCTGGCAGGTCACTTTGTGGGAGCTGATGAAGGCAGGCGAGCGGCGCTTGAACCTGCTTCGCGCGTTCAACGCCCGCGAGGGCGTGGGGGGGGAGGCGGATACCATGCCGGCCAAGATGGAGGTCCCGCTGCAGGGCGGCCCCACCGATGGCTTGGCGGTCACCCGCGAGGAATTTGAGAGCGCAAAGGCGCTGTTCTACGGCATGGCTGGCTGGGATGAGCAGGGCAGGCCCACACGGCCCAAGCTGGAGGAACTGGGGCTGGGCTGGGTGGCGGACGAACTGGCGCTCCGATGACAGAGCCTGAGAGGCGCACAGAGACCTTTGGCAGCGTCCGAAACGTCGCGATCACCGTGCTGGTCGACAACCGGGCGGACCTCCTCGTCAAGTCGACCGATACAGTGCGTCGATTCACAGACAGCGCCCTGTTGGCGGAGCACGGGTTTGCCGCACTGGTGGACCTTAAGGACGCCGGCACGAGGATCCTGTGGGATGCCGGCATCACCGGGATCGCGCTGCGCGAGAACGTCCAGCGCATGGAGATCGACCTGTCGACGGTGGACAAGATCGCACTGAGCCACGGGCACCGGGACCATACTGCGGCGATCACCGACGTCATTCACTCGATTTGCGACCGCGGAGCCCGCAAGTGGGACAAGGAGGTGACCACAGCAGAGATTGAGCGCTGGCTGAGTGAGCTGAGGGTACCCCTGATCGCGCATCCCGCCGCCTTTCGCGAGCGATGGGGGATCGGCAAGGATGGGTCCAAGTACGGGCCGATGGTCGCCTCACCGCAGGGGGAGTGGGAAGCGGCAGGCGCCGAGATCGTCCTCTGCGAGGGGCCGTACGAGTTGGGACCAGGCTGCTGGACTACGGGTGCCATCCCGCGCTTGAGCTATGAAAAGGCGGGCATTCCCAAGAATGTGCTGTACCGGGAGGGCCAGGATTTCGTCCGCGATGAGGTGGAGGATGACCAGGCCCTCATCCTGAACATCGCGGAGAAGGGTCTGGTCATCCTCGCCGGCTGTGCTCACTCGGGGATCGTGAATACGGTCCGGCACGCCCAGAGGATCAGCGGCGTGGACACGGTGTGGGCCATCCTTGGCGGGTTCCATCTCGCCCCAGCGGACGATGCGGAGGTGCAGCGCACGATCGACGAGATCAAGGCCCTGGAGCCATCGATGGTCGCGCCCTCTCACTGTACCGGCTTCAGGGCGATCAGCCAGTTCGCCAGCCAGATGCCGGACCAATTCGTCTTGGGGGTTGTGGGCACAACGTACCTGTTCTGAGCGGGATCGGGGATCGCCCCAGGGTCGAGGCCGAGATGAAGAAACGAGAGCTGACGGGAGCGTACGCTCGCGGACTGTACCACGCGTGCGGGATAGACGACGTGGAAGACAAGCCGCTCGTCGGGATCGCCAATTCCTGGAGCGAGCTCGTTCCGGGCCACATCCACCTCGGTGAGGTGGGCGCTGCGGTGGCCGAGGGCGTGCGGGCTGCCGGGGGCATCCCGCTGGCGTTTGGCACGATGGCTCTCTGTGATGGTATCGTGCAGGGACGGGGCATGCAGGCTGTGCTCCCCAGCCGCGATCTGATCGCCGCATCGGTCGAGCTGACCGCTCGTGCGTATGGCTTTGATGCCCTCATCTGTCTTGCTTCCTGCGACAAGATCGTGCCAGGCATGCTGATGGCTGCCGCACGCCTCGATCTGCCGACCTTGTTTGTGACCGGGGGGCTCATGGCCGAAGGGTGGTGGGGGGAGCGCCGGCTGGTCGCCAGCGATGTCAAGGAGGCGATCGGTCGGGCCAACCGCGGGGAGATCACGTTGGCTGCGCTGAGTGAGATCGAGCGTGCCGCCTGCCCTGGCCCCGGCGTGTGCAATATGATGGGCACCGCGAACACGATGTGCGTGGCGGTCGAAGCAGCCGGGCTCAGCCTGCCAGGGAACGCGACGGTGGAGGCTATCGATCCCCAGTCGGGGGAGATCAGCATGGATCTGCGGTCACTGGCGCGTTCCGCCGGCGCGCGGGCCGTCGAGGCCCTGGCCTCGGGGGTGAGCTTTCGCGACGTGGTCACGGCAGCGGTGCTGCGCGACTTGGTCGCGGTCACGCAGGCTATCGGCGGCTCCACCAACCTGGTACTGCACCTGGGGGCCATAGCTGCGGAGTTGGGCCACACCCTTACCCTTGAGGACTGGGACCGCATTGGACGCGAGACACCCCTGCTCGTCAAGCTCAAGCCGGCTTCCTCTCGCTCGGTATCGGACTTGAGGCGCGCGGGGGGCGTGCGCGCCCTGCTCAAGGAGCTCTCTCCGCAGCTTGACCTGTGCCGGCCCACGGCCTACGGCTCCACGATGGCACGAGTGGTGAGCGAAGCGGAAGGGCGTGGTCTCCTGGAGGGGGTGATCTCCAGTCGGGCGGATCCCCTTGCACCCACGGGAGGGATCGCCGTTCTGTACGGCAATTTGGCTCCGGCTGGTGCAGTGATCAAGGCCAGCGGCGTCGATCTGGCTATGATGCATCACGTTGGGCCGGCTCGCGTCTTTGACTGCGAAGAAGACGTGCGGGAATGCTTGCTCGGGGGCCGTGTGCAGCCGGGCGATGTGCTGGTCGTCCGGTACGAAGGGCCTCGGGGAGGGCCGGGCATGCGCGAGCTCTCACTGCCGGCGGCGATCCTGGTCGGGATGGGACTGGCGGATTCAGTCGCCATGGTCACCGACGGGCGTTTCTCCGGGGCGACTCGCGGTCCGTGCGTGGGGCACGTCTGCCCGGAGGCTGCCCTGGGCGGGCCGCTGGCTGCGCTGTGTGACGGCGACGTGATCGAGATCGATATCCCCGCACGTACCCTGAGCGTGCGCCTATCCGACGACGAGATCGAGGCACGGATGCGCCAGGCCGTGCCTCCGTCCCGTGAGATCCCGGCTGGATTCCTACGTCTGTATGCCCAACGTGTGGGCCCTGCCAGCGGGGGTGCTGTACTGTGCTAGATGCGCACTGCGAATTCGTGTAGTGAGTATGAGAGACCCTGCCTAATCCACCACGCACCAAGGGATGTCAGCAGGCGAGGAGTTGACGATGGCGAGCAGAGACCCAAACCGCCCGAACGTACTGCTTGTCCTGACGGATGATCAGGGGTACTGGGCTATGGGATGCGCGGGGAACCCCGAGATCCGTACGCCGAATCTCGACCGACTTGCCGAAACCGGGATGCGCTTTGAGAACTGCTTCTGTGTGTCCCCGGTCTGCTCGCCAGCGCGGGCATCCCTGCTCACCGGGCGCATCCCCTCTCAGCACGGGGTTCACGATTGGATCCGAGCCGGCAACTCGACCACGGAGCCGGAGCGTGGGGGCAGGCTGGTCGAGTACCTGAAAGGTCAGATCGCGTGTACTAACGTGCTGGCTGAACAAGGCTACGTCTGTGGGCTCAGCGGCAAGTGGCACTTGGGAGACTCGCACCACGCACAGAAGGGGTTCAGTTTCTGGGAGGTCCACGCCAGGGGAGGGGGGCCATACTACAACGCACCCATGATCCGGCAAGGGGAGGTGTACGAGGAGCCGGGATACGTGACCGATGTGATCACCGACAACGCCTTGCGCTTCCTGCACGCGCAGGAGGGCAGCGATGACCCGTTCTACCTGAGCGTACACTACACCGCTCCTCACAGTCCGTGGGGCAGGGAACATCACCCGGACGGGATCTATGACGAGTATCACGGCGGTTGTGCGTTCGCCTCCGTCCCACTCCTGCCGATGCATCCCTGGCAGGTCAACAGCGCGCCCTATGGCGGAGATGAAGCGTCGCGGCGGGCCCTCCTGAGCGGCTACTTTGCAGCCGTGACCGCGATGGACTTGAACGTCGGTCGCCTTCTCGACCGGCTGGAGAGCGAGGGCCTGCGGGAGAACACGCTGGTGTTCTTTACCAGTGACAATGGCATGAACATGGGACATCACGGGATCTATGGAAAGGGCAATGGCACGTTTCCACAAAACATGTTCGACACCTCGGTCAAGGTCCCTATGCTCATCTCGCGCCCGGGAGCGCTGCCTGAGGGAACCGTAGAGAGGGGGCTGTACAGTCACTATGACTTCTTGCCCACGCTGCTCGACTACCTGGGCATGGACTGCCCGGGAGGCGAGGACCTGCCGGGACGCAGCTTTGCGCCGCTGCTGAGGGGAGAGGGAATGGCAGGACGCGAACACGTCGTTGTGTACGATGAGTACGGCCCGGTGCGTATGATCCGCAGCCGAGACTTCAAATACATCCACCGCTATCCCTACGGGCCGCACGAGTTCTATGACCTGCAGAGCGATCCCGGCGAGGAGCGGGATCTGTTCGACAGTCCAGACCATCAAGAGCGGATCGTGGACATGAGGGCTGAGCTGGAGGAGTGGTTCGTGAGGTATGTGGATCCCGCCGTAGATGGCGTGCGCGAAGCGGTCACGGGGAAAGGACAGCTCGGCCTGGCTGGCCCTGCCGGGCGCGGCGAAGAGCGCTTTGCGGATGACTGGGGCTATCTGAGCACCGGAACGAAGCGGCTTGAGGTCGGAGGGTAACGTCACGAGCGCGTGATGTGGACCGTAGCTCTGCTGGCAAAGCGAGCGACCGCGCGGAGGAAGCGGAGATGAATGAGCGGCTGCAACTCGACTTTTGGGAATGTGCGAGCGATATCCTGCATCGACTGAATAAGGGGGGTGTGCTGTGCACGGTCGTGGACCAGACGGGCCAGCACAATGTGCTGACGCTTGGCTGGGGACAGATCGGCCCCTTCTATCACGGGCATCCTGTGTTTGTGATCGCGGTGACGCCGCTTCGCTACTCGTGGCGCTTCCTGGAGGAGGTGCCCGAATTCGTGATCGCCGTGCCAGATGAGGCGCTCGCGGAGGCAGCCGCCTTCTGTGGAAGGCGTTCCGGACGTGACCTGGACAAGTTCGAGGCCGCTGGGTTGTCTCCGGTGCCCAGCCAACACGTCAGGGCCCCGTCGATCCGGGAGTGTCCGATCAACGTAGAGTGTCGTATCTATGCCCGCGTCGCGCCGCCTCACATGCTCTTGACCCCAGAGCACAGGCAGCGCCCGGCCGAGGAGCAGCATACCATTTACTTTGCTGAGGTGCTTGGGACATACGGCTGGAGAGACCGTGCGTAGCGTCCGAGGACCGCGAAGAGAAGAGCCCCTGTCTGCCCAAGTCGAACCGCACCTTGTTGTGTGCGCAGAGGAGTACAAGCATGTACGAACGAGTCTCATTGAACGGGACGTGGGAGCTTCGAGATGAGATCCTGAGTTGTGACCTCTCGGAAGCAGCGCGGCTCAGTGAACTGACGGGTGGTTGGATGCCAACGCCTGTGCCCGGTGACATTCACCAGGGACTGATCGCGTCCGGCAGGATCGAGGAGCCCCTTCTGGGGCTGAACAGCTACGACTGCCGGTGGACCGAGGACCGTTCGTGGTGGTTCCGAAAAGAGTTCCTGGTTAACCCAGAGTGGCTGGAGGCCGACGCTGTGGAGCTAGAACTGGATGGGCTGGATTCCAGCGCGCAGGTATTCCTCAACGGGCGCCACATCGGCTCCCACCGGAATGCGTTTCGGCCCTTTGTTGCTGACATCCGCCCTCGCCTGCGGGTGGGCAGGAATGTGGTGCTGGTCCGCCTGACAGCCGGAGTCGAGACCGTCTCGGATGCGGACCTCGATGCTCCGGATGGCGTGCGGGCGAGCACGGAGGCTGTCAATGGCCGCCCTGAGCGGGGCGACCCCCGGCGCACCCACGTGCGCAAACCGCAGTACTCTTTTGGCTGGGACTGGAGCCCTCGCTTGGCGACGACGGCGATCGCCGGCAACGCGGAAATCCGTGTGCTCAGGGACGCCTGCATCCGGCACGTGGCACTGCGGCCCGTCCGGCACCGAAGGCAGGCGCTGGTGATGGCGACGGTGACCCTTGACCGGCTGCACTACTACAAGACGGCGGAGGGCCGTGTTTCCTTGACGCTCACCGACGAGACAGGCCAGCGTTTCTCCTCGGAATGCTCCGCGCTGCTGCGCTCCGGGTACACGTACGCCGAACTCACCATCCCTATCCCTGAGCCTCGCCTGTGGTGGCCGAATGGTATGGGCGATCAGCATCTCTATCGGGTCGAGGCCGAACTGATGGTGGGCGACGCGCGGATGAGCTACCCGGCATTCGACTACGGCCTGCGCTTCGTAGAGCTGGATACGGAGGGCACCTTTGCCCTGCTCATCAACGGCAAGAAGGTCTTCTGCAAGGGCGCAAACTGGATCCCGTCCGACGCCCTGTACGCTCGCAGCAGTGATGAGCGATACGACACGCTGATCCGCGAAGCTCGGGATGCGCATTTCAACATGCTGCGGATCTGGGGAGGGGGATGGTATGAGCGGGATGCCTTTTACGCCGCTTGCGACCGCAACGGGATCATGATCTGGCACGACTTTATGTTTGCCTGTGCTCCCTATCCGGATCATCTTGATTGGTTCCGGGCAGAGGTAGAGCAGGAAGCAGAGCACCAGGTCAGGCGGCTGGCACATCACGCCTGTGTCGTGCTCTGGTGCGGGAGCAATGAGAACAACTGGGGCTTCCGCGATTGGTGGCATGAGCAGACAAAGGGTGGGGCGTGGACGTACAACTACCTGCTGCCGCACGTCGTCCAGCGCAACTGCCCCCAGATCCCGTACTGGAATGGATCTCCGTACGGTGGCGAGGCGCCGAACAGCAGTGAGGTCGGAGACCGGCATCACTGGCACGACTGCATGATGAACCCAGATATGGAGGTGCGGATCACCCCCGAAGAGTACGACAAGTGCACGTCGCTCTTTGTCTCTGAGTTTGGGTACGTGGGTGCCTGTGCCAAGGAGACGGTGCTGACGTACGTGGATGGCGCGCCACTGGACCGGAGAGGCCCGGTCTGGCAGCACCACAACAACACGTTCGAGAAAGACACCGTCGAGGCGGGCATCCGCAAGCACTATGCCGATCCGGAGGGACTCACCCTGGATGAGTACCTGCTGTACAGCGGTCTGTGTCAGGGCCTGATGCTGAGCTATGCGCTCGAGTCCATGCGCTATCGCTCCGCGTGTCACGGCGGCCTTTTTTGGATGTACAACGACTGCTGGGGGGAGGTCGGCTGGACGGTGATCGACTACTACCTGCGGCGGAAGCCCTCCTGGTATGCCGTGCGGCGGGCTTTTGCGCCGTTGCGCCTGATCGCTCGTGCAGAGGGGGAGAAGGTCCGGGTGGTTCTGGCGAACGACACGCAGGAGTCACTGGACCTGGAGCTGGAGTACGGGTATGTGAGCCTGGATGGGGGCTTCAGCGACTTGGGTCGCTGCCGGTGCCAGGCCCTCGCCGTCGATCGCACGGAGCTTTGTGCCTTTCCCCGCGGCACACACGATCCCACTCAGGGTCTGTGGATCGCTCGCATCCCCCAAAGGCCGGACATCGCGCCGGCCATCCTGCGATCTGTCGACTATCGTCAACTGGCGACCCTCGATCCGGGTCTGACCCACTCGGTCTCCGTCTTGGGGGAGGGGAGATGCGCGGTCCGCGTGAGCAGCCAGAAGTATGCGCACGCAGTCCGGCTGCTGCTGCCGAGCGGGGCCGTGCCCTCCGACAACTACTTTGACCTCCTGCCTGGGGAGACGCGAGAGGTCACGATCCGGTCCTCGGAACCACTGGACCCGACGGGGGTCGAGGTCACCTGTGTGAACGCCGGACGTGGATAGTGGGTGACAAGCCCAGGAAGGACAGCCAAGAGCAGCGGCCTGCAAAGGGAAAGAGGCACCGGCCCGTGAGCCGGCCTGCCGCCCTCACTCAGTCCCCGCCAGCTTCTCATCGAGCAGCCTCCCGTAGCGCGCGACCAGTTCGGGGTAGGCATCCAGTTCGCGGTGCCCCTGAGGCGTGAGTTCATAGACGCCGCGATCGACCCGCCGGAACCACCCGTAAAAGTTGCTTGCCAGGATGCGCGTTGTCTTGGAGCCGGTGCCCAGGGCACGAAGCTCTTTCGGGGTAAGGGTACCGAGCTTGCGCAGGCAGCAGGCGATGTGAGTGGCATTCTCGCGGTAGGCGGTGACCACTGCCCGGCGGACGCTCCCTCCCTGGTTATAGTCCCCCGTGCGGGCGGCCACTTCTTGGAGCACCGCGCGTTTTCTGCGACTCTGCTTCCGCTGCCGGTAGGGCAGGGGGTGGAACACCACCTGGACGTGCGGTGGGTCACCAAGGGTCACCACGATCAACCCCAGCTCCAGGCGCCGGAGCAGGGGCTCGATCCCCCGCCAGCGACTGCGGCGCCCACCCTCGTAGGGGCCTGGCAGGGCGACGTACACCGAGTCGGTGATCTTTTGCCGGTCGACGGCTTGGATCAGGAGCCTGGTGCTGAAACGTTGCTTTAGCTCGATGACGATCAGGTCATCATCCTTGCGCGCGACGACATCGCAGCGTTTCACCTCTCCCTGCACTGCGTACCCCTGGGCTACCAGGTAGTCGCGCAGGGGAGCGTAGAGATCGGATTCACGGGCAGTCGTGGTCTCTGCCATCAGCTCCCATTCACAGGGACACCGCCGAGCTGTCTGGCTAGGCGAACTCGACGAGGATGTCGCGCAGCAGGTCGGTGTCCAGGTTGCCGCCGGTGAGGATGCAGACGACAGTTTTCCCAGCGGCATCGAGGTCGCCCGACAGCAGGGGGGCGATCGCGATCGCGCCCGAGGCCTCTACGATCAGTTGTTCGTGGTCGATGAGGGTGTAAATGGCGCGGCGTAGGTCCGCCTCGCTGGCCAGCAGGATGTCGTCGATCAGTGCTCGAGCGATGGTGAACGGGATGGCCCCAAAGCCGCCCGCGAGGCCGTCCGCGATCGTCGGCTCGTGATCGTAGGGATCGTAAGCCGTGCCGTCGCGCAGGCTGAGCAGGGCGGCCGGGCTGGCCTGGGGCTGCACGCCGATCACCTGGCCCTCTGGGCGGATCGTCTTGGAGACGACGGCGACACCAGCGATCAGTCCTCCTCCGCCGACGGGCGCGAGAAGCAAGTCTGTCTCTGGCAGCTCGGACCAGATCTCCAGGCCGACGGTGCCCTGTCCGGCGATGACGTCCACGTCGTCGTAGGCGGAAACGTAGGTGGTGCCTGTCTCGCGAGCATACGCCTCGGCTCCCTGGTGTGCGTCCTCGTAGGTACTGCCCTGCTGACGAACCGTCGCTCCCAGGTAGCGCATCTTGTCGACCTTGGCGCGGGGGGCTGTGGATGGGACATAGACAAGTGCCTGCATTCCTCCCCACGACCGGGCGGCGTGAGCCACGCCCAGGCCGTGATTGCCCGCAGACCCGGTGACGATGCCTCGCGACCGTTCCTCCGAGGAGAGCATCCCGACTTTGTTCAGGGCGCCCCGCACTTTGAAGGATCCCGTTGGCTGCTGGCACTCCAACTTGAGCCAGACCTCGGCGCCGCTCATCGCACTCAGGTAGGGACTGCGTACGAGAGGCGTGCGTCGAATGAACGGCGCGATGCGCCGGTGCGCACACAGTATAGCTGAGAGGTCGAGCGATGGCTGGGACATGAGCCGTTCCCCTAGTTCTGCCGCCACGGGGACGCCGGGACACCCGGGCAACGAGGCCTGAGGGCCTCGGCGTCCTTGTACATTTTCTGTCGAATAGCCGGCGGCTGCGGTCTACAGAAGAGGGCAGATCACTCAAACCAGCACGATGGCAGGGCGTCGCGCTCGGCCTCAAGAAGCTCACCGATGATGGCATCTGCGTCTGCGATCGAGCTGACCAGTGGGTCGGTCAGCATCGCCCTGCGAAGCAGGAAAAAGTCGCACTTGGCGACCGCCTCGGCGGTCAGCTCGTGCGTGTCCAAGACCAGCTCTTGCATGCCGCGCAGCCCTCGGGGCATCTGGCCGACGGGCAGCGGCCTGGGACCGGACATATCGACTTCGCAGAGCAGCTCCAGGAAGGCATCGTCGCCCATATTGGTGACTGCCCCGTCGTTGTACGTGTTGATGTAAAAGGTCTTGCCCAACCCACCGACCATGCCCTCAATGACATCGGTCGCGTGGTCGGGACCCATGATGTGCATATAGTCAGAGATGGGGATCTTGCCAGAGACAAAGTCATCCACCTGGTTCCACATCGCTGCGTGGCGCTGGTAGCGAGGCTCGGCCTCCCAGATCGAGAGGGGCGGGACGGGCTCAGGCGTCACTCCAAGGCCCTGCCAGAAGCGCACGTACTCTTTGGTGTGGGCCACGCACGCCGGCACGTATCCGAACGCCTGGTACAGGGTGTAGCCGATGCTGGCGTTAAAGAGGGCCTTGGCCCCGGTGTCGCCGCCATCCGTCTCGGTGACTGCCTGACGGCGGATGGACTCGGCAATCTGGGGCACGACGTCCACTCCCTCGTACTCGGCCTTGAGGACCCAGGTGAAGTGGTTGACGCCTGCGATGCGCAGGTCGAAACCCGCCGCTACCTGGCCGGTGTAGGCTTGAGGGTCATCGATGATCCCGGCACGCAGGGCATATCCGCGCTTGACGTGCGGCATGTGCAAGCTGTCGCACAGGGCAAAGCTCTTGACCGCGGGCGCATACGTGCGCAGGCCGATCCCGTGCACGGTTGTCGGGTTGACATAGTTGATCACCCAGGCATCGGGGCACAGGTCTGCTACGTCACGGGCACAGTCGAGGATCACGGGAAACTCGCGCATGGTGCGAAAGATGCCGCCCGGCCCAATCGTGTCCCCCGAGCACATGCGGATCCCGTGCTTTTGCGAGATCTGGCAGTCGATCCCTCTGAACCTCACCCCGCGGTCGGCAAAACTGAGCACGACAAAGTCCGCCCCATCCAACACATCCCTTCGCTGGGTGGAAGCCTCCAGCGCCAGGGGCACGTCGTTGGCAGCGATCACGGCTTCGGCGAGCTTGGCCATTTTCTCCAGGTGCTCCTCATCGGTGTCGACCAGGGCGAGGGTGCCCTGGTTCAGGTGCGGGGAGTGCACCATCTGCCAGATCGACTGCCGGCCAAAGAACAGGCTTCCCGCGCCGATGACGACCACTTTCGGGTGTTGCGTACCAGTCTGATCCATATCCCACCTCCTCATGATCTGTTCGGTTGAACAGACGACGTTCTGAAAACGAGCGCACCGGCCAGCACGATGCTGCCCATAGCAACGAACGCACGCGGCACAGACGAATCGGCAACACGGCCGATGACCAGCCCCATCAGCGCGACATAGAACCCCGAGGCCATGCTGATCATCGATAGCACTGTGGCTCGGTTCCTGCTCTCGATGTGTCTGTTGAGCTGCCCGGCAAGGATCGGGGTCTTGAGGCTCATCGAGCTGGAGAGGGCGCAGAAGGCCAACACCGAGAACGCGGGATGCGAGACCGCGGCCATGACCAGATAGAGGGCACCCGGCAGCCCAGTGACCAGCAGCGTGGCAAGCCGCGCGCCGAGACGCTCCTCCAGCCAGTAGGCGTACCGGGCTCCGAGGATGCTGAGACCTGAAGACAGGGAAAGCGCCAGGCCGAACCACAAGGGGTGGACACCGGCGTCCACAAAGTGGGGCTGGTACAGGCTGCCCAGGTAGTCCCGGAAGGGTATGGTTGCCAGAGAGAGCAGCGCCAACCGGCGGAAGAGCACGTTCTCTCGGAGCAGCCGGAGCCCGTCGCGGAGCAGCGCGAGAGAGCTTCCCCTTGTGGGGCCGGCCTGTCCCCCAGGGTCCGAGTCCTCGATGGTGAAACTGACCAGGAACCCGATCCCGACCGCGCAAGCGGTCAGGACAATCGCGGTCACAAAGCGCTCCTGCGTGAGGCTGGCGACCATCACGCCGCCAGCAGAGAAGGCCAGCAGATTGGCGAGCTTTTGGGCTGCCTCGATCGCTCCCATCGCTTTGCTCATCTCGGCCTCGCGCCCGCGGGCCCTGAGCGAATCGTACACCAGGGCATCGATGCATCCAGACCCAAAGGCAAAGCCGAGGCCGCCGATCACCGCCGACAGGGCAAAGAGGCCATACCCTCGGGCGAACACATAGGTCACTTCTCCCAACAGTTGCAGACCCAGGGCGATGTTGATCGCCCGTTTCCGACCGATGCGATCGGCAATCACACCGGTGGGGATCTCGGTCAGGAACATCGTGCCCACGATGATGCCCCACAGGGAGTTGATCTGTACATAGTTCAGGCCCTTGCCCTGCAAGTACAACGTGCCGACTGGGATGTAAAAGTACAGGGTAGAGAAAAAGTACGCGATGGAGAGTTTGGTGATGTTTCCCCAACCGAAAGGGAACAGCGCGCGGAATCTAGAGTTCACTCGATCCTGCCGGTATAGAGTCTCACAGAGCCCGTGGCACGGACCACTCACGTGGATGCTATTGTACACTCACTTGGCCAGATGGCCAAATCTCGAGGGTGGATCGAGTG
>JADHXD010000133.1 GCA_016783145.1 Anaerolineae bacterium
TCAAGCGGGATGTGCCACAGATCCCAGGAAAGCACCAATCCCTCTGCGCCCGCCGCGCGAAAGGCACGCAGGTCCGCCTCAATCTGCGTCCTGCCCAGCCGGGTGACCCCTTCCACATCGACCAACTCGATGCCCGCCCACAGCGTACAGGCCCCCTCGCTGCGCGCCCGCCTGGTTTCCGCAGCCAGTGCTTCCGGTGCAAGGCCCCCCTGGCAGAGATCAGCACGAGTGGCGGGGAGAGGCAGGCGTGTGCCTCTGGAGAGCCATGCTAGCGCCTCATCCTCGCCCGCGAACTCACTTCCCACGATCCAGTCCGCCAGTGCGCTCAGTTCGAAAGGTAGTCCAGCCGGCCCGAGTGTGTGCCCATACGACATGATCTTGATCCAGTCCGAACAGTGCCCAAGTGCACGCAGGTCCTGCCCCACCATCCTGGTCAGGGCTGGTGAAAAGCAGTCCAAGCCTACCGACAGCCCCTCGTCTCGGATGACCTCCGTCGCAGCCCGGACAAACTGGCTCACACTATGCGATCGGAAGCTCAGGTAGGCGTTCAGTAGCTCCACGCCGGGGCCCTCGGGTGTCCCGTCAAGCAGCCCCTGGATCAGGGCTTGGGCACGCTGCGGGGTCGCCGCCAGGGCCCTGATCCCTCGGCGAGCCTCCTCCAGGTCGAGGCCCGCAGCTTGCGCGGCACGACGGCACTCGCTGCAAAAGCAGGCCAGCAGTCGGGAGGGATCCACGGCGGGGGATGGATAGCGAATGCGATCCAGGAACATCCCCTCATATCTGCCGCTTCGGCTCACCTGCCGCACGCGCTCAAGGACCGCCTCGCGCACCGCCCCTCTGTTCGGACACACAAAGGTGTACTCGGGCAATCCCCTGAAACCACGCACCGCCTCTCCGTCCAGACCGACCGTGCGCCACTCTGCTCGAGGCACAAGCACGCCATCGCCGGCTAGCAGCGGATGTCAGCGGTAGAGCTGCGCTCTGGCCCTGGTGCACTCGGCAGCGCACGACTCGATCAGCGCCTCAGGCAGGTTCCACCCAAGCAGAACGTGGGTCACCGGCAGGCGCTCGAACGCCCCCTGTAGCCGCGCCCGTGCATCTTCTGGGGTGATCCCCGCAATGCCTGGACCATCCTCAAGGTACTGCACGGCAAGCGATGCCATCCATTCTCCCCCTTCACTTGCAGGCGCTGACCCGCAATGGTACAATAGGCACCGATGGACCAAGCGCCTGCTCTCAAGCTCTTCCCTCAGACCGCCCAGATCGCCTCCGATGGGCATCTCCACATCGACGGGCTGGACGTCATCGATCTGGCGCGTGAGTTTGGCACACCTCTGTACGTCTACGATGCAGAGACCATTTCCGCGCGTTGCCGCGCCTATATTAGCACAGAGGGCTATCGCTGCGCTCTCTCCTCCCACTACCCTGCCCCAGCAGAGGTCACCTATGCCGCCAAAGCCTTTCTCTGCGTGCGCATCGCCCAACTGATCGCCAGTGAGGGTCTGGGGCTTGACGTCGTCTCAGGCGGAGAACTCTACATCGCCAGGCAGGCCGGGTTCCCAACGGCGCGTATTCATCTGCACGGAAACAACAAGTCAGCCTCCGAGATGGCACAGGCCCTCGATACGGGCGTGGGTCGGATCGTCGTGGACAGTGCTCAAGAGCTGGCAGAGTTGGCTCACATCGCTGCCACGCGCGATGTAGTGGTCCCGATCTGGCTGCGTGTCTCTCCGGACATAGACGCTCATACACACACCTATCGCAAGACCGGGCTCCTGGACTCCAAGTTCGGCCTGCCGCTGGCCACCGGCGATGCCGCTCGCGCTGTACAGGCTGCCTTGTCCAGCCCCTACCTGACGCTGAGGGGCCTGCACGCCCACATCGGGTCGCAGATCCTGGAACTGGAGCCCTTTTGCCGCACTGTAGAGGCACTGCTCGATCTTGCTGAGGAGATGGGCCGACATGGGTTCTCGCTACACGAATTCAGCCCAGGTGGCGGACTGGGAGTGCCATATGTCGATGCTGACCCGGGGATCGAGATCGAGACCTATGTGCGGTCCGTCAGCCACGCCGTCGTGCACGGCTGCCAAACCCGTGGGCTTCCCTTGCCTCGACTGGTCCTGGAGCCTGGACGGAGCATCATAGGCCCAGCAGGTGTGGCGCTGTACACGGTCGGCGTGCGGAAGGAGATCCCTGGGGTGCGCACGTACGTCAGTGTGGACGGTGGCATGGCCGATAACCCCCGACCCGCCCTCTACGGAGCACAGTACACGGCGCTCGTCGCTAACAAGGCCGACCAGCGGCCTATCGAAACAGTCGCCATCGCTGGCAAGTTCTGTGAGAGCGGCGATATTCTCATCCACCGGGTCTGCTTGCCGTACCTCGAACCGGGCGACATCCTGGCCATACCGGTCAGCGGAGCCTATCACCTGGCGATGAGCAGCAACTACAACCACGCGCACCGTCCGGCGGCGGTCCTGGTTCGCGACGGGCAAGCTCGAATCATCCTGCACCGCGAGACAGATGAAGACCTTGCCCGGCGGAACGTCGCGCTCTCTTGATCCGGTCCGGGAGGGATCAGCGAGCAGCCACGACCACCACACCGACCATGCCTGCACCCGAGTGGACGGATAGCCCCGCCGACAGCCCACCCCGGATCACCTCCCCTGAATAGGGTACTTGGGCCAGCATCTGCTCTTCGAACGCCCGCGCATCGGGCTGCACAGCCACGTGAAAGACGGCCATCCGCTCCACCTGCCGCCCGCCCAGGGCCTGCTCCGTGAGCTCGATCGTCCGCGCCCACGCCTTCTTTCGCGTGCGGACTTTTTCGAGCAGCTCAAGCTTGCCATCCTGGATAGTCAGGATGGGCTTGATGTTCAGGAGATTGGCCATCCCAGCCGCTAGGTGCCCCACACGCCCGCTCATCGCCAGGTACTTGAGCGTGGACAAGGCGGCATACAGGTGCGTGCGTCCGGCCACATCGGCCGCACGAGCCAGCACCTCCTCCTTGGTCGCTCCCTCCCGGGCGGCCTCGGCAGCGGCAATCGCCATAAAGCCCTGGCTCATCGAGAGAGTGAGCGTATCCACAACCGTGATGTCTCGTTCGGGCATCAGATCGCGTGCGCTCACGGCAGCGGTGTACGTGGCGCTCACCTTGCTGCTCACACAGAAACAGATCGCTGACTCTGCGCCGGCCTCAAAAGCATCACGGTAGGCGTCAGCAAACTGCCCCGGCGACGGGGCGGATGTCGTGGGCAGCTTGCCCTCGCGATCCACCCTGGCAAACACCCCCTCATCATCGATGTCCACGCCGGTCCGAAGGGTCTCGGTCCCGAAATGCACGTTGATCGGCACCTGCCGGATACCATAGCGGGAGGCCAGGTCGGCAGGCAAGCTTGAGTCGGTGTCGGTGATGATGGCGATCGATGACATGAACTCCTCCTTCCACTCTCAGAGTACTCGAGAGCGGCTTTCTGCGCAGAGAAAAGACGCACTCTCTGTCCTGGCGATGTGATGCCCCCATTATACAGGGTAGACCCGCATAGCCCAAATCACGCGCTCTCGCTCACCTCAAACCCAACCACCCGGCTGCCTGTGGCGCGAAGCCGGCCATATCCAGAAGGATCGGCACCAACAAGACGCCCATGCAGTTCGTTCGCCGGGCGTGAAACAGAATGGGGATCAATCCGATACCGGTCGCGGCAGCGGTGACGAGCAGCCCTCCCCACCCCGTCACCCCGGTGACCCACACGACGAGCAGAGCCAGCGTCCCCCACGACAGCCAGTGATAGTCGACGTGTCCCACCAGGGCAGCCGCCCACCGCGACAGTACTGGCAGAAGAGAGAAAGATAGGGCGGCACACAATGCCGTCGCCGCCACCGCTGTCCAGTACTCCTCAGACGTGTGAGGACGATAGATTGGGCTCAGCATCCAGGCCATTCCACCCCGCGTGAGGTTCAGTCCTGGCGTCCAGTAGAGCAGCAGAGCACCGACATAGTAGACCGCTCTTGCGGACCCCTGGGAGAGAATGAAAGCCCTATCGTCCTGCTGTGCGGTGGCATGCCCGGCGATGAGCCCGCCGATGCCGGGGGTGACCACGGGAAACAGAGCTGCCAGGAGCCCACCCAGGACCCCGGCGCCCACGCCGTGGGCGATCACCCCTGGCGGCAGGTCCACAGATCGGCAGACGTGCTGCCGGGGAACCCGCGTGCGGGAGAGGATGTTTTGCAGGACCCATGGGACTGCAAAGAGCCCCACAAAGGCCGGCATCAAGCTTTGCATCGAGCGGTCTGGGGGAACAGGCGAGCGGTAAGCGATGATCAAGCCCAATAGCCCGGAAAGGAGAAACGTCGACAGACCGGCGATCAGCGATTTCCACGCATCCCACAGCCGGCGCAAAGCACTGTGGCCTCGCCCCGACCCCTTGGGCCATTCAGAAAGCAGCAGATACAGAGTCACCAGTCCCAGCAGCCAGTGCAGGTGAGGCTGGATCACCTGCCGAATCGGGGAGAGGACCCTGGAGGCGAACGGAGCCAGCAGGACGAGGACCAACAAGCCGCCCACACTGCCGAGACCACTGAGAATCGCCGCTTCGTACCCTCTACCTTGTAGAAGGTATCTTTGGCCCGGCAGGACGATCCATACAGAGCTCTCATCTGGCGCACCCACAAACAGAGAGGGGATGGCGCCCACCACCGCATACCCCACGACCATGCCCAGCATGAACATGGCTAGGTGGGGTGGCGGGACAGCGCGAGCAGTTCTGGGCAGGATCATCAAGACCAGCCCAGCCACGCTGTAGACGTGGAGAGCAGGAATACAGGCCAGGAGGGAGGAAAGAAGCGAGCCAGCCAGCGCCCAGGAAACCAAGAGCCAGTGGTTCAAAGCAAACATGCTCGCTCGTGTGTGTCGTGTTCCGACGTCGCGACAGCCACCTCGGCACGACCTATCGTGGAGGAACCTTGCCCCAGATCCGGTGCCGCCCCCCCCCGGGTCACAGCATCGGATCCCACGCTGGGCAAGACCTGCTCCTGGCACAGGGCCAGCGACCTAAGCGCCGGCCCTGTGCCCAGGCGCAGCAAATGCTGCTCAGAGATACAGACCGACCGCACTATGGAGAATTGTTGACGTTGACCACCATCTCGCACGGTGGATCGTAGTTTCCCTGGCCGTCGACGACAACCACGCGGAAGATGTAGCGTCCGTTGGGCACGATTCGTGTATTCCACTTGCCCAGCAGGTCCTCAAGCACGGACTCTTTCCCGCCGTCGAGATAGTGCCACTCATCCTGCCCATCCCCACGGAACTCGAGCTTGTAGTACCCGTGCTCTTCCACATCTACCGTACCTTCCGCCCGAAGCACCCCGGATAACTGCGCTCCCTGCACGGGCCAGGTGATATGTGCGCAGCCTGGCTTGATGGGCACGGGCTGAGGCGAGGGTCCACATAGCGCCGCGATGTACAGCCGCTGGCCCACGTAGATCACGTTCGGGTTAGCGATGTTGTTGGCCCGGACAACTTCCCACATGTTCACCTGGAAGCGCAGTGCGATCCTGGCCAGTGTGTCCCCTCGGCGCACGACATAGTAGCACCCACCAGGGCCTGGGGCCGGCACAGGCTGGACAGGATGGACGGGTACTGGATGGCCTGGCGCAGGGGCTCCGCACGGAATAGCCAGCCGCTGCCCTGCGTAGATGCGGTTCGGGTTCATGATGTTGTTCAGGCGCACGATGCTGTTGACGCTCACCCCATGCCGGTAGGCGATGCCCGTCAGGTTGTCGCCCGGACGAACCACATAGGAACACCCGCCGCTGACAGGTGGAGGCGCATACACTGCCCCGAGCGGGATGATCAGGCGCTGTCCAGCATAAATCCGGTTGGAACTGGCAAGGCCATTGGCAGTCACGATCGCCTGGACCGTGGTCCCATACAGCCTGGCGATGCCGGTCAGGTTCTCCCCCCAGCGCACGACGTGCACCGTCGGGCTTGACAGAGACGGACCAGCCGACACCACCGGAGCAGCGAGCAGAATAACCAATATACCGATTACCCCCCCCAATAGAACCTTTTTCACTGTTTACCTCCTCGCTCGTCAGAAAAAACCTTACCCACTATGTTAACATAATAGTACCACAGATCCGCGGAAAAATCAATATCCAGTTTGTGCCAATCCTGCGACTTGTCGGTTTCCGCAACCTCCCTGTGCTATGCCTTCACCTCCACCGTGACTTTGAGCAAGTCTTGGTCGCGGGAAGAGCTGCCTACCATCACCTCAAACTCACCACGTTCAACGACCCTCTCCAGGTCGCAGTTCACGAGAGCCAGCGCCTCATACGGCACCTCCAGGACCACCGTCCGCCTCTCGCCCGGTGACAGATCGACTCGGACGAAGGCCTTCAGTTCTTTCGCTGGAGTGGTCACCGAGCTATAGACATCGTTGATGTAGAGCTGCACGGTCTCCGATCCTGCTCGCGGGCCCGTGTTCTTCACGTCGACGCTGGCACGGATGGGCTCTCCCCTCGCCAGGACCTTTGCCTTCAGTCTGAGGTCTGCGTACACAAAGGTCGTGTAGCTCAGACCATATCCGAATGCGTACAGCGGTTCGCGAGGCATGTCGACATACTTTTGGTCTCCGTGCCAGCCCGGGACCTGGTCATAGTACACGGGCTGCTGCCCCACGTGATACGGGAAAGAGAGGGTCAATCTACCGCTCGGGTTCCGATCCCCGAACAAGACCCCCGCCACCGCCGTGCCGCCCTCGAGTCCCGGATTCCATGCCTCAACGACCGCCGGGACATGCCTGGCGATCCAGGGAATGCTCAGCGGCTTGCCATTGATCAGCACGACCACCATCGGTGTCCCCGTAGAGCGCAAGGCCTCCAGCAGGTCCTGCTGCCTGCCCGACAGGTCGAGATTGGCCCGGTCATGGGTCTCTCCGTTCAGGCTCAAGTTGTCGCCCACGACGACGATCACAACATCAACCTGCTTCGCCAGTTGCGTAGCCGAGTCGATATCCTCCGTATCAGGGTCGAGGACATCGCAGCCCATCGCGTAGCTGACCTGGCACCCCGGGCCGACGCGCGCCCGGATCCCGTCCAGCACGGTGACCACGCTCTCGCGGGCGCGTGCGCCTGCGTGCTCGCCCAGTTGACCGCTCCACGATACCCAGTCACCTAGCTGCGCCCGCACATCGTCGGCGTTCGGCCCGATCACAGCGATCCGCTGGAGGTCTGCGGACAGCGGCAGCAGATCGCCCTCGTTCTTGAGCAGCACGATCGACTGGCATGCGCTCTCCAGCGCCGCTCTGCGATGTGCCGCGCAACCGATCACCTGCCCGCCTTCTTCGAGGGCTACGTAGCGGTTCTCATCGAACAGGCCCAGGCGGAACTTGAGGCGCAGCACGCGCCGACATGCCTCGTCGACATGGGCGATGTCCAGCTTGCCTTCCCGCACCAGCTCTACTGCCAGATCATAGAACACGGGCGTGGTCATGATCATGTCATTGCCTGACTCGGCGGCCGCCCGCACCGCCTCTTTCATTGTTGCATAGACTCGCTGCTCGGTGTGCATACGTCCCACGTTGTCCCAGTCGGTGACCACGAACCCTTCAAAGCCCCAGTCTTCCTTGAGAACATCCCACAGCAGCCAGCGATTGGCCGTACACGGCACGCCGTCGATGGACTGGTAGGCAGTCATGAACGTCGCGCACCCTGCCAATGCGGCCTCCCGAAAGGGCGGCAGAAAAGTGGAGAGCATGTTGCGCTGCGTGATATCCGCTTCCGAGGCGTCGCGCCCGCCGCGGGTGCCAGGGTACCCGGCATAGTGCTTGGCGCAGGCCAGAATGGTGTGCGGATCGGCAAGGTCATGTCCCTGGTAGCCACGGATCAGGGCAGCGCCCAGCACGCCGACAAGGTACGGGTCCTCGCCAAAGGTCTCGTCGATCCTGCCCCAGCGCAAATCCCGCGCTGTGCCAAGCACGGGCGAAAAGGTCCAGTGCATACCTGTGTAGGAAGCCTCCAGGGCCGTGATCCGGCCAATCTCTTCGACCAGATCCGGATTCCAGGAGCACGAGAGGCCCAACTGAGTCGGGAACACGGTGGCTGTTGGGCAGAAGGCATGTCCGTGGATGGCGTCGATGCCAAAGAGAATGGGAATCCCCAGTCGGGTCTGCTCTGCTACCTTCTGCAGTTCTTGACTCGCCTCACCCAGCACGTGCAGCAAAGAGCCAAAGTGCTTCTCACGCACCCACTTTTCGGGATCCCGACGGCCATCCATCTGGCACATCTGGCCCACCTTTTCCTCGACCGTCATTCGGCTCAAGAGGTCTTCTACCCGCTCATTGATGGACCGTGATGGATCTTGGTAGACTACTGTCATGCGTATCCCTCCCTGAGAAAACTTGGCGCGCCGACGCGCTGCCGAGCCACGAGCTGCCATTCCAGCCCTGACCAGCATCTCAGGGCAGAACGCGCCACCTATGGCCTGATCACCACCTCTACCCCGAGTCGAGGCACAATCTCCAACTCACCGTTGTACTCGCCCACAACCCCTCTCGCGCGCACTTTGATCCCCAGCGCCAGCCGCTCCTTCTCTGGGACGGACTCGTGGACGTCCTGCCACAGCAGCAGCGTGATGCGCCCGCTGCCGTCGTCGAGGGTGTACATGTAACCTTTTGAGAAGGGCTCGACCTCTACGATCGTGCCCTCGACCACAACCCACCTGTCTACGTGCTGGGCAGTCAGATCAGCCAGAGGCACGGCGCCGTCCTGTTCGGGCGTCATCGTGGCCACAAGCGCCGCATCGCCGGCGTCCCCAGGTACGACCTCGATCTTGCCCTTGTACTCTTGCACCGTCCCCGCGACGCGCACGGTGCTGCCCACGATCCAGTGCTGCGCGTTGGGCAGCCCAACATAGACTTCCTGCACCATCCACACTACCAGCGGCCCCGAGCTATCGTCCAGGTAGAACTGGACGCCCTCTGAGAAGGCCGCCACGTCGACAATCTGCCCCTGCACCGACACTCTCCACCCAAGGTGATCCGCGGACACCTCGCCTGTAGAAAGGCGTGGGACCGAAGGTGTTGGGCTGGGGGTTGGCGCTGCCGTCGGCGCAGGTGTGGGTGTATAGGTCGGCAGCATTGTCGGCGTGACCGTAGGCGGAGGTGCAGGAGTGGAGGTAGGCGGCGAGGTCGGGGTTGGGACCTGAGTCGGTGTGCTGGCCTGGATCGTCGGAGGGTCGGTCGCCTCTGCACCAATTGGCTCGACCGGGCTTGGCAGGCGCGCGGGCGACATCCGCACATCCAGCGCCAGCTCGGGTATCACCTCCAGTTCCCCTCTGTACTCGGCGACGACTCCCTGCACGTCAAGCCAGGTTCCTTCAGCCAGGTCGATCCGGTCAGCACCATCCGCCAGGAGATCCTCCCACAAGACCAACGCTATCGTCCCCGTGCCGTCGTCGAGCACGGCTTTCACTCCAGCAGACATCCGCTGTACACCGGTGACCGCACCGGTGAATCGCGCCATAGTCCCCACATCGCTCCGGCGTATCTCGCCGATCGGCCTGGCAGCAGCGATCGGGATCTCTTCCGACAGCCGATGCAGAGAATCAGCATCGTCCAGCGCGATCTGCGGCACTCCCTCGTAGAGCGTTACCGCGCCTTGGACTCGGACCGAGTCCCCCACAACCACGGTTGTCGGCTCGCCGCTCAGTCGCACCAGGTCCGCGCCATACACGACGCTGATTTCTCCGCTCCCATCGCGGATGGTGAGGAGCCAGAATCCAGGATAAGGCATTCGGACTTTGCGTACCTGTCCGTGCAACAGCACCTTCTGGTATTCGCGCTCGGTCCCCACCTGGTCGATCGAGAGCGCGGTCGGCAGTGCCCGCTCTATGGTCAGGTCCCCAGAGGCATCACAGACCAGCGACGGGAATCCTTCCCTCACTCGGAGAGTTCCCCTGACCGCGACCCGATCACCGACCACGGGCACCTTGCGGGCAGCGACCCATTCTCTGCTCTGGTCGCGATATGCCACGACCCGGATCTCTCCGGTATGATCCTCGATCCAGAATCCCAGTGTGCCGGACTGCTCATCGTAGGAGGGATAGCGCGTAACAATGCCTTCCACCGCAACGTACGCCCAGTCCATCATGCCACCCACATCTCCAAGGTGGACCATGGGGACGTCAGTGTTCCGCGCTGCCAGCCACAGCGCGACCAGGCCCAGCACCGCCAGCGCGATCGACCCGCAACGGACAATGCGCATGCTGAGTCGCCCACGCACGCGCGCGCCACAGTGGGTGCAGAGCGCGCGCGTGCCAACGAGCCGCCCGCAGCTTGGGCACTGTGTGACCATAGCTGGCTCAGGAGGTTCTCCCGCCGGTGCTCTCATCTCACACACCTTTTCTGCCAGGGCGACATGTGTTATAATGAGAATAGATCAACCTGTCTTTGGGAAAAGAGGTGCCCTATGGCTGCCCCCCGCGTTCTGATCGTGGATGACGAGCCCGACCTGCTTGAGGTCTGCGCGCGCGCGCTGCGCAACCATGACTTGGAGGCCATCACGGCATCGGATGCTGAAACGGCCCAGATGCTCCTCCGAGCGCACGCGGTGGACCTGCTGGTGACCGATGTCCGCATGCCAACCGAGAACGGCATTTCGCTGCTGCAGACCGTGCACGACACGCTCCCTGACCTGCCGCTGATGATCGTCACCGGCTATCCTGACTCGCTAGCCATTGATGCGGCTCTTGATCTGAACGTCAAATCATTCCTCGTCAAGCCGTTTGACCTAGTGGAATTCGTCAGTGAGGTCAAGCGCAGTCTAGAGTTACACACCACCATACCCCAAGAAGAGCTGGAATCGGAGCGGAATGAGTTGATCTCGCTGGTTGTGGGTGAGCTGCGCCAGCACAAAATCCCTGTCCTCGAAGGCAAGATCCAGCGCGACCCGACTGACGGGCGGGTAGTCCTCATTCCGACCGATCCCAAAGGCGCAGTGCCGATCGGCGAGTTCCTCACCGACTATGCTCGAGGAGAACGGATCTATCTGATCGTGCTTCCCCATGCCTGAGCGGGTCCGCTGCCCGCTGTAAGAAACGCGGGCAGGCCCATTACTCGGTCAATCCGCGAGATCCTGGACCCACCCATTCTCCAGACCAACGGCGTCAAGCGCCGCGAACGCATCCTCATACTCCGCTTCGGTGATCTTGCGACCCAGGACAGGATCCCCCACGCACTGATACGCTGGAAAGTACTGCGCCATCAAGCTGACGTAAACCTGTCGTCCCAGGTTCTCCGCGATCCACCGCAGTGTCTCTGCCGTGTCTGACACACTGTCGGGCAGGACCATGTGCCGGACGATCAATCCCCTGCACGCGATCCCCTGGTCATCCAGCACCAACTCGTGCCCAACCTGCCGGAGCATCTCGCGCAATGCCGCCCGGTTGTGTGCACAGTAGCTCGGGAATCCTGACAGACGGAGCGCAACCGCGTCGTCGGCATACTTGGCATCTGGAAGCCAGATATCGACCACATTGTCCAGAAGCGCAAGCGTCTCTGTGCGCTCGAAACCGCTGGTGTTGTAGAGCAGAGGGAGGGAGAGCCCTCCTTCGAGCGCATGAGGGAGGGCGGCCAAGACCGCAGCCACCCAGTGCGTGGCCGTGACCAGGTTGATGTTGTGCGCACCCTTGCGCTGAAGCTCGAGCATCATTTCTGCCAGCCGCTCGACGGTGACCTCCCGGCCCACCCCCAGTTGGCTGATAGGATAGTTCTGACAGAACTGGCAACGTCCAGTACACCCGGAGAAGAATATCGTGCCCGACCCTCGCGTGCCGCTGATGGGCGGCTCTTCCCAGGGATGCAGGTTCCAGCTACCGACCTTTGGCATCACGCCAGAGCGACAGCGCCCGTGTTCTCCCGCCAGGCGATCCACACCGCAGCGATGTGGACAGAGTTGGCAGTGACGCAGCATCTCCCAGGCCACTTCCGCACGCCGCACCAACTCGCCGCTGCGCCAAAGCTGGACGTAGCTCGGCGGCGCACAGGTCACTTGCTGACCTCGATCACCGCTTTCATGACCCCATCCTTATAGGAAGCGGCGAGCTCGTAGGCGTCTGCGGCCCTCTCCAGAGGGAATCGGTGAGTGACCAGGCTCGCGACATCGACCAGTCCATCTCGGACCATGGGGATCGCCCGTGAATACGTATGCTTCATCCGCCGCACGTACTTGATCGTGAGGCCTTTGCGCCGGGCAGCGTGGGCAGGGTACGTGGCCACGTCCTCACGAGGAATGCCGGCCAAGATCAGCTTGCCTCCTCTGCGGGCCACCTGTGCCCCCTGCGCAACGGTTTCCTCGGCCCATGCTGTCTCAAAGGCCACGTCGACCCCACGTCCCCCCGTCTCCGCCCAGATCCAGGACACGGGGTCGCCCTCGTCTGCCCTGAACGTAGCGGAGGCACCAAAGCGCTCGGCCATCGCCAGCCGCTCAGGAACCACATCCGTGACGTACGCAGCTCGCGCTCCCGAGAGACGAGCAACCTGCAGGGTCAGCAACCCGATTGGCCCACAGCCCAGGATAGCGATCGTGTCCCCAGGGTGGAGTTTGGCCAACTCGACCGTATGCAGGGCTATTCCCAGTGGCTCGAGTACCGCGCCTTCCTCGTCGCTGATCGAATCGGGGATCGGGAAACACAGCTCCGCTGGATGGACCATGTACTCCTGCAGCGCTCCCTGCGTCGGCGGCGTACTGCAGAACAGGATGTTCTCGCAGAGGTTCGGATGGCCCGCCAGACAAAGCTCACACGTCCCGCACGAGATCGCCGGCTCCACCGCCACCCGTTTGCCCAGCAGCGGCTCCGCCACGCCTGGACCCAGAGTAGCGACACGTGCAGAGAACTCGTGCCCGATCACGAACGGATCGACGACCTTGTCGTCACCGATGCCGCCGTCCAGGTAGTAGTGCACCCCCGATCCACATACCCCAACGGTTAGGACTTGGAGCAGGACCTCACCAGGCCCCGGTTCTGGGACAGGGACCTCATCTATCCGCATCTCGCCGGGACCATACAGCCGCGCTGCCTTCATTGCTTTGCCCTCCATCGTAGGTGATGGTCACAGTATAGCACAGAACGTCTCAACAGGCCAGAAAAAAGTTGCCTGCACATCCAGGACGTGCTATACTCGTGGCTATCCGGGATCGAGCCGCGATCCCCAACCACGTACCTTCCTCAAGGGGCACCTATGTCCTCAGGGTCGCGCGACAAAAGACGTATTGACCTCTGGCTGGTGGAACGTGGCCTGGTCTCCAGTCGGACGGAGAGCCAGCGCCTGATTATGGCCCATCAGGTCTTTGTGAACGGGATCAAGGTAACCAAGCCGGGTACGCTGGTGCCCACCGACGCGGTCATTACCATCGCCGAGCGCCTGCCCTACGTCAGCCGGGGAGGGCTCAAGCTGGAGGCTGCCCTGAACGCATTCGGCGTGTCGCCGGAGGGCCTGGTTGCCGCCGACGTGGGCGCATCGACCGGGGGATTCACAGACTGTCTGCTTCAGAGAGGTGCGCGCCGTGTCTATGCCATCGATGTCGGATACGGGCAACTGGCTTGGTCGCTGCGTCAGGATCCACGAGTCGTGGTCATGGAGAGGACCAATGCCAGGCATCTGCAGGCCCTGCCGGAGGCAGTGGACTTGGCGACGGTGGACGTGTCATTCATCTCGCTGACCCTGATCCTGCCCCGCGTCCACGACTGGCTCGCCCCAGAAGGACTCGTTCTTCCCCTGATCAAGCCGCAGTTCGAGGCCGGCAGGGACCAGGTCGGTAGGAGAGGCGTCGTGCGAGACCGCCGCGTTCACCGCGAGGTGCTGGCACGCATCCTGACCTGGACGTCCGAGCACGGTCTCCACCCACAGGGTCTGGTGCGATCTCCGATCACAGGCCCAGCAGGCAACGTCGAGTTCTTGGCGCTGCTCGGAAAGTCATTACCGGCTCTCGCGTTCGACGTTCAGGCGGCTATCGGACAGGCCCTCGCGGGCTGACGTATTGACAGAATCCCCGATCCACTGTAGAATACCACGTTGAAATCCCGAGCCACACCAGCGGCATCCCCTAGGAGACCGCTGAAAAACCCTCTTGTTGGGGTTGTTTGCACCTTGAAAACAGAACCCTATCCGTTCAGGCAGCCGCTAAACGGGATGAAACGGGCAATTTGGGGCAATACAGGCATCTTTTTTGTTCACCTTTTGAC
>JADHXD010000021.1 GCA_016783145.1 Anaerolineae bacterium
CTGCGCGTCGAGCCCCTCACGGCGCTGGGCCTGAGTTCCTGAGGACGCAGCGCAAAACCAGGAGGTTTTCAGCCTATGGAACTGAACGGCAAAGTAGCAATCGTCACCGGCGGTGCGGTGCGCCTGGGCAGGGCGATGGCCCTGGCCCTCGCCGAGCGTGGAGCACAGCTCGTCGTGCACTATAACGCGTCCGCAGGGCCGGCAGAGGAGGTCGTGCGGCAGATCGAGGCAGAGGGGGGCACCGCGGTTGCCGTTCAGGCTGATCTGAGCCAGGCCCGAACGGCACCCTCGATTGTCGAGGCCGCAACAGCGCGCTTTGGCAGGGTGGACATCCTGGTCAACAGTGCCGCCATATTCGAACCGGGCTCCTGGGACAGCACGACCGAGGAGAACTGGGACCGGCACTTTGACGTCAACCTCAAGTCCCCGTTCTTTCTGATCCAGGCCTTTGCCCGGCAGATCGGAGACGGGCAGCGCGGGCACATCGTCAACATCGCCGATTGGCGCGGCGTCCGGCCGGGCGTGGATCACGTGGCCTACACCCTGACCAAGGCGGCCTTGATCGCCATGACCCGCAGCATGGCCCTGGCCCTGGCCCCAGACATCCAGATCAATGCCATCGCCCCTGGCATGATCCTGCCGCCGCCAGGCAAGGGGCCCGAATTCCTCCAACGGAGCGCGGCGAGGATCCCGCTTCAACGAATCGGCTCCCCTGGGGAGATCGTCAAGGCCATGCTTTTCCTGCTGGATTCCGACTTTGTCACCGGCGAGCTGATCTATGTGACCGGCGGTGAGAGCCTGTGATCGGAGACAGACTGTGACCGACGCGATACAGATCGTGGACCTCCTGCTGAGGGCTGTCATCGGGTGCAACGAGGAGGAGCGGCGGAACCGGCAGGACGTGCTCATCCACATCACCCCACATCGCCGTCCCGATGGCCGACCTGGCGCCGCGGTACCATCACCCAGAGACCAGCCAGACGCTGCGCGAGATCGCTGGAGGTATGGATACTGGGGGCCTGCGACCCCGTACAGATATCCGGCTCGAGATAGCGGGATCCAGAACAGCGCAACTGTCAAGAGGCAGAAGCGACTTTTGTCGCTGACGGCGGGGCTCCAGGGTGGTACAATGGTCGAAACCCTACTTGGAGGCGGAAATGAATCAAGAGAATCAGACGCAGGCTTTAGGTCGGCGGACAGAGGTCGCTACTCTCGGTGGGGGGTGTTTCTGGTGCCTGGAAGCAGTCTATAGCGAGCTGACGGGTGTGGAGCACGTCGAATCCGGCTACTCGGGGGGCACCGTCGCCCATCCATCGTACCACGAGGTCTGCACGGGTAGGACCGGGCACGCTGAGGTCGTCCAGATCAGGTTCGACCCGGAGGCCATCTCATATCGAGAGATCCTGGAAGTGTTCTTTGACATCCACGACCCGACCACACTGAACCGCCAGGGAGCAGACCTCGGCACTCAGTATCGCTCCGAGATCTTTTTCCACTCGCCGGAGCAGAGAGCGGTCGCCGAGGGTACGATCCAGCGGCTCACCACTGCCCAGGTCTGGGATGCGCCCATCGTCACCAAGGTGACTCCCTTTACGGTGTTCTACAAGGCAGAGGACTACCACCAGGAATACTACCAGGGTAACAAGGGACAACCGTACTGCCGGGTGGTGATCACCCCCAAGCTGACCAAGTTTCGCAAGCTGCATCTGGAGAAGCTCAGAGTGTGACGCCGGACCGGCCCACCCTACCTGGGGGACAGCCCGTGGCGCGTCAGGTCTCGATCCTGCCCCACAGCACATCGGCGGCGAACTCGACCACGGCGCGCTCCACAAGAGGCCAGTCACGCTCGAGGGGATTGATCAGATCGTGGTCTGCATCCACAGGCACGTAGCGCGGCACCTGCGGGAAACGAGCCATGAGGCGGCATGTGAGGGTGGGCCGCGCCGTGCGGTCGCGCGTGCCTTGCACGACCAACGTCGGCGTGTGGACCGCTGGTGCCCTGCGGTACCCTTCCAGACCGGCTGTGCCTACCTGGTACAACACCGAGACCGGCACGCGGAGCTGGCGGACCTGCTCGCGCACCTCCGGATCGTCCAGATCGACCTGAGGAAGGTACTTGCGAATGACCTGGCGCAGATCCGGATCACCCAGGTCCGTCCATCGAAGCAGGCGAACGTAGCGTGGCAGAAACGGCCGCACGACGGCCCCGATCGCACACTGCAGGGCCGAACCGAGGCGCCAGAATGGCGCCAGCAGAACCAGCCCATCAGGCGGATGGTCGGCAGCGACGGCGATCGACAGCGCCGCGCCCATCGAGTAGCCGATCAGTAGCACGGGGCTGTGCGCCGCTTGAAGGACACGCAGCGCGGTCTCGATCGCGTCCAACCAGTCACGGCAGCCCCGCCGCTCGAGGTCAGCAAGCTCGGGACCATATCCAGAGAGCAGGAGACCCTGGGCGGTCCAGCCTGCCTGCTGCAGTGCCTCTGCCAGAGGTCGTATCTCGAGCGGCGTGGCGGGAAAGCCGTGGATCAGCAGGGCGGCTGGTTCCCCGCCAGGCAGCACGAAGGATCGGTGCTCAGGACCTTGCAAGAGCGCTTGGTACACGGCCATTCCTCAGAGCAGTGTGTGCGCCGCGGGTCAGTTGCTCGCCGGCGATCGCGTCCGATAAGTGGAGCAGTGCGCTCGGGTCAGTGAGCGCTATCACGTCCCTGAATGAAGGAGGAGTTGATGTCTGAGAAGCGGATCACTCTCTTTAGGCTGTTGGGGTTCGAGGTCAAGGTCGAGCTGAGCTGGCTGGTCCTCGCTATCCTCATCACCTGGTCCCTCGCACGGAACATACTTCCATCGAATAATCCTGGCTTGCCCGGAGCGACGTACTGGTGGATGGGTATTGCCAGTGCAGTGGCCCTCTTTGCCTCGATCATCTTTCACGAGCTTTGCCACTCGCTGGTTGCCCGCAGATACGGCTTGCCGATCACCGGGATCACGCTGTTCATCTTTGGCGGCGTGGCCGAGATGGAGGGCGAGCCCCCAAGTGCCCGGTCGGAGTTCCTGATGGCTCTGGCGGGGCCCCTGTCCAGCGCGCTGCTGGGCCTCGGGTTCTATGGGCTGCACCTGTGGACGATTGACCTGGAGTGGCCGATCTCGATCACCGGCGTACTGGGCTACCTCGGTTCGATCAATGGCTCGCTGGCCGCATTCAACCTTCTGCCCGCCTTCCCGCTCGATGGGGGGCGCGTGCTGCGCTCGATCCTCTGGGGCTGGAAGCGAAACCTACGATGGGCGACGCGGCTTGCCTCGCGAATCGGGTCGGCATTTGGCATCGCTCAAATGGCGTTGGGAGCGGTCTATCTCCTTCTCGGCAACTTTGTGGGCGGCCTGTGGATGCTGCTCATCGGGATGTTCTTGCGCAACGCATCGCAAGCCTCCTATCGACAACTCTTTGTGCGCGAGGCCTTCCAGGGCGAGCTCGTGCAGCGCTTTATGAAACCCGATCCGGTGACCGTGTCCCCCTCGATCTCGATCCAGCAGCTTGTGGACGACTATGTCTACACCCATCACTTCAAAATGTACCCTGTCGTAGAGGGAGCTACGCTCACCGGCTGCGTCAGCACCCGCGCAATCGCCGAGATCCCTCGAGATGAGTGGGCACAGCGCACGGTGGGTACACTGGTCAGGGAATGCTCCATCCACAACACCATCTCCCCAACGGCGGATGCGATGGAAGCGCTCTCCACGATGAGCCGGACTCGAAACAGCCGGCTGCTGGTGGTCGACGGCGATCAGTTGGTCGGCGTGATCACCCTGAAGGACCTGCTCCAATTCCTTTCCCTGAAGCTGGACCTGGAGAGGTGAGCAGGTGCTGCTCACCTCTCAACGTGTCAAACGAGAGCGGGCTCCTCGATCGCGTCCTGCCCGACGGGCAGGACCGCCGAGAGCAATCTCTCCGGTGGATCAACCTTGCTCACAAACGCGTCCGCTCCTGCCGCCAGCGCAGCGTGCCGGGCTTCAGGGCGCCCACTGAGAGCGATGATCACGAGTCCAGGACAGATTCTCCGCAGGACCCTGGGGATGTGAGCGACTGCCTCCACCCCAGGGTCCCAGTCGAACAATACCAGGTCGGGCTGGGTCACTGCGACCTGCACAATCAGGTCTTCGACACCCCTCGCCTCACCTACGATTTCCAGGCCCGGCTGTCGTGCCAGCAACGTCCGCAACGCGAATCGCACTCTTGTTCGGTGATCAGCCAGCAGGATACGCATATTCTCATCTCCAGTGTTGAACCTAAATCCCATTGGTCTGCACCCAGTATAGAGCACAAGCTCTCCGTGCGCATCGGGCACCCAGCGGGTTTTGGGACTAGGCCAGGTGGCCCATCTTGCTGTTCAGACAACTGGCTGATCTCTGAATCGGCCCTATCTATGGCCCGGACGGGTCCTCCTGCCCCTGGTCTCTTCCCCATATCACCGCGATCTGCGTTCCACGCCCCGGTGTGCTCTCGATGTCGAGCGAAGCACCGATCGTCTCCGCGCGCTCGCGCATGATGCCCAGTCCGAGACGACCGTGTGACACGATGCAGGGGTCAAAGCCCCGCCCGTTGTCGCGGACGACAAGCTCTACCCGGGTGCCCTGGCCTGCCAGGGCTTGCCGAGAGCGTAATCCCACCTTGAGCGGACTTCCCCTCTCCCCGGACTCCTCTGAACTGCAAGAGAGCCGCACCTCCACGTGGTCGGCCTGCGAGTGTTTGACCACGTTGTTGAGCGCCTCCTGGGCGATCCGATAGAGGGTAACGTGAACGTCTTCCGGCAGGTCGCACGCACCCGTGGTCTCCACATCGACCGGTATCCCTGTCCTCCCGGTCGTTGCCTCCCCAAGCTGGCGGAGCAGGTCGGCAAAGCTGGCCTCAATCAGGGCTGCCGGGCGCAGTTCGAGCAGCAAGGCGCGCATCTCTGCCAGCGCTCCCCGGCTCGACTGTCGCAGCCTCTCCAGCAGGTCGCGGCCTTCTTCTTGATCGGTCTCCCAGACCGAGGGCAGGGCCTCGGCGATCAAGCTGGACGAAAAGAGGGTCTGCGTCACGGCGTCGTGCAGGTCCCGGGCCAGACGACTGCGCTCTTCCATGACGGCTAGCTGCTGGGCCTGCTCGTAGAGCCGGGCATTCTCGATGGCGATGCCTGCCTGGAGAGCGAGGGATTGGAGCACGGTCAGATCGCTCTCGTCGAAGGCATTCGGCTGATCGCTCTCCACATTCAGTACGCCGATCACCGAGGTCTTTGTCACCAGGGGAACGGCCAGCTCCGAACGGGTCTCTCCCGCGTCGGGGAGATAGAGGTATCGGGGTTCTTGACTCACCTCAGGCGCGAGCAGGGGCTTACCGGTGGCCGCCACCCAGGCCGTGATCCCTCGTCCGCCCACCGTGACGGCCGGCGGGCAGAACTGCGGCGCATCCCAGCCGGTCTTGGTCCCCGCTCGGAAGACCACCTGATCGCCCTCGATCAAGCCGACTGTGATCATGTAATAGCCAAAGGTCTCCTTGAGCAAGCGGACGATCTCCCAGAGCAGCTCATCGGCATCCAGGATCGACGTGATCTGGCGCCCCACTTCACTGATGACTCGGAACTGCTCCGCACGACGCTGCTCAGCCGCGAAAAGCCGAGCATTGTCGATGCCGACGCCGATCTGGTGGCCAATGGAGGTCAGCAGCTCGACATCCTGCTCGGAGAACTCGCGGTAGCCGTGAGTGACAGCATACAAGGTACCCAGCACCGTACCCTTGGAGGTCAGGGGGGCCGCAGCCAGCGATCGGAGACCTGCTTCTCGGACCACCGCCCGGGTGAGCCGGGGATCTGCGGACACATCCCTGACGATCAGGGGTGCGCCGGACTGCGCCACGCGACCTGAAAAGCCCTCACCTACCCTGAGCTGATCGACCTCGGCCACAAACTCTGCGCTGAACCCCCGGTGGGCAGCCAAGGACAGGACCCCTGTACCGTGATCCAGCAGATAGATGCCTCCGGCCTCGATCTGCATGGCTTCCAGTGTCTTGTCCAGGGCGTCGTTCAGGATCTCGTCCAGCTCGAGCGATCGGTTTACGGTGGCTGCGATTGCGTTGAGGGTAGCCAGTTCCTTGGTCCGGTCGGCCACTCTCTGTTCGAGATGCGTGTACGACTCTTCGAGTTGGGCAGACATCAAGCTGAACTGCTTGGCCAACTCCTCCACCTCGTCCCCTGTTCGTGCGGTGATCGTCTGGCCAAAGTTCCCCTTGGCCACCTCGCGAGCGGCCTCGATCAATTGCGCGATCGGCCTGGTGATCCGCCTGACACCGATCGCAACCACCACCGCCGGCACCACCACCCCCAGTACCAGTAGGAGCAGCAGGAGCTCTCGATAGCCCAGACTTCCGTTGGCCAACGCAGCCCAGCGCTCCTCGACCACCAAGCTCCAGGGCGTACCGGGCACCGGAGCGTAGCTGGCGACGATATCCACTCCTGTGGAATCACGCGTGCGGAACGCGTCCGCTTGCCCCGCCAGCACCTGCTCGACGACGAGCTGAGCGGAGAGGTCCTCCCCGATGCGAGCGGCATCCGAGTGATAGATCGCCCGCCCAAAGCTGTCAACGAGGTACGTGCTGCCACTCTCCCCCACGCGCAGCTTGACGATGTCGCCATAGAACGCGCTTACGGCGGTGGTGCCCAGGCGGAACATGCCAGCCATTACCCCCACAAACTCGCCCCCCTCGCCCGTCACCGGCACCGCGACGCAGACTACTTCCAGACCGTCTGGGCCGATAGCCACGACATCTGAGAAGCTTGGCTCGGACGAACCGATGGTCTGGGAATGTCGTACCTTGCTATAGCAGGCACGATCGGACCAATCCTGCCACAGGAGGTCCGATCGCTCCGGATGAACCGCTACCACTGTGCCAAAGGTGTCCAGGATCACGACTCCACCGTCAAAGACTGCCAGGCGGTTCCCTGCCCTGTTGAGCGCTTCTCGCTGATCGTCCGGGTAGCCGCGATAGATGTCGGCCGTGCGCGCCACGCTGGTGAGCAGGCCGGCGTACTCGGACAGGTCCGCCGCGAGCTGACCGGCGGACAGCCGCGTCACGTCCTGGTCCCGTTTGATCACCAGCTCTTCCATCACCTGCTGGTAGGCGATAAAGGCAAACAGCGCCACAGCGGCGAGGATGAGCGCCGCGGGGATAAAGGACCAGACGATGATCTTGGTGCGAAGGCTGCCTCTTGACAGGCCCGGGATCCGGGGCCACCGCGCCAGGCGGTGCCGCTTCTCGACCTTGGTGCGCTTGCTCACGGCACAAATCCTCTACCGCGCGATCGGTACGTCACGACTCGGCTTCCTGGATCCTGCGGCAAGTATTCTCCAACTCTGTCACCGGCGCCTGCCCCAGGACAAAGATCCGGTCCCACGCGGCGTCCGCCATCCGCTTGGCGTCGGCCGCGTTGGCAAAGATCTCTGTCGTCACCGAGTAGCCCTTGATGTGGCCGTCCGCAAAGGTCGCGATGTCGCGATCCGCGATCTTGCCGGGGAATGCATCGCGAACAAACCCCGCCCATTCACCGACCAGGGAAGCCCGCGCTGGCTGGAGGAAACTGGCCCGGGCCATCTCGCGTCCGTACTCCTTGCTGATCAGGAACTTGAGCAGCTCCCACGCGGCGTCGGGATGTCGGGTCCCGGCATAGATGCCAAAGCCATCTGTCGTAGACAAGGTCACCCTTCGCGCTGGACCCGCAGGAAAGGGAGCCACTCCCACCTGAAAGTCCGCTCCCTCCAGGATGTCTTTCAGCGCCCACGACCCATCTTCGACCATGGCGACCTGCTTGGAGATGAACGCCTGGCGTGTCTGCACATTCTGTACATCAAGGGGCGTGGCCATCACCTTGTCGTCCCACATGCGCGCCCGGATCCACTCCATGGCCGCCATCGCCTCGCGCTCGGACATCAGGCATCGCGCGGGATCCTCGGGATCCACAAAGTGCCCACCCCAGCCATTGACGTGCGTCTGAATACGATCCCAGGAGACATCCAGCATGCTGCCCCACAGATCGGTCTTGCCATCTCCGTCACGGTCGCGGGTGAGGCGTTCCATCGCGCGCGAATAGTCATCGTGATCCCACGTGTCGTCGGGATACTCCACGCCGTACTGGTCAAAGAGGTCCTTGTTGTAGTAGAGCGCCAGCGCGCCGTGGTATTTTGGCAGGCCAAACTGCTGCCCATCCCTCGCAAAGAGCGCTCTGTACTGTGCTGGATCCCATTCGTCAATGGTGTTCTGGTCCAGATCGGCCTGAACGTAGGGACGCAGGTCGACGGTGTAGCCCAACTGCGCCCACGCGGGAAAGTGCGTGCAGCACCCCTGGAACACGTCAGGCGCAGTGCCAGCCTGCATGTCGACTACCATCTTTTCCTGAAGGTTCTCCGGGTCCGGCGTGTAAAAGACACGGATGTTGGGATGCGTGGCGTGAAACTCTTCGAGCACGCGCTGGACCATGGGCGGGAACCAATCGGTCCGCCAGTCTTGGTAGACCAATTGCACCGGGTCCTTTGTCTGGCGAGCTACCTGGGACTTGGTTCGGGTGCAGCTACTGAGCACCGCTCCAGCAGCGGCTGCCCCCAAACCTCTCAGGAACGACCGCCGGGAAAGCACCGCCAGACCAGCCGGAGACAACGCGCCTCCAGTGCCTACCCCATTCGAACCTTTCTCCATCCGCTCCCTCCTTGCTGCTGCCCATAGGCTCGCCCTGTTCCGTCACAGGAGCTCGGGCAAGCTCTCTCACTAGCCGTCTCCCATTACATACGCGACCAGATCCTCCAGCGGCGCAGTAGCCAGGGCAATGGCCGTGTCGCACACGCCATAGTAGAGGTAGACCAGCCCGTCCTTGACCACGCTTGCCGTCGGAAAGATCACGTTGGGAATATACAGGCCGAACCGCTCATAGTAGGCCTCGGGCTCCATCACAAAGCTCGGAGCCCGCGCCAGGACCACAGTCGGGTCGTGCAGGTCGAGCATCATCGCCCCGAGGCGATAGCACACCCGCCGCGTCGGTGGGTGCTGGTCCTCGACCCCGTGATACAGCACAAGCCAGCCGCGGTCCGTCTTGATCGGCGGGGTCGATCCGCCGATACGTCCCCCCTCCCATTCGTACTCTGGCTGGGCCAGCAGCGTCGGCTCTGACCACGTCTCCAGGTCGTCGGAGCTGCAGATCCAGATACCCGGGGCATCCACACTCTGGATCGAGCTGTGGTCTGGGCTGACGTACTGCAGCGGCCTCCTCAGCAGCACGAACTTGCCTCGGATCCGCTCTGGGAACAGGATCACATCCCGGTCGTCGATACCTTCGGGAGTCGCCCAGCAGTGATGCTGCCAATGCACCCGGTCTGTAGAGACTGCGATGCCCGATCGCGTCTGGTTCTTTTCCGAGCGACAGTCAAAGCCAGGGTAGTCCACCTCGTGCGACTCGGGAACGCCAAGCCCCGTCGGGTACGAGTTCCACGCATACGGCCGAAAGGCGTAGGTCATATAGTACACGCCGTCGATCTGGACAACGCGGGGATCTTGCACGCTGCCGTACTTGCTGCCCGCCATCTCTGGCGTGAACACCGGCTCGTCGCGAACGTGCACAAAGTGAACGCCGTCCTCGCTCTCCAGCATGCCGATGTAGCAGTGAAACGGGCGTAGACCTCCCGCCGCGCGCTCGTACATGTAGAACCGCCCCTCATCATAGAGGACGCCCGGGTTGAACACCGTGGCCATGCGCCACTCATACAGCCCCGGGACCACGATCGGGTTCTCGGGACACCGAGTGAATCGAACGGTCACAGGTCCACCTCCTCTTCCATTGAGGATCGAGCAGCGCGTAGGTCGGGCGCAGACGAGGTGCAAATAAAGGGAGCCTTTCACCCTCTGGCCAGCCATCCGCGCTGCCAAGCACACCTGGGCACATTATAGCATCCTTGAGATCGTCCCGCAACCACCTCACACGCCCAGAGATCGAAGAGGAAGGCCGTTTGCCTACCATCGCCCCCTGTGCTACCATGGAACCAGAGTCGGCGAACGGTTACCAGGACCTCGAACGCACGAAGGGAGGCCAAGAGATGCGCGTGAGCGAGTGTGTGGGATGTACGGCGTTTCCGTGCCAGGACGTCAGGCACGAGTGCTACATCGTTCCGGACATCGACATCCAGCCGGCCGACGTTTCCATCGTCCTGATCTCAGAGGCCGCGCCCGCCGATGCGGGCGACTACTACTATGCGAAGGATGGCCCCCTGTTCGAACAGACCACGGTGCAGGCGTTCAAGGATGCGGGCGCTGACGTCTCATCCATCCAGGAGATCCTGGGCCTTGGCGTGTACCTCACCACCGCGGTCAAGTGCGGCAAGACAGGATATGGCATCAAGGCCGCAACCATCGTAGAGTGCTCGTTCATCCTGGAAAAGGAGCTTCTCCTCTTCCCGAACGTGCAGGCATTCCTGCTGATGGGCGACGTCGCGATCAGAGCGATCAACTACATCGCCAGGAGGGCCGGCGAAGGGCGCGTCATCCCCGCTGGTTCCACCTACAAGATCCGAGGTGCAGAATACCTGTTCGGGGGACGGAGGGCCTTCCCCTCCTACCTGCAGGCAGGTCCCAGCTTTTTCATCGAGAAGAGCAAGAGGCAAATGATCGCCCAAGACATCGCCGCCGCCCTGAGACTGGTCGAGGGGCACCCATGAGGGAAGGTGGTAGCTGCGCACCTACGCCGGCAAGGCGGGCTCTACGAGGTCGATGTCCTCAAGTTCGCTGGCTCCCAGGCCCGTCCCGGCGGCTTGCCGGAGCCGGTGGGAGGCCGCAATCCGGGCGGCCACAGTTCTCTACTCTACTGCAGACCATCGCCCCTGTCAAGTCCTGAAGTCCTGAACGGCGATTTGACAAGTGGCCCTAGCTGTGGTAGCGTATTCAACATCGGACAACTGCCCGCCCTGTTCTGCTCGTAGCCGCTGCACTCTCGTGCAAGACCTGGGGTCTCCCCACTTCACAGGCCAAGACTATCCTACGAGCTGGGGACTTTTCATCACCTATCGATTTTCGATGACCAAACCCGAGAACGCGGTCAAAGGTTCAGCGAACCCCTTCGGACGGTGTACTAGGCGAGTGCACGATCACTGACGGCGTGCGCACACATCTGGTATACACAGCCCTTCGCAGAGTGGTACCATTCGCGGTTCAGTGCAGAGCCCCGCCTCTCTCAAGTGCATGACGGATCTTAATTCATCCGCCTTGGGCGGCGAGCTCCGGCGAACGCGTAGAAAGGAGACAGGGACAGGAGAAGCAAAGACGGTGTACGAGCAGTGCGGTACCGCTATCACTGGTGAGGAGAAAGACTCATTCACTGTAAAGGAGTTCGTAATGAGTGAACAGAAAAAGATGAACCGCCGTGACTTTCTTCTGGCAGCCGCGGCAGCCAGCGGTGCTGCGACCCCGCGGCGCGGGGGCAAGGCCACCCACTGGCTGAGTCGAGGCAGTGATGATAGGATCCTGGCAGCGCGTGCCGTAGCCGAGGCGACGACTGATGACTTGCGGAGAGGGAGCGTCAGGTTGGTCCGTGACGCGCAAGCAAGCCGCTAGGAGTAGAAGACACAGCGAATGAACTCGAAGACCTCTTCAAAGGTTGTAGCGTGAGTCCGGAACCGTAACTCCTCGCCTCGGGTGTCGCGCAAGTCGTTCACATGCAGATGACACTCTTCGTGTACAATGGGTCTCGCTCGTGCGGGATCGCGGTCGTACCGGAATGAGCAGCAGATGTTGCCGTGCGAAAGCGTACCTTCGGCGCCGCTCCAGGTCTCCCCCTCTGGGCGGTCGTAATTGAAGGAATAGGCTATGCGGTCGACTGTGCCGTCCCTATTGATCACAACTTCTTCAATGAAGCGCAGAGTGGCATCGTCCGGGAATCTCAACTCCTCTGCTTCGACCCATCCACTCGTTTTGCTGCGGCGGTGGAATCTGACGGCGGTCCAATCGGTCGAGCAGCCGCTTGCTGAGACTTGGTGTTTGACTTGCTCGAAGTACTCCTGTACGGTGCGCAGGCGGCTCATACGGGTTAGCCCTACAGATTCCGGAGCAAGATGTTCCAGGCCACAGTATCAAACGTGTCCGGTGCAGTTCCCTCACGTACTTGTCGCTGGAACTCTTCTGAGCTCATCTGGTACTTGGTCTCGTATCTGGCGATCCTCGCCATGATCTCGTCAGACGAGACCTCTCCGGGCAATAGCCCTTCTGCTACGGAATCCTCTGGGCCAAAGACCTCTTCAGCGAGAGATGGAGCAGCGTAGACTGGCTGGGCATCGTCTTCATACCAGCGCCTAATGGCCGCAATCCCATCAAAGCAGGCTTCTCCAGGCAACAGCTCATCCGATGCGGATCCCTCCGGAGCAATGATCTCGCGAAGGAATGAAGACATAGCATACGCACGTGCGAGGGTGTCAAATGCAGCCGAACCAGACTCGCCTTCTACCTTGGACCTCACCCAGATTGCTCGGAACAGGGAGCTCGTCAGTTCGCGTTGGGTGTATGCGTGCAGCAATGCCCAGCGGTAGGACACCAGAAGGCGTCCAGAGGAGCGCGCCCAGAATAGACCAGCAGCCGGCAGCTTTGGGGCAGCAGTAAGTATCTGGCCCAGCGTACAATGAGCAACCTCCTGAAACGAGGCCGCCGTGTCTTCTGGCTCATAGAATAGCACGGGGCAATCTGCTACCCCATAGGCAGTGACATTGGAAAGCATGCTGACCGCTGACATAGCTACTCTCCCAATACTCGATCCAGTGTTTGGCGGAGGACGTCAAACTCAGACGCAAATGAGCGGGCCAGCTCCTCAGCACCAGGCAACGGGGTCTGCGCAAACTCTGCGTTGAAGTGTACGTGCAGGTGAGTATCGTCGGCGCCTCTGATGCCCAACATATAGCGGACATCACCTCGCGTGAACCGAATAGTAGGTGCAACAGACTGGACATCGCCATCGAGGAGAGCTTCCATCTCCTCTCTGTTTGGCAAGAAACGGTTGATCAAGAGTTCGTTGGCCGGTGGTTGCGCCTGGCTAATGCCGAGATCGTAGTTGAACCCAAACGCAACTAGACTCCCAGGAACAGTAGTGTGAACTCGCGCAGCCACGGATGGTATCGGGCTGCCCTCGATGGTTGGATTTTCGCTCTGGTCAATGACAAGTATCCGGCGATTGCCTGCCTGGACCACAATGTTGCTGCCAGTGGAAACCATCAGCATAACATCGGGTGTTTCCAGGGGTGTGATGCCTTCTCTTCCCAGGATTTCGCGGATAGCGGTGCGGTCAACGTCATCAAGTGAAAAGGCATCGTAGAGTAGCGCGATGTTGAAGGGTAGGTGTCGCTCGATCTGGTATACCATTGCCAATCACTTTCTGCTACAAGGCAGGGATCGGAATGATCTGTGCTTGCTAGATCATTATACCACATTTCCATCAATTTGAGCCAATCAGTTCGGGTCGGTCCGCGATGACGGATCGATGTGTTGTATAGGGGTGATAGGAGTTCTCATGAGGTGGGCGATGGTTCGTGTTGTGGTGGGGAATCAGCAGCGGATGGTGAGCGAGCGGACGGCGCGGATCATCCGTTGGTTGGTGGAACAGTCGGCAGGTTGAGCAAGCCGGACCGGCGCGGCGGTGGACTTGACATAAGAAGCCAAGGCCAACACCTCTCTCCCTCATCACATCACACACCACCAACCCTCACATACTCCTCCACCCCTGCCTCACCCCCCCTGCTCCCCTTTTTTTCACCTCCTCAACCTGCCGCACGGGAGGTACGCGAATCCGGCGGAAAAATGCGGGGATCAGGCGCTTGCACCCCCCGAACATTTGTGCTACAATAAGCCAAGAGAAAAGCCCCACAGCGCTTTGGGACGCTTGGGGCATGACCAGTCCGTGTCGGCGGCCTGACACAACACAGTATAGCATGCGAGCCGCCGACCGTCAAACGGAAGGCGGTTTTTTGCTGCAGTCAGTCTACAACCAGGGCGTTCGCTACATCGCTGCCGGCGGCAACGCCATGCGGCTGCGCCACTACCTGGAACAGGGCGTGCGCCTCATCCTGTCCCAGCTCACAGGGATGATCACGCAGCCTCGGGGCGAACAGCAGCTCGTCCGGATCGCGGGGACGATCTGCTATGACCGCCCCTTGGCCGAGATGATGGGCGAGATCTTTGACATCATTGGCGAACACGGCCGGCTGGAGATCCGGTCCGGGCAAGGACGCCACCTGGAGCGGGAGTACGTCGAGGGAATGTACTGGGACGAGGGCCTTCTCTCCCGCGCGATGATCGCCGACCAGAAGCTGCTCCGGACCGAGATGGAGAACGTCGCCATCTTGATCACCGACCTCAAGATCGAGGACCCGGACCAGCTCGTGCCGGTTCTCTCGATGGCGATGTCAGGGGGATTCTCCTCCCTGTTGGTGATCGTCGCGGGGCTCTCTGACAGGGCGATCGGCCTGCTGCAGGCCAACTCCAAGCCTGAGACCTTTCCGATCGCTGCCGTAAAGGCTCCAGGCCAGACGCCAGCGGAACGGGGTGCTGCTCTGCTGGATATGGTCCGCTTGACCGGCGGCACTCCCTATCTTGTGTCAGCCGGGCAGCAGACGCTGAGAGGCATCGACCTGCAAGACCTGGGACGGGCCCGGAGCGCGTGGGCCAACCTGCACAGCTTTGGCATCATTGGCGGCAAGGGAGACTCGCGCGCGCTGCGCAAGCACATCGCCGACCTGCGCGCCGCATACCGGGCCCCAGAAGACGCCGAATCTCGCCAGCAACTCCAGCAGCGCATTGGCAAGCTGATCGGTGGCTCGGCCATCCTGCGCGTCGGGGCTGCGACCAACGTCGAGATCATGACCCGCAGGGAGCTGGCCGAGCGAACGGCTGAAGCGATGCGCGGCGTCCTCATTGAGGGCGTGCTGCCCGGCGGAGGCTACTCCCTGCTGGCCTGCCGCCCGGCCCTGAGAGAGCAAGCCGATCGCAGCGAAAACCCCGACAAGCGCGCGGCGTACAACATCCTCATAGAGGCCCTGGCCGAGCCCGCTCGCACGATCCTGCACAATGCAGGGCACGACCCGAGCCGGGCGATGGCCGACCTCGACGGCGCAGGGCCAGGCTGCGGATACGACGTCAACACCGGGCAGGTCGTCGATCTGGCCCAGGCCGGGATCATGGATATCGCCGCGGCCATCAAGGCAGCCGTGCACGGCGCAGTTACGGGCGCCGCGCTCGCTTTGACGACCGATGTCCTGGTACATCACCTCAAGCCCAAGGTCACCGATCCGCTGTACCCTTCCTACGCCCGCAAGGCCAGAGCGGCAGGGAGAACCCCATGACCGATCAGCCGCGCATAGGAGACGCCGTCTACTCGCTGGCGGCCTCTCCCGACTATGCCCGGGATGGCCTGTGCTTTGCCGCGTGTGGCTCGGGCCTGTATCGCTCCGAAGACGGAGGCCGCACCTGGAGGGACGCCTACGTCGCCCTGGACCTGCAGGCTCCACTGATGACCACGTCGGTCGCCGTGGGTCCGGATGACGCCAGCGTGTACGCTGGCGTCATTGGGGGCGTCCTGCGCTCGTTCGACGGCGGAAAGAACTGGCTGATCGCAGAGCTCCCCTCGCCTCCGCCGGCGGTCTCGACGCTGGTCCTCTCACCCAACTATGCGAACGACGGAACGGCCCTGGCGGGAACGGTCGAGGATGGGGTGTTTCGCTCGGCGGACCGGGGGAGCAAGTGGGCATCCTGGAACTTTGGGCTGCTCGACCTCAATGTCTACAGCCTCGCCATCTCGCCCAGCTTTGACAGCGATGATACACTCTACGTGGGCACAGAGACGGGCGTCTTTCAGAGCACAAACGGTGGGCGTGCCTGGCGGGAGTCAGGCCTGGACATCGAGCTCGCGCCGGTGATCAGCCTGGCGCTTTCTCCCTCTTTCGCCAATGACGGCACTTTGTTCGCTGGCACCGAGTCCAGCGGCCTGTTGCGGTCACAGAACGGCGGGCTCAAGTGGGAGCGAATCGGCCGCGAGGCGGTGACCGGAGCCGTGAACGTTATCCTCCTTGCGCCGGACTTCCCGGCCAGACCGCACCTCCTCGTGTTGGCGGAAGAAGCGCTGCTTGTCTCGCGCGATGGAGGCGCTTCCTGGTCAGAGTGGGTGTCTGGTCGCGGCGCACTCGAGGCGACGTGCATCGCCGCCCCCCAGGGGCTTGAGCCCGGGGCACCTCTCCTGGTGGGGTTGAGCCAGGGCGGCGTGCTTCTGATCTAGGTCCCGCCAGGGCACGGCTGCGCGTCGAGATCCACCGACAGTTTCCAAGGTATCACAGGGCAAAGGCAGGTCCTGCCATACCGCTACCTTCTGCGATGGGAGTCCTGCCTGACGCATGGATTGACCTCACATGGAGAATAGAGATGAAGATCACTGGACTTCGCTACGTGCTCGTCAAGGGTACCCTGGACTATGATGGTCCGCTCGGTGAAGAGCGGCTCGTTCGGCCCATCGACATCTACCCCGAGTTCCGCGCCGAGGGAACCACGTGGCCGTTGGGGCGTGCGGGTGGGCCTCCCTACCCGCTGCAGCACCTCTTCCTGTTCGTTGACACAGACGCGGGCCTGAGCGGCACGTGGGGCCCTATCTCCCCCTCTCTGGCGCAGACCATAGAGAGTAGCCTGAAACGCGTCCTGATCGGAGAGGACCCTCACGCCATCGAGCGAATCTGGGACAAGATGTACCGGTATGCGATCCACGGGCGCAAGGGCGAGACGATGATGGCCATCAGCGCCGTCGATTTGGCCCTGTGGGACCTCAAGGGCAAGGCGCTCAATGCCCCCGTGTACGTGCTCCTCGGTGGCCCCAGCAGGGACAAGATCCGCGCCTATGCCTCGATGCTGGGCTACTCTATCGAGCCCGAATTGGCCGCCCGCCGGGCCCGGGAGGTGGTCGCCCAGGGATACACGGCAACAAAGTGGTTCTTTCGCCACGACCCGACCGAGGGAGCGGAGGGTATGCGCAAGAACCTGGAGTTGATCCGGACGATACGGGAGGCCGTCGGTCCGGATGTGGAGATCATGTTCGACGCCTGGAGCAGTTGGAACGTGCCCTACACCATCCGCATGGCCGAGCTTGCGGCCGAATACCGGCCCTGGTGGTTCGAGGAGCCTGTGCTGGCCGATATGATCCCCCAGTATGCCGAGATCAGGCGCTCGGTCACCAGCATCGCGATCTCTGGGGGAGAGCACGAGTACACGCGCTGGGGCATCAAGGCCCTTCTGGACGCCGGAGCGGTGGACGTCCTGCAGGCAGATCCCACGTGGGCGGGCGGCATCACCGAGATGGTCAAGATCTGCGCCCTGGCTTCCGCTTATGCCATTCCGGTGATCCCTCACCACGGCGCCATGGCCTCGACCCAGCTCATCGCCTCTCAGACGATCACCACCTGCCCAATCCAGGAATGGCTCCTGCAGCACGGCTTGGCTGGCCAGCACTTTCTCAAGCACAAGATCCAGCCGGTGGACGGGCACATCGAGCTGCCCACAGGCCCGGGTATGAGCATGGAACTGGACGAGAGCCTCATCGAGTCCCGCGAGGAACTGGACCTGTCGTAGGAGCATGCAGCCGCGGGAGGCGCACAGCGGTACGCCTCCCGCGGCTCTTGCCAGGTCGAGCGTCGGCCAAGCTACGGGCGCTCCCCGATCACCACGCTCTCCAGGCCAGCGATGTCGGCCAGGGCGATCAGCTCGTCCACCACGTCGTCGTGCACGAGCGCCCAGTGTTGGGTCATCCCCGTCCGGATCGACTGCTCGAAGAAACTGGCTACAGGAACGGCCAGCTTGACGTAGGCGTGGGGCGAGCCGAGCAGCCTGTCCTCGCCTCCCAGCGCCTCTCCTGAGGCGATCACCATCTTGAAGCGGTCTACGTCGCAGAACACGCTCAGCATCGTGACCTGCCCCGCCTTGACCCGGAAGCACATCCACGCGCTGTCCGGCTCCGACTCGACGTACTCGCCATCTGGCTCGATCAGCACATCCCCCGTGCTCTCGGCCAGGCTGATGTCGTGTACGCCTGCGTGGCCCATCAGGAGGCAGTTACCCTCCCGATCGTAAGTAAAGACCTCGCTGTACATGGGCGACTTGCCGGCCAACATCTTGAGCATCAGCAAGGCCACCGCACCCCCTACTTCGGCCTCCATGCTCACCACCGCTCTCTCAAACAGTGCGGGCACGTATAGACACGGCCTGAGCCCGATCGCCCGGTGCAGTTCCTCCGAGATGTCCTCGATCGCCAGTGCATCCAGATCGTGTGCGGCGACGACCTCAGCCAGGCCCAGCGAGGCCCGAGCCCCGTTGAACAGGCCGGCCTCGGTGGTCTGTTCCGAGATCCGAAAGCCGGCCTTCAGACCTCGCACGTACGCGGCGACGGTCTCGTCCGGGATCTGCTCGCACGCGCTGCGATAGTCCTGCACCGAGATATACTTGAGCGTCGGGCCGACCTCCTTTCTGAGCCTGAACTCGTCGACATAGGTGCCTGTCATCTGGTCGCAGCGGTAGGGAAGCACGCCGATCGTGGCCCTACGAAGTTCGCGCACCGTCTGAGCCGCCTTGGCATAGGCGACGATCCTGTGGATCGCCTCTTTGTCCTCGTATGAGCCAAACGCAAAGCCGAACGCCTTCCCCAGCCGTTTCAGCGGGCCGCTGGCCTGCACTGCGCCCACCGGCCCGCTCGCCCGGAACAGGTCGCGCATCGTCATCGGCACTGGCAACCGCCTGAACGGCGCATAGCACCAGAGGAGGAGGGGTGTCTGCGGAAGTTTCTCCACGGCATCCAGGATGAGCCTGTCCTCGCCCCACGTGATCTGGCAGGCGACCAGGGCATCGATCCCCTCTCGCTCAAAGCGCTCGATCGCTTCGCTCACCTGCGCCCGGGTCGCCAGCACTCCCGGGTTGACCACCTCCAGGTACACTCCCAGCGCCTGCTCTATGTTGGCCGCATCAACGTCGAGCAAGTGGGACAGTCCCTGGAAAACCCCCTGGCTCGCTCCGATCTGGCTGAACCACTCCGCGGTCAGCAGCAGCAGCCCGACCTTTGGCCTTGTCATGTCATCTCCCCACCTTTGGCACCGATCCGGCCCAACGGATGCACCTACACATCCCCACCCGGCGCCAGCGCCAGCGCATAGCAGCGATATTCGACCGCACGATCCACGAGATGCGTCCATAGGCCCGTCGGGCACGCGTCCACCACCCGAAACCCGGCCCCTTCGTACAGACGACAGGCCGCCTCGTTCAGGCTCGTCGTGTGCAGGTGTACTCCCGGCACGCCCCCGCGACGCAACTGCTCGAGATAGGCGTCCATCAGCCGGCGGCCCACACCCCGCCCTCGATATTCCGCTGCCACGTTGATGTGCAGGTGAGCGGGATACCGGTCCAGATCAGCGCTTGCGAACTCCCCTCGGAGGGTTGACAGAGCCACGCGCGCTGTGAACGCCCAGGTCTTGCGCCCCAGCCGGTACCGTCCACGCAGCGCACGCCAGGCCACCCCAGGCAAGACCCGGCACAGCCAACGCCGCATCTGGCGCTTTGAGTTCGCGCAGCCGACCAGGAATCCTACAACCTGACCCTCGACACACGCGACCCAGCCGTATTCCCCCTCAAGATCGGTATAGTAGGCATAGAAGGCGTCGCAGTAGAGACGCCGGTCGTCCAGAAATGCCTCAACCGGCCGGCCGAAGAAAGCGGTCTCGGCGGCGATGCGGTGCAGGTCCGCCCGGTCATCGGGTTCGTACCGCCTCACCGAGAAGACGGTCACATCCCTTCATCTCTCCCCTCAGGGGCAGCGGGGACTTTGGCGTTCCCACCGAACACCGTCGAGCTCGCGCCACTCACCCTCACAGCGGCAGCCGGTCGCCTACCCACGGCAGGACCCGCTCAAAGGCCTCGGCATACAGGATGTCGGGACAGCCGGAGAGCCTCCGCGCCTGGAACCCCCGACGCTCCGCCACTTCCGTGTACCAGGGAACCAGGAACTCTTGCGCACGGCGGAATGCGCCCAGCGCCTCCAGCTTGACTTGCCAAACGTCGGTGATGTCCACGTACGTGTCGGGAGTGAACCCCTCCACCTCGGTCAGCGGGATCGTCGCCTCAAACAGGAACATCTGCGGTCCCCGCACGGGCGGCAGATCTGACTCCAGCCCGACAGCGCCCGCCATCTGCACCGCGCGCCCCGCCAAGCGCCACGTCGTGTCGTGGTCCACGCTCACCGGATCAGGTCCGTGATGGGTGAGGAGCACGTCCGGCCGAAAGGCGCGGATCTCCTCAGCCAAGCGCTTGACGCGTTCCAGCGAAAAGTCAAAGCTCAGGTCACCCCAGTCGAGGACACACAGCTCAACACCCAGGACAGCGGCCGCCTGGGCGGCTTCCTCACGACGGATCTCTTTCACCTCAGCCAGGGCCGGTTTGGCTCCGCCAGCATACAGCCCGCCCGATTCGGAGCGCTCACCCAACGTCAGAGCTACTACACGAACTTGGGCGCCCCATCTGGCGTACTTGCAGATCGTTCCCCCCGCCCGAGAGCTAAAGTCCGCCGCATGCGCGCTAAAGACAAGTACGCGAGGCACGTCCTTCTCGCCCATCTCACTCTCCCTCCGTGTACCCCCAACACCCTGGACCCACCACCCTGCTTGCTCGAGCGCAGATGCCGCTATGGAACGGCCTCCGCCGCCGTGATCAGGGCCTTGATGTACCCGATGGCGTGTGCCCGGGCGCGGTGGCGGTATGCCGAATCCCCAACCACGTGTGGCAGGTGATCGGGGATCATCGGCCCGTCAAAGCCGACCTCTTTCCAGACCCGCATGGCCTTGAACATATCTATGTCTCCGCTGTCGATAAAGGATTCGCGGAACCGAGGCATCGCGCCCACCACATTCCGGAAATGCACGTAGAAGACCTTGCCCTGGCCCCCAAAGTGACGGATGGCGCTGAACACATCCCCGCTCCGCATCTCTGTGAAACATCCCTGGCAGAAGAGCAGGCCGTTGGAGGGGCTGGGCACGAGGTCCAGGGCCCGCTGGAAGGAGGCGACATCGACAAACAGGCAGGCCGCACCGGCAATCGGGCTGATCGGCGGGTCATCTGGATGCAGGGCCATCTTGACCCCGGCGCTCTCGGCGACGGGCATGATCGTGCGGGCAAAGTGGGCATAGTTTGCCCACAGTTCGTCGGCACCGATCTCTCTGGGGCCAGCGAGAGGCGCGTCCTCCATCAGGGCGTGGTCATAGCTGGTGAACAGCGCCCCTCCCCTGCCGCGCGTGTGGTTGCTCGTCCGCCAGACCCGCACGGCGTGAAAGTTGTAGTGGAGGATGGGGATGCCTGCCCTGCCTACATTGTCGATCGTGTGACAGTAGTGCGCGATCTGCTCGTCTCTCCCAGGCATGCCATAGATGATCTGCTCGTACCAGGCGTGGGGAACGTTCTGGATCGCCGCGAGCCTCAAGCCCGCCGCTTCGACCCTGGACCTGAGCTGGACGAGTTTCAGATAGTCCAGGTAGGGTCCCTCTCCTGCCAACTCGAGTGAGGCGATGGCGACCAAGTCCGTCACCCCGATCTGCTTTGCGAACTGCAGGTTCTCTTCGGTCACCTCGCGCATGCCCATGCCAACCTTCATCGTGGACTCCTTTCTGCCCCTCAACCCAAATCGCCCCGTCCCTCGCCGACGATTGTAGCCCAAGAGCCCACGCGCGTCAAACAGGCTCCAGGCAGACAGCGCGCCTTTCCTCCCTTGATCCTGCCCCCAAGTCAGCTCCGTTTCCAGTCCCAGGACCCACGTCACTCGCCAGGGGAAAGTGGACAGAGGGCACAGAATGGACTACAATGCAGCCATCACCGAGAAAGGACGACGACATGGAATGGCAGATCTCCACGGATGAACGCGCTACCCTGCGCGACCTGGCCAAGGTGCAGGCCGAGTATGCTGCCCTGCCCGTTATGGCGCAGCGCAAGCGCACGTGGTACGACCTGAACGACGGGTGCCCGGGCGTTCTCCCTCCGGTCATCGTCGAGACGTGGACTTTTGACCGGGACTTTATGCCTACGGAGGTATTCCGCTGCGCATCGGAGGCGGGGCAGGCTATCGAGCGGCAGCTCTTGCGGAACATCCGCAACCACGAGCTCATCGATGACGACAAGGTCATCCCGGACACGTTTGACATCGGTTGGTGTGTGGACATCGACGAGTTCGGCGTCCCAATCGAGACAGAGACGGTGCGAGACGCCGAGGGCATCGAGACTGGCTATCGCTTTCTGCACCCGATCACCGATCTGACGAGGGACCTCGATCTGCTCAAGCCCGCCGTATGTCGCGTCGATCGCCAGCAGACGATGGCCTGGAAGGCATTCTTGGAGGATCTGTTCGGAGAGGTCCTGCCCGTCTGCATTCGCACTGGCACGTACGGCGGCACGATGCTGACGCACAAAGTGGTCGAGCTGATGGGGATGGAGGCCTACCTGATCGCCATGTACGACTGCCCCGATCACGTACACAGGCTGATGGCCTTCCTGCGCGACAACGCGCTGCACGTGATGCGCTGGGCAGAGGCGGAGGGACTCTTGCGCCTGAACAACGGAAACCAGGACAGCTTTGGGTCCAGCTACAACTTTACCAACAGGCTGCCCCGCTCCGACTATCCCGGCAGCCCCGTGCGGCTGCTCGACATGTGGGGTACGAGCAACAGCCAGGAGACCGTGGGCATATCGCCCAAGATGTTCCACGAATTCTGCTACCCGTACTACCGCGACGTGTGTGAACCGATGGGCCTGCTCTACTATGGCTGCTGCGAGCCCGCCCACCCGTTCTGGGAGGACATCCAGCAGCTCCCTCACCTGAAAAAGATGTCTATCTCGCGCTGGTGCGACCAGGCGTACATGGGCGAGGCGTTGAGGGGCACCGAGGTCGTCTACTCTCGCAAACCAGACCCCAACTACCTCAGCGTCGATGTCAAACTGGACGAGGACGCCTGGGCGTCTCACATTCGCCAGACGCTGGAGGCGACCCGCGGGGTGTTCGTCGAGTTCATCATCCGGGACGTGTACACCATCCACGATAACCTCGACAACCCACGGCGCGCCGTTGAGATAGCCCGGCGCGAAATCGAGCAGCACTACCGTCCGTGAGCATCGGCCCAGCAGCCAAAAACACGGAACCCAGGGCAGCCGCCCTGCGCCGGCCCTTCACAGCGCACGGCGGCGGCTCTCAGCCTTGGCGAGGGGTCTCGAATCCCTGGCTCTGCGCGCGCGCCGCTCCAGGGCCCGCAGCCGACAGCTCGATGGTAAACGTCGTCCCCCGCCCTGGCTCACTGCCGACCTCGATGCGGCCCCCGTGGGAACCCACCAACTGGCGGGCAATGGCCAGCCCGAGGCCGCTGCCTGCCCCACCGGCCCGAGATCGCGATCGGTCACCCCGCCAGAAGCGATCGAACACGTAGGGCAGGTCTTGGGCAGGGATCCCCTCGCCGGTGTCACTCACCTCGATACGCACGCCGCCTGAAATGGTCTCCCCGCGCAGCGTGATCGCCCCGCCAGGGTGCGTGTGGCGAAGGGCATTGTCCACCAGGTTGCCCAGTACCTGTGCCAGGCGATCTGTATCGCCGCGGACGCGCATCTGCTCCGGCTCTCCCTCGATCACTATACGCAGATCGACACCCGCTGCCTCGGTCTGCCCGCTGAAGCTGGTGGACACGTCAGACAGCAGCTCGACCACGTCCACCTCTTCGAGGTTCAGCGGCAACTGTCCAGCCTCTGCGAGGGACAGCGTCTGGAGGTCCTCCACCAGCCGGGCCAGCAGCCGGGTCTCGTCCAGCGTGGCCTGCACGTGCTCGGCCGAAGGCGTATACACCCCATCGAGGAGGCCCTCCAGGTTGCCCTGGATGATGTGCAGTGGCGTGCGCAGCTCATGGGCCACGTCGGCTGTCAGGTTGCGGCGACGTTGGTCGGCGCGTTCAAGCTCCTCGACCATACGATTGAAGGACCGGGCCAACTGCCCAAAGTCCCCTGGCCCCAGGACCGGCACACGCACGCTGAGGTCGCCCTCGGCCACGCGATCTGCGGCCGTCATCACGCCGGCCAACGGGGTAGCGATGTCACGGTACGCGCGTGCCGCCAGCCCAACCGCGAGCAGCGGCAGCGCCAGAGACAGACCCAGCCCCCCGACCCACACCAGCATCGCCGTGTGCCGGCCCCCGCCGAACAGCCGCGAGAGCAGAAAGGCCAGCGTCGCCATCCCACCGATGACCAGCAGCGCCATCACGCCAAAGACCCCGGCGAAGCGCAGGAACAGCAGACCTCGCTTCCGGCGCCACGTGTCCGGCCGCTGGTGGAACTCGCGACTGCCCTGCCAATGCGCCAGAGGGCGGCATCCGGGTCGCGGCGGCCCCGTCCAAGGTCGCGAGTGTGGGGGTGGCTGGTGATGTACGGAATTTGACATTCGCATGGACTTTCGAGGTGTCCTTGCTTCCCTGGCGCAAAAGGTCGTTGTCAACCACGCGTTTTGGCTTCAGGAAGGCGCTCAAGAATCGAGCTGCAGCGGCAATCGGGTCAGACGTATTCGCCGTCTGTCCACCACGCAGGAGGAGACTGGCATATCGAGAAGGAACCCGGTCATGCGAATTCGATCACCTGCTCGTCAGCCAGAAAGGCAGCATAGGACAGCGATTCTTGAATGTCTCCCAACTCAAGGTAGGGATATGACCGCAGAATAGACTCTGGCGTTTCACCAGCGGCTAGCAGACGGAGCAAGCGCGAAACGGGGAACCGCAACCCTCGGATGCATGGCTTGCCGCCGCAGATTTCCGGGTCTACAGTGATTCGCAGAAAGGTCACCAATAGTCCTCCTGTTGCCTTTGCCGCAGCTTGCTTGAGCGCGGCTAGCCCTCGTCCGTGAACCTGTAGCCGATACCATAGACCGTGAGCACGTATCTCGGCTCGGTAGGGTCGATCTCGAGCTTTCTGCGCAAGTTCTTGACGTGGGCATCGACGCTGCGATCGTATCCCTCAAAGCGTACCCCGTGCAGCCGGTCGAGAAGCTGGGCGCGAGAGAACGTCTGTCCGGGATGTTGGGCCAGCGTCGCCAGCAGGTTGAACTCGGTGCGAGTCAAGCGGATCTCACTCCCGCCACGCGTGACGCGGTGACCGTGCAGGTCGATCTCGAGGTCCACAGCGCGGATCAGCCCTGGCTGGCGGACCCCACCGCGCACGCGGCGCAACACGGCCCGGACGCGGGCTACCAACTCACGCGGCGAAAAAGGCTTGGTGATATAGTCGTCCGCGCCCAACTCCAGGCCGATCAGGCGGTCGGTCTCCTCTACGCGGGCGGTGAGCATGATGATTGGGACGTCCGACTCGCGGCGCAGCGCCCGGCAGACGTCCAGGCCGTCCATGCCCCGCAGGTTCAGGTCGAGCACGACCAGATCAGGCCGCTCGTGCCGGGCCAGGGCCAGCGCCGTGGTCCCGTCGGCAGCGGTAGCCACCCGGAACCCACTGCTCTCCAGGTAGTCCCGGGCCTGCTTGACGATCTTGGGTTCGTCATCCACGACCAGTACTGTGCCCGTCATCTCATACTCCATCGCTGGCCGTTTTATCACGGATGCTGGAAATACGCAAATGCCCGCTAGAGGGGCGAAAAGCTGTAGGTCCTCTTCCCTTTCCGCTACTCCCCTGCTCTTCGCGGTTTGGATTAGGTACTCACGCGAGCTGAGCGCAGGCCCCTCGGTCGCGGTACAGCCGGGGGGCCTGCAGGCATCTAGCCCTCTGTTCCGGCGTCATCGGAGGGCTCGGTGCTCTCGCCTCCCGGCTTGGCCTTGGCGTGGAACGGCTCTTCCCCGCATCGCTCACGGTGATACGCCCACCCTTCGGGGCCGTGCGCGTGCGGCGCGTGAGGTCCCCATTCTCCGGGATGGTGGTGAGGATGCCACCGGACCCCCCGCGACCGAACGTGAAAGAGCCGCGCGATCGCCCCGATCAGCAGCACCAGCAGGCCCAGGCGGAACAGGCCTCGCACTACAGTCAGCAGCGGAGAAAAGCCCACGAACCCACCTCGAGGATGCCCCCAGGTGCGGGGCGACAGATTCGGTGCCGCCACGCGCCCACCTGCGGATGACAGGCCCATCCTGAAACCCACTGCGGCCGCCCCAACGATCAGCGATCCGATGGCGACGACCAGGACCAGCGCGACCAGCGCCTTTGCCCAAAACCCTTTCCTTGACATGAAACCCTCCATTCCAGCTATGTGAGAGGCGATTGCGACACCCATAGGTACGCCCACAGCCCCGCCAGCGCGGCAAAGGCCAGGATCGCCAGGACCACACTTGTCACCGTCTGCACCGCCTCACTTGCCTCAAACGATCCACGCGATCCGTCTGTGCCCGGCATGTCTGCACCTCCACGTCCCGGCCCGGACCGTCCCTGGCGAGACCGCCTGCCTGTGTCTGGGTGGGTGACTGCATGTAGTATGCCACAGACCTGTGAAGAAAGTATGAATGTGTGTGGGAGGTGTGGTGAAGGGGAGGCCGGTTCTTTGTCATACCAACCCATTTGTGATAGAATGCGGCCTATTCGCTGGCACGCCCCTGAGGCAGCCGCGCCTGCGCCCCTACGCGCTGCGGAGAGCGGCAAGCCCCGAACAGGGCATACAAGTCACACGAGGGGTCCATAGCGGGCTGCTTTGACTGGGGTGATCCCCGAAAGTGGTCGGCTCAGTCATCCGGGAAGGTCCGCGCAGAGTCATCGATCGTGGATCGAACCGAGCGGACTGCGTCAGCCTTCGCGCAAGGCTGACCCGCCCGAAACGATGGACAAAGGGGATTTAGAGAATGAGAGAAGCGGTGATCGTCTCTGCCGTCCGCACCGCCGTGGGACGCGCAAAGCGAGGGACATTGGTCAACGTGCGGCCCGATGAGATGGCGGCCCTGGTGATCAAAGAAGTGCTGAACCGCGCCAGGCCGGTCCAGGCCGAGGCCGTGGAGGACGTGATCATAGGGTGCACCTACCCGGAAGCCGAGCAGGGGATGAACGTGGCCCGTATCGCGCTGCTGCGCGCCGGGCTGCCGTACACCGTGCCAGGGCAGACCGTGAACCGCTTTTGCGCTTCTGGCTTGCAGACCATCGCCCTCGCCGCCGAGCGGATCATCGCCGGGTTCGGCACCTGCATCATCGCCGGGGGCACCGAATCGATGAGCATGGTGCCAATGACCGGCCACACGTACTCACCCAACCCCTGGCTGCTCGAGAACTACCCTGAGGTGTACCTCAGCATGGGGCAGACAGCCGAGAACGTGGCAAACCGGTACGGTATCCGCCGAGAGGAGCAAGACGCGTTTGGCTATCGCAGCCACGTACGGGCTGTCGCCGCCCAGGATGCGGGCAAGTTCAGGGGCGAGATCGTGCCAATCACGGTCGAGCAGGTGAAGGAGGGCGACGACGGGCCGTCGTCTGCCACGATCCTCTTTGACACAGATGAAGGTCCTCGGCGCAACACATCCTCGGAAGCGATGGCCGCTCTGCGGCCAGCCTTTGCGCCCGATGGCACCGTGACCGCGGGCAATTCCTCGCAGATGTCCGACGGTGCCGCAGCAGTGATGGTGATGGAGCGGAAAAGGGCGGAAGCCCTGGGACTCGAACCGCTGGCCCGCTTTGTGGGCTTTGCCGTGGGCGGCGTTCCACCCGAGATCATGGGCATCGGGCCGACCGTCGCCGTGCCCAAAGTGCTGGAGCTGACGGGCATGTCCCTGAGAGACGTCGGCCTCATTGAGCTGAACGAAGCGTTTGCTTCCCAGGCACTGGTCGTCATACGCGAACTGGGAATGGACCCCGAGATCGTCAACGTCAATGGTGGCGCGATCGCCCTGGGCCACCCCCTTGGCTGCACAGGGGCCAAGCTCACCGTGCAGATCCTCAACGAGATGGCGCGCCGTGACGTGCAGTTCGGCCTGGTTACCATGTGTGTGGGGGGCGGCATGGGCGCGGCGGCTATCCTGGAACGAGTAGGGTAAGGACACACTCGCGCGCGCCGTGCTGCCGCAAGGGAAGGGGGCCTTGTCAGCGCCGGTCGCCGTGGCTCACTGGAGCGGGGATCGTTCCTGCGCCTGAAGCATCGCCTCCATCGGCGCGGTCTCTCCGCTGGTGATGTCCTCGACCGCCTGTGTGTAGCCCTGAAAGGCCTCCCCAAGCTGAGTGTGCACGCTGGAGACGATCAGTACATCCTCGATCGACGCCCGGCCCACGGCAGCCACTTCCGGGCCGACCTGCTCAACGTACGCGGAGGACCCGATGCTCGACCGGCGGGCAGGCATGGTCCACTGAGGCATCTGCGCGCTCAGGAACTTGATCCACTTCCATCCCGCCTCGGGATGCGCGATGTCCGAAGAGAGCACCAGGGCCTCCACAAAGCCGATGGTCGCCGCCCGTTCATCGCGGGGCAGGGGAACCATCCCCCACTCCATTTGCCATCGCGCTCCCCCTCCCCACGACTCACCGCCCCGGTCATTGATCGATCCCAAGTACATCGCCGCCTTGCCTCGCCAGAAGACGTAGGCGGGCGCGCCGTCCCTGCCATAGAGCCGGTTTGCCTCCTCTGGGGTGGGGATCACGTCATAGTCGTGGATCAGTTCGGCGTACCACTCTAGCGCCTCGATCGTCAGTGGATCATCAAAGGTCGTGCGCGTGGGATTCTCCCAATCATCGAGCAGGCGTCCCCCGTGCTGATAGACAAGGGGAATGGTCATGTTGCCGTCGGCAGCGCAGCCATAGATGCCCTCATCGGGGTCTCGCAGCAGCAAAGCCGCACTCACAAAGTCGTCCCACGTCCAGCTCATCTCCGGATAGGGCACCCCGTAGCGGTCGAACAGATCCTTGTTATAGTACATCACCATCAGGTTCACGCCAAACGGGATGGCCCACATCTCCCCTTCCCGACGGCAGGCGCCAACGACGCCGGGGTTAAAGTCCGACAGGTCAAAACGCTCATCCTGTTCGATCAAGGGCGTCAGGTTCAGGAGGTCCCCTTGCTCGTAGAGCTGGGCGAACTGGTCATCGTACGCATACAGTACGTATGCATCCGCCTCACGGTCCCTGAGAAGGGATCGCAGCGTGTCTTGCGTTCGGGTCGTCCTGGGTTCCACGGTGATATCGGGATGTTCCTCGTTGAACATCGCGATCAGAGGCTCATAGTAACCCTGTTGGGACGGGTGGAACGCAAAGCGGACCCTGACCGGTTCGAGAGGTGGCGTCGGAGTCAATCGAGCCAAGACGGAGCAGCCTGGCGCGAGGACACACAGGTATGCCACAAGGAGGGCCAGCCCTGCTCCCCTCCCTGCCCTGGCGGGAAAGCGATCACAGCGCATCTGTATCTCCTGACAAAAAGGGTTCATCTCGCCGGCATTATACACCAGCTACCGCATAGCGCCAAGAGGCACCCCCAGACGTTCTGAAAGGGGCGCGTTTCCACGCTCCGCAGTAGCACAAGCGGCTCGCTTGTGGCCCCATTAGTAGCACAAGCGGCTCGCTTGTGGCCCCATTGGTAGCACAAGCGGCTCGCTTGTGGCCCCATTGGTAGCACAAGCGGCTCGCTTGTGGTCTCGACCAAGGGGCTTTCAGAATGTCTGAGGCACCCCTGCCAGTGCGGCCTTTGTGTACTTGCGCGGATCGAACGTTTGGTGCTATGATAGCGTCGGCAACCACGTTTTCCCCTGGCTGCCGGTACCCGCCTGGGCAATCCCTCGCACAAGGAGTGCAGCGTGGGCAACGACAAAGAACTGATGGGCAAGCTGGTCTCCCTCTGCAAGCGTCGCGGATTCATCTTCCAGTCCAGCGAGATCTATGGGGGCATCGGCGGCTTCTGGGACTATGGACCTCTGGGCGTAGAGCTGAAGCGAAACATCAAGGACACGTGGTGGCGAGACATGGTCACGGGCCACGACGACACTTTGGTCGCGCCCGGCGCTCCTGCCTGCTACGCTATGGTCGGGCTAGACACGAGCATCATCGTCCATCCCCAGGTGTGGAAGGTGAGCGGTCACTATGACCTGTTCCACGACATGCTGGTGGACTGTCGCACGTGCAAGGCACGGTTCCGGGCGGACCACCTGGAGACCAGCGAGTGCCCTCGCAAACCCAGCGTGCATCCGGGAGGACATACCGAGTGCGACCTAACGGCGCCACGAGAGTTCAATCTCATGTTCAAGACCCACGTAGGCGCCCTGTACGACCCTGCTTCCACAGCCTACCTGCGCCCCGAGACAGCGCAAGGGATTTTTATCAATTTCCGCAACGTGCTCGACACCACGCGGGTCAAGCTGCCGTTCGGCATCGCCCAGATCGGGAAGAGCTTTCGGAACGAGATCACACCCCGCAACTACACCTTCCGATCGCGCGAGTTCGAACAGATGGAGATCGAGTTCTTTTGCCACCCAGACCAATCCGAGGGTTGGTACGCCTACTGGCGAGAGCGCCGGTTCGCCTGGTACACGTCGCTCGGCCTGCAGAGCGAGAAACTGCGACTGCGAGACCACGATCCCCACGAGCTCAGCCACTACAGCCGGGGCACTGCGGACATCGAGTACGCGTACCCATTCCTGCCCGAGGGAGAATTCGGAGAGCTTGAGGGCGTCGCCCACCGCGGAGACTTTGACCTGAGAAGCCACATGGAAGGCAAACTGGTGCGGCAAGGCGATCGTCTCGCCGTTGAGACCGACGAGGAGGGCAAGCCCCGCTATCCGGGCAGCGGCAAGGATTTCAGATACTTTGACGATCAGACCCGAGAGCGCTATATCCCCTGCGTGGTTGAGCCCTCGGCAGGGGCGGACCGGACGACCCTGGCCTTCCTGTGTGAGGCCTACACTGAGGACGCGATCCCCGACAGCCAGGGGAGACTCGAGTCGCGCGTCGTACTCAGGCTGCACCCGCGCCTGGCCCCGGTCAAGGCCGCTGTGCTGCCGCTGGTCAGGCGAGAGGGGATGCCCGAGGTCGCGCAGGACATCTACCGGAAGCTGAAGCGACACTGGCACGTGTTCTACGATGAACGAGGCTCCATCGGTCGCCGCTATCGCCGCCAGGACGAGTCGGGCACGCCGTTCTGCCTGACGGTTGACGGACAGACCCTCTCCGACGACACCGTGACCGTTCGCCATCGGGACACCGCCCTTCAGGAGCGCGTGGCAGTCGCGGACCTCATCGCATACATCGAGGTCGCTCTCGAGGGCGGCTGATGCCAGAGCCTTTCCAGACTGCCAGCGGGCTGTCCCACGCTGTTCTGTGCCGGGTCGCAGGGGCCGTTGGGTCTGGCGAGACCGACTGGACGACTGCCTGGCAGGCGTGTCGCCCCCTCCACGATCAGCAGCCGGGTCGGACGCGCCGGGCATCTGGCACATCCCGATCGACAGAAGGAGGATCACTGTGAAACCGCGAGAGTACGTCCTGGAACAGGCCCGTCACCGCGAGACCCACCCCGTGCCCTACTCTCTCGGGTTCGAGGGCGACATCGCCGCGCGCCTGGATGGGTACTATGGCGGAGACGGGTGGAGAGCGCGCCTGACGCCCTACCTCGTCACCGTTGGTGGGATCGACACCGTGCAGCAGGAACGCGTCGACGACGCGCACGTGCGCGATGCGTTCGGAGGGCTCTGGCGCGACGACCGGCGCCCGTGGCACCTGGTGGAGCCTGCCCTGAAGGCACCTTCCTTCTCCGGGTATGCCTTCCCGGGGGCAGAGCGCTTTCTCGCCAATGTGGAGACCCTCAGGGCCGATGCCATGCGTGCGTGTGCGGACAAAGCCGACAGCTTTCGGATCATCAGCATCGGCTGGGGCCTGTTCGAGCATAGCTGGCGGATACGCGGGTTCCAGGAAGCGCTGATCGATGCGGCGACCGAGCCTGCGTTCTACGCCGACCTGCTGGATCGCCTCACCGATCTGTTCCTGTCCTTCGTGACCGTCTGGAAAGACGTACCCGCCGACGCGATCATGTTTGGCGATGACTGGGGCTACCAGCAGGGCGTCATTCTCGGCCCCGACCGTTGGCGCAAGTTCATCAAGCCTCGCTGGGCCAGGGTCTATGATGCGGTTCACGCCCAAGGCAAGCTGGCAATCAGCCATTCCTGCGGCAGCGTCGTGGACATCATGCCCGACATCATCGAGATCGGTCTGGACATCCTCGAGAGCGTGCAGCCTGAGGCACGCGGCATGAACCCGTACGAGCTGAAGCGCAGGTGGGGATCCGAGATCACCTTCTGGGGATGCCTCGGCAGCCAGAGCACCATCCAGTTCGGATCGCCGCAAGAAATCCGGTCTGAGGTCCAGCGCCTGTGCACAGAGATGGGTGCCGGCGGCGGCTACATCCTGGCCCCAGCCAAGTCGCTCCAGCCAGGAACGCCGATCGAGAATGCAGCAGCGGTGGTCGAGGCCTTCACCAACCAGTAGCTGCGCGACCTGGTTGCATCAGGTGAAGCTGGGCAGGAAATCCTGCTGCAGTTCGAGCATCTCGTCCAGCAGCTTTTCGGCCTCCACGATGCTGTTGACCACCGGGTCCAAGAGCAGGGCCTGGAGGAGCAGGTTCTTGGACTTGGTCCGGTAGGCCTCGGTGATGAGCTGCTGGATCGACAACTGCGTGCGAATGTAGGCCGCCTGTGCCTCCGGGAGCGGGCCAACCGCGATCGGATGGACACCTGCCCCATCGCAGAAAGCAGGCACCTCGACCACGGCAGTCTGTGGCAGGTTCTCGATGTAGCCTCCCGTGTTCAGGACATTCACCGCGTCGTGCCGGCTCCTCCGGTCGAGCTCGATGTCACAGATGATGGGAGCCGCTATCTCGCCCGAACGTCCCAGCGCGCGTTCATCGAGCGGCTTCCCTTCGAGGTAAGGCCCCAGCTCAAAGCGTGGCGTGGGCTGAGGCCGGCCTACCGGGCGGCTTTCCAGCCCATAGTGCCAGCGGACACCGGTGAACTCGGCACCAAAGCTCACGTATTCCCCAATGTGATCGTCTGATGGGTAGGTGAGCCAGCCAAAGACGTCGATGAGCTTTTTCCAGAGAGAAGGCGGAAAGCTGTCATCCGCTCGTACTTGATCCAGCAAGCCTGGGAGCAGATCCTGTCCGCTCGTTTTGTCGATCGCCTTGAGGACCGTGTAAAAGTGGTTGATCCCAGCAGAGGTGACTTCGAGTTGGTCGGTCGGGATCGACAGATAGGCAGAGATGAACTGGATCGCAGAGAACACCCCGTGGCACAGTCCTACAGCGCGGACGCGGGTGAGGTGCAGGATGGCGTCCAGGACACGCGCCTCGGGATTGGTAAAGTTGAGCAGGAGCGCGTCGGGGCACAGTCTCTCGATATCGCGGCAGATGGGGATCACAAGCTCGAGACTGCGCAGAGAGTGGAACAGCGCGCCGGGGCCGCCGTTCTCACCCAGTGGGTGCCGGAACCCGTGGCTCAGTGGGACCCGGAAGTCCTGCTCCCACAGCTCCCAGCGGCGGATCGATACCGCCGTCAGCACAAAGGACGCCCCGGGCAGGGCCTCGGTGCGGTTTGTCGTGGCCTGGATCTGTACGTCGCTGCGGACGTGCGCCTTGACCCGCTCGGCGAACTGCCGCATGCTCTCCAGCGCCTCCGCATCGACGTCAACCAGCCAGATGCTCAGCCCCCGCCCTATCAGTTCTTCCGAACGCAAGAGGTCGACGATCATCCCTCGGCCAAAGGACAGGCTGCCCGCACCGATGATCACGATCCGCTTCTCACTCACTGTTTCCTCCTCCTACAGGCCGTTCTACCCGCGGTCCGTCCCTGCCGGTCCCGGTGAATGCTCCGCCAGCGACTCAAGTCCATCCGCGACATCCCCCATCCCCAATTCCTCCAGCTTGGCTCGCGTGGGCCAGCCGGTCGCCGTGTCCCACCCACTCAGTTCATAGTACTTGCTCAGGAGCGGCAGGAAGCGCTCCCGGTCCAGCATGACCCCATCATCCTTGGCTGGGTACATGAACCCATCGATCGTGGACTCATCGATCTCTCGGTTCCGCCCATGATTCCTGACGTCGATGGCTCGGAGTTGATTCCAGATGCGTTCCCCAGCTAGATCGAGCTCCTGCTCGCTGACATCATACCCCGTGCACGCGGAGAGCAGCTTGGACATCTGGGCCGTGTCGGCCCCACCATCTTCGATGGACGCGCTGAATACACGGGTGTTCTCATAGTCGCACAGCACCAACGAATCCACGACCATCCCACGATGGCTGTGCCAGATGGCCGGCAGGGCCTTGGTCTCCGGCGGATCGTAGGTAATGCCCGGGTTGCACACGTCCGGATTCCCATACACCCGGGCACACACGGCGCGTGCCTTTTCCAGCGGGATCAGGCCACGCCGGGGACCGCTGACGGGCAGATACCACTGCGCGTGTTCGGTCCACTGGTGCGTCGAGTCATTTGCCGGGTCTCTGGTATCCACACACCACTGCAAGATAGGCGGCAGCCACCACGGCCAGTAGACCGTGCCTCCCGGCCCCCAGTGCCCGCCCCAGTGCTCCGTCTGCCCGCAGTGTCGCGGATAGATCCGGTCGAGAAGGGGGATGCCCTGCCCACCAAAGAGCCTGTCAGCCGCGTAGCAGGTGCCCTCCGCCAACGCGTCGCCCAACTCGCCTTCGCGATAGGCGATCATCCGCACGAGGGTGTGGATGAACTCTGAAGAATAGGGCGCTGTCTCCCGCTGGTACTTGAGGGGAGCGTCGGGCACCGGGATATCTACGCCGTCCACGCGGTCGATCAGTCCGTGCTGCTTGCACATCTGCAGCCACGGGATCATCCCGAAGGAAATCTCCCAGCCGTTCAAGCCATAGTCGCTGGTCAGGGCTCGCGCCACCGCGTCGACATCCGGCGAGGTGCCCACATAGCCCCAGCACTGCCGGGCCACGCTGGGCACTGAAACGCCATCGGTCCCCTGCACGTTCTGGACGATCGGGTGGGCGCACGGCGTCAAGCAGAACCCGCACTTGCGCATGCGGACCGTGGCTCCTCGATGTCCTCTCCCACCTCCCCTCCTCCCTGAGGCACGTCGCGAGCGAGATCGGCGGGGACGCTGCCCCTCGGTGCTGGCGTGCATGCAGAGGTCAAAGAACGCCCGTGGCCTGGCGATCTGCACGCCCATCGTCCCCCGCACGGCGATGGCTTTGAGGTTCTTGGACCCCATCACGCCGCCAAAGCCTCCCTGGCCGGCAGCATTGCCCGTTTCCGTCTGTATCACTGCGATGCGCGAGAGGCGCTCTCCGGCCTGCCCACAGGAGATGACCCGTGTCCTCGGTCCATGAAGGGCCCTCAGAGCTGTCGTCGTCCCATAGGTCCCCCTACCCCATAGTTCGCCAGCATCCCTGAGCTCGGCTCGTTCATCGTCGATCCACAGGTAGACCGGCTGCGCCGCGGCCCCCACGATGATCACGCCGTCATAGCCCGCGTATTTCAACTCTGCACCCCAGTGCCCTCCCATCCCCGAACGGGAAAAGACCGGGGGATGCTGCTGCGGAGCGATGCCCAGCACTTCGACGCGTCCGGCTCCTGAGGCCAGGGTCCCGGTCAGAGGACCGGCCATGATGAACAACAGGTTCTCCGCGTCAAAGGCGCCCACCCCCGGAGCAAGCTCCTGCCAGGCGATGCGAGCGGCAATTCCCGCGCCGCCCACAAACTCGGGTACGTATTCCATCGTCGACATCGTCGACGTCACACCGGCATCCAGATCGACCCTCAAGATCTTGCCGGTCCAGCCATAGATATCCGCCATGTCGTCTCCATCTCTCCTCTACGGCAGCAAGTTGAACGTCCCTGGCCCCACCGTACACGTACACACAGCAGCTCCCTGGGCTCAAGCCACTCCTGAACCACTGTGCGCCCTGCTGCGGTGACCCCCCGTGCGGGATGTAAGCATACTACCACTTGGGCGTACAGTCAAGCCTGACAAGGGCCACAGAGGCAGGGCACTCGGGATGCGCGTGGGAAGAGACGGCTCGCCAGGGGGACACCCTGGCGCTCTGGCGGATTCATCCGATCTGTGCTATAGTTTGGCTCGGCGCCGGGCGCGCCGCGTTGGAGACCGAGAGGCAGCTATCGAGGAGGACAGACGTGGCAACCACCTTTAGGAATCGGCGGGATGCGAAGGCTTGGCACGAGCGCCATGGCCCGCTCGCACCCAAGGCCGGTGACCTGGCCCCCGACTTTGAGCTGGGGGACATCAGCGGCCACAGTCGAGTACGGCTTTCCCAGTTCAGGGGGATGCAGCCGGTCGCCCTTGTCTTTGGGAGCCTTACCTGACCGCCCTTTGTCAAGGGGGCCGTGCGCCTCCAAGACCTGTACGCCCGCTACAGCCACCAGGTCCAGTTCCTGGTGATCTATATTCGAGAGGCACATTCGACGGATGGCTGGAGCATCCCCAACAGGGTCAAGCTCGCGGACCCCCAGACCTTGGAGGAGCGTCGGAAAGCCGCCGGGCAGTGCGAGACAGCGCTGGCACACGGGGTCCCGACGCTAGTGGACGAGATGGATGACGCGGTGATGACCGCCTATGCAGCCTGGCCCGACCGGCTGTACCTGGTCGATACGGAGGGTTGCGTAGCATACGCTGGCGGCCAAGGACCGTTCGGGTTCAAGCCGGCAGAGCTCGGGAAGGCGATCGACGCTCTGATCGGCTGAGCGCCCGCCCGGATGCCCACAGGCGACGAGGATTTCACGTTTGGACCCGCTCAACTCAGCCCACCCTACAGAAGGAGCGCACCGTGAACAGTCCGGCAAAACGAGCCATCATCGTCGGGTTCGACGGAGCCAGCATGGAGCTGGTGTCCCTGATGGTCGAGCGTGGCCACATGCCCAATGTCGCCACGCTGCTGGCCGACGGCGTCTACCGGGAGATGCTGGGCGTGTTCCCCACCCTCACGCCTCCCGGCTGGACCACGCTGGCGACCGGCGCCTGGCCCGGCACACACGGGATCGTGGACTTTAACATCCGAAAACCCGGCGCCCCCCTGGACGACACGGCGTGGGGCATCGACACGCGGCTCTGCCAGGCCGAATACCTGTGGAACACCGCCGAGCGTTGCGACAAGATCCCCATCCTGGTCAAGTACGAGATGTCCTGGCCCCCAACGATCACCAAGGGCATCCAGGTAGAGGGCACGGGGCCGGGCGTGAGCAACCACGCTCAGATCGCGGGTTATCACCTGTTTGCCACCCAGGACTATACCGGGTATGCCATCGGCGGCGAAAAGGACACCGAGAAGGTCGATCCGAGCGCGCTGCAGGACGGAGAGGCCATCGACTGGGTCGACGTCAGGCCAGCGCGTGGCTGGCAGAACGTGCCGGAGAGCCAGCTTGCGCCGCTCGAGGTGGAGCTGGTCATACGTCCCCTTGCGCGCGGAAGAGCCAACATGCTGCGTGGCACCCAAGGCACGGCCAAACCCTACTACACGCTTGTGTATGCCCACGAGCACGAAAGGTACGATCGCGTGCTCATCGCACCGGAAAAGGACGCCGCTCAAGCCGTAGCCACGCTGGCGGTCGGCGCGTGGTCCGGTTGGTGGCAGGACCGCTTTCTCATCGACGGCCGGCCGGTGAGTGGGAACGTACGCTGCAAGCTGATGCGTCTGTCCGCTGACGGGCAGTCTCTCGAGCTGTTCTTCCCACAGATCTGGCCCACAGAGGGGTATACGTTTCCCGAACAGATCGCGCACGAGATCAGAGAGCACGTGGGGCCTTTCCTGCAGAACCCTGCACGCGACGCAATGGGTCTGATCGACGATGATACGTACTTTGAAGTGCTGGACTATCACCTCGAGTGCCTGGCCAATACGGCCCTATACCTGATGGAGCACCATCCTTGGGACCTGCTTTTTACCGAGACGCACGCCAGTGACTATGCCAGCCACTTTTACCTCAGGCTGGCTGACCCTATCAGTGGCGCAGAGCCCGACGTCGTGGCACGCTCCTGGAAGGGCCTGGTGCGCACCTATCAGGCCATGGACCGCTGGGTGGGAAAACTGATGGCCCACATGGACGGCGAAACACTGTTTGCCATCGTCTCTGACCACGGCGGCACGCCCGACAAGTACCGGCGCGTATCGGTGGAGGAAGCGCTCTGCGCGGCGGGACTGCTGGCCTACAAAGACAAAGGGACGGCGAGAGAGCCGGCCATAGACTGGTCCAGGACGGCAGCTGCACCGGTCGGCCTGGGAGACGTCTTCCTGAACGTGAAGGGAAGAGAGCCGGGAGGACTCGTCGAGCCAGAGGATTTCGAGGCCGTACAAAGGCAGGTCATCGATGCCATCCTGGACTACAGGGACCCGGGCACGGGCCAGCGACCGTTCACACTCGCCCTCACGCGGCGGGATGCCGAGATGCTGAACAATTGGGGCGAGTTAGCAGGGGACGTCGTCTATGCACTGCGACCAGAGTTCGACGGCGCACACGGCTACCAATTGCCCACCGCTCGACTGGGCATCGGCGCTCAGCACGCGGTGTGTATCCTCTGTGGCGCAGGAGTGAGAAAAGGCGTGCATCTCAAGGGCCAGGTTCGCCAGGTGGATATCGCGCCCACGATCAGCTACCTGATCGGGATCGACGTACCCCGAGATGCCGAGGGCGGCGTGATCTATGAGGCCCTCGAAGACCCCAATTGGCACCTGACCGAACTCAAGGAGCGGCGGTAGAGACCACTCCGATCACTCAGCAAAGACAGCCATCACGTAGGCAATCATGCCAGCGAAAGGAAGGTAGCGGTGAAGATCACTGGCGTCAAGATCCATCACATCGAATGGGAGCGCGGGCCGTACCACTGGCGCGACGGCATCATGCCACAGGGCTCGACAGCGAGGACCTCTCTCCTGCGCATATTGACCGATGAGGGCATCGAGGGCATCTCTCCCCGCGGCGCAGGCGCCAGCATCGAGGAGATCAAGTGGCAGCTCATCGGCGCCGACCCTCTGGACAGGGAGCGCATCTGGCAGGACTTTTGGCGGAACCTGCGCACCTCCAACCTGGGACTGGCCATTGGCCCCGTGGACTGCGCCCTCTGGGATCTCGCCGGCAAGGCAAGCCACATGCCCGTTTACAAACTGCTTGGCGCGATGAGAGACCGGGTACCCGCCTATGCCAGCACCGTCACGCTGGACTCTCTGGACGAATACCGCAAGCTGACCGAGGAGTGCCTGGAAAAGGGATACAAGGCGATCAAGCTGCACGCCTGGGGCAGGCTTGAGCAGGATGCAGCACTCTGCCGTGCCCTCCGAGAGTGGACGGGGGATGACATCGAGCTGATGTACGATGCCTCCAGCATGTTCAACATCTTTGAGGACGCGGTATGGTTTGGCCGGCGGCTGGAGGAACAGGGCTTTCTCTGGTACGAAGAGCCGATGGATCACTTTAACGTGACCGTGCTGGCCCGTTTGGCTGGTGTGCTGGACATCCCTCTGGCAGTCGCCGAAGCCACACACGGCGGCCCGTGGGATGCCCTGGCCCAGATCAGGGCTGGAGCGGCAGACATCATCCTCACCGGCCCCCTCGACACGTACAAGGGCGGCTTTACCGGGGTAATGAAAACCGCGCACATCTGCGAGGGGTACGGTATCATGTGCGCGATGCACGGCGGATCGATCGCCTCACTGCACGCAGCCTGCGCCATCTATAACACAAAGTACTTTGAGCGGCTGGTGCCCGAGACCTACTATACGCCGCCCGGGATCGTAGACGCGTCCACCGAGATCGACGGAGAGGGCTACGCCCAGCCCTGGGATACGCCCGGCCTGGGGATCGAGATAGACTGGGACTGGGTAAACGCGCACACCACCGGCGTCGAGGAGTAGCGATCTCTCTTCTTGCCCCCTTCCCGCTGCGAAAGGGGCTGGGGACGGGGCAAAATGCCGTGGATGTGGATCCTGAGCGCCCTAGCTTGATCCCTATCGGGCGTGGCTCAGCCCCCCGCCCCCACGGGGAGGCCGGTCGTTTCGGGGCGTCTCCTAGCGTGCAAAGAGTGGCCAGATCACGTGCCAGGCGATGTCTGCCCAAAAGTGCACGCCCACCGCGGCAACCAGGCCATCGCGAGCATATCGTTCGCCGGCGACCAGGCCCAGCAAGCCGTTGAGGAGCAGCAGTTCAGCCAGCACGGCCCGCGGCAGCTCGGCAAGTGTCGATGCACCAAGCAAGAACATGGCCGCCGGAAGATGGGCGGCAGCGAAAACCAGGGCGCCGGCAACGTTGCCGATCCAGATGGCTAGCCCGGTCAACCGCCAGCGTCTCAACAGCAGATTCCACAGAAAAGCCCACAAGCTCATCACAAAGGCGCGGTACAGGATCTCCTCGCCGATACCCGCGGTCGCGGAGGCGATCAAGGACATCGGGAACGGGGGGTGCGAGAAACCATCCCAATCCCTGGCAGTGGAGAACGCCAGATCGGCGAGGCTGATCACCCCGCCCACGATCAGGCCCAGGAGCATGGGCCTTCCGACCCACCTACGCCACCCGGCCCCCTCACGATACACGCCCGGGAGCTCCAGCTTTCGGGCACACCACAGCCCTGCCAGCCCGAGCAGGCCATAGAGCACGAGGATGATGCCCGCGTTGGCCAAGCCCAGCACCCACGCCGGCACATTCGCCAGAGATGGGGAGAGCTCCTGTCCCTCAGGAAGACCCTGCAGCAGGCCCAAAGCATAGGCCAGGAAGGCCAGCAGGGCGTTGGCACACAGCAGTACGGCGAACACTGTAAGCTGGCTGCGCTGTTCTCGCATCTCTCTCCCTTTCCGATCGCGTGCATCCCGACCCACCGCGGGCAGGAGAGACGATCCCCCTCTATCCACGCCAGGTGGAGCGGGCGAATGGGCTACAGCACGCCATAGGTGTCGTACATCTCGCGCAGGGTCTTGCCCGCCAGCAGGCCCGCGCGAGTCAGCGATTCCTTCCCCACCTTGTCACGAGCCAGCTCCAGGACCTCCCGCTCGACCGCGTTGGGGATGACGACGATGCCGTCATAGTCGGCAAAGACAAGCTCGCCCGGACGGACCAGGACCTCACCGCATCTCACCGGCACATCGCAGGCTTCCACCCTGCCCCTTCCCATCGAGTCGAGCGGCCGGATCCCGGCATAGTACACCGGGAAGCCCATCTCGATGATCCGCACACAGTCTCGGATCTGGCTGTCGCACACGCAGCCCACGGCTCCGTTTCGCTTCGCCACGGTAGACAGCAGCTCTCCCCAAGGTGCATTGGTGCCCGCGTGATCGGTAGAGTGGACGGCCACGTCGCCAGGGCGCAGGTCATCCACTGCCTCGATCTCCAGGCCGTATGGGGCCTCGTCTACGACATAGTCCACCTCCATCCAGCGGATGGTGCGGGCGCGACCAACAAAACCACAGTTGCGGATGTCGGGCAAGAGCGGCCTCAGCCGCTGGTGCATCGCCTGCTCGCGATACCCCAGAGAGTCGAGTATGTCGCATACAGCGGCGACGTAGAGGTGTTCCTTGATAAAGTTCAAGATCTCTTCATCTGTCTCGAACATCGATCCACTCCTTATCCGGCCGCAGCGCCGATCGGTCGCGTGGCCAAAGCACGCTCCTATGGCTCGATACCCAGCAGGCTCAACGCGTCCCGCGCCAGGATCGCCTCGGCCACCTCGTCCGAGACCCTGGGCAGAGAGCTGTCACCGATGATGTGGTTGACCTGTCGCATGCCGTTTATCGACTCCTCTGACCTGGTAAAGGGATAGTCCGTCCCAAAGAGCAGCTTGTGCGTGATCCCGTACTCCTGGGCGAGGATCATCATGTTGTGGCTGCCCGTCCTGCCCCAAGCGTGCAGCCCAGGCATTATACACCGCCGCCCCGGGCAGATCAAGCGCGGTCTATCCAAGAACGGCCAGTCTGTGGTATACTTGGTGGCACAGGCTCCCCAAACCGAGAGGAGGACAGGGATGGAACGCTGTGAACGTTTCTTGGCTGCGGTCAGGCGGGAGGTGCCCGACCGTGTGCCCATGTTCGACTTTTTGTTTCAGCAGCCGCTCTACCAGGAACTCATTGGTCACCGCCCCGCGGCCTACAATGGCTCAGATGCCGTCCGCTGCGCGCTGGCCCTGGACCACGATGGCGTATGGCTGCCTTTCGGTGGGTTCAGCGGCTACCGGCCCGAATACCTGGCGGAGAACGTCTACCGGGACGAATGGGGCACCGTCTACCAAAAGAACGAGTCATCGTGGCCCATCGATGCTCCCATCGCCTATCCGATCCGCACGCGCGCCGACCTCAGAGGCTACCGCGCACCCGACCCCTCCCTGCCAGGCCGCGTTGCCGAGATCGAGATCGCGCGTGAACTGTACCACGACGGCATCGCCTTGCTGGGCGGCGTGCAAGGGCCGTTGACCACACTCTGGCTGCTGATGGGGTACGAAGCCATCTCCTACGCTCTGTACGACGATCCCGCGCTGATTGCCGAGCTGTGCGATCTGTCCAACGAGTTCTTTGTGGAGGCCGCCCGGCGCTCCGTTGGGGCGGGCTGCGCCGCCATCTGGGTAAGCGAGGACCTGGGCGACAGCAGCCGAGGCTTCTTCCAGCTGGAGCACTACCGCCGCTACCTACTGCCCCCATTCACGGAACTCGTGGACGAGATCGACGGGCTGGGCGTCCCGGTTCTCCTTCATTCCTGCGGGCACATCACAGACTACCTGGACGACCTCGCCCAGACCCAGATCGCCGCGATCCATCCACTGCAGCGCACCGCCGGCATGGACCTTGCCGCGGTCAAAGAAGGCTATGGAGACCGCTTCTGCCTCATCGGCAACATCGACTCCTCGCGGACCCTGCCCTACGGCACGCCTGAGCAGGTCGCGGCCGAGGTACGAGAGGCCATCGATATCGCCGCACCGGGCGGAGGCTACATCCTCGCCTCCGACCACTCGCTGCACGATGGCATCCCGGTGGAGAACATCCTCACCATGTTCCAGGTCGGCGCCGAGTATGGTCGGAGCTTCTACACCCGGCAGCCCGAGCGGCTGTTCCCTGACCGCCCGCCGCGCGCGGGATAGAGATGCATAGAGAGCAGATGACGATGAAAACCAAGGCAGCAGTGTTGTATGAGGCTGGATCTCCCCTCACAGTGGATGAGGTCGAGCTGGGTGGGCCGGGTCCGAACGAGGTATTGGTGCGGGTAGCGGCATGCGGCGTATGCCACAGCGACCTGCACATCCTCAGAGGCGAGTGGGCAAACTTTGACCCACCGATTGTCGTCGGGCACGAAGGCGCGGGCATCGTGGAGCGCGTTGGCAAGGGTGTGGACACCGTTGCGCCGGGGGATCCAGTCGTCCTCGGTTGGAAGCCGCGCTGCGGAGCGTGCCGGTATTGCATCGCCGGCCAGCCGCACCTGTGCGAGAGCCCGCCCCTACTCGCGGAGGGCAGTTCGCTCACTGTGGCCGGGACCAAGGCCAACCGGATGCTGACCTCAGCCTACTTTGCCGAATATGCCGTCGTGCCCAAGTCCGTCGCTATTCCGATCCGCCGCGACATGCCCCTGGACCTGGCTTCACTCCTTGGCTGCGCGGTGATGACGGGGGTTGGCGCTGC
>JADHXD010000134.1 GCA_016783145.1 Anaerolineae bacterium
TCGCCAGTTCAGACTACATCTCGCTGCACGTACCTCTCACTGGCGAGACCGCGCACATCATCGACGCCCAGGCCATCGCCAAGATGGTGGACGGCGTCTACATCCTCAACTGCGGGCGCGGGGGCACCCTCGACAAAGACGCCCTCTACGAGGCGCTGTCGAGCGGCAAGGTCGCCGGCGCGGCTCTGGACGTGTACGAGGATGAACGGGTCGTCAAGGGCAGCCCAAGGCTCTTTGAACTCGTGGACGAGCACGGCACCCCACTGGTCATCGGTTCCCCTCACATCGGGGCCTCGACGGTGGAGGGACAGAAACGGGTGGGATGGCAGGTTGCCGAGATCGCCATCGAGTTCTCCCAGAGCTGACTGTTCGAGAGGCCGGTCTTCCCACAGAGAGTGCACTGCGTTGCCGTGTGAGGGCCGGCCCGCCCCAGGAGACACAGACTATGGCCACCATCAGACCCTTCGCCGCCATGCGCTACGACGGAAAAAAGATCCCCCATCTATCGACGGTCATCAGCCAGCCCTACGACCGCGTGCGCTACGGCCTCCAGGACCAGTACTATGACCTGAGCCCCTACAACGTCGTGCGCATCATCAAGGGCAGAGAACTGCCCACCGACGCGCCGGAACGGCGGGAGGGGCCCAACGTGTACACCCGCGCCAGGGCGTACTATGACCTCTGGCTTGCCGAGGGCGTGCTCGTCCAGGAGGAGCAGCCCGCCCTCTACGTCTACCACCAGACCTACACAGTGAACGGGCAGGACAGGACGCGCAAGGCGTTCATCGCCGCCCTCCAACTAAGCCCTTTTGAGGAGGGGACCGTACTCCCTCACGAGCGGACGCACGCCGGACCCAAGCAGGACCGCCTGCGCCTGCTGCGCACAACGCGGGTGAACCTGGGCCAGATCTTTATGCTCTACCCCGACCCCGCGAACCAGGTCAGCGGCCTCCTCGACAGGGCCATCTCCCGGCGCGCCCCCGATGTGGACGTGGTCGAGATGTACGAGCACGACGTGCGCCAGGAACTGTGGGTCGTTACCGACGGCCCGACCATCCAGGCCGTGGGGCAAGAGATGGCCGGCAAGAGGAACCTGATCATCGCCGACGGGCACCACCGCTACGAGACCGCCCTGGACTACCGCGGCGAGATGCAGGCCCAATACCCCTCTGCGCCGGCAAGCGCGGCCTTCAACTACCGGATGGTGGCCCTGGTGGGCATGGATGACCCCGGGCTGGTCATCTTGCCCACGCACCGCGAGGTCTACGGCCTCCCCGAGATCCCCCGCGCCGAGATCATTCACCGCGTCGCGCCCTACTGTGACCTCCTGGACGTACCCCATCTCGACGCCTGCCTCGCGGTGATGAAGACGAACGAGACCAGGCACGCCTTTGGCCTCTACGCGGACGGCTGCTACACTGTGCTCATCCTCAAGCACCCGGAACGTATCGAGAGTTGGATCGATGAGGACCGTTCCCTGGCCTGGAAATCGCTCGACGTCTCCATCGCCCACAAGATCCTTCTCCAGCGCGCAATCGGCCTGCTCGCACAAGAGCTTGACTCAGAGGACCACCTGCGCTACCATCGCGAGCCCTCCCTGGCCGTGCAGAACGTGGATACCCGGCGGGGCAACTTCTGCCTCTTGCTCAACCCCACGCCAATCGACCAGGTCAAGGCCTGCGCCGCCCAGGGCGAACGGATGCCACAAAAGAGCACCGACTTTTACCCAAAGATGGTCACCGGCCTGACCATGATGCCGCTACAACCGTAGCACCCCGTCCTGGCCCGGACGGGACAGGGCAAGCGGCTCGCTTGTGCCCTCCTCCCCCTGCGGTCTGCCGCGGGGTCGCGCAGCATCCCGCCGTTCGCAGCGGGGTCGCGTAGCAGTCGGGGTGGGGGCTCTTCCCCCTCCCCTGCGGTCTGCCGCGGGGGAGGGCAGGGGTGGGGGCCTCTTCCGTGCAGTCTGCCCCGGGGTCGCGCAGCATCCCGCCGTTCGCAGCGGGGTCGCGCAGCAGTTGGGGTGGGGGCTCTTCCCCCTCCCCTGCGGTCTGCCGCGGGGGAGGGCAGGGGTGGGGGCCTTCTTGACATTTCCCCCAAACTCCCTATACTTTGCCCGAGACAATGCACACCATCAGATCCAGCCCAGGAGGTCCGAAATGGCGCTGCTACCCGACGAAATCAAGGCACAGGTTCGCGAGGCATTCGCCGAGCTCAAGAACCCGGTCCGCTTGGTCATCTTTACGCAGACATTGGAATGTGCCTTCTGCCAGCAGAACCGAGAGCTGCTCGAGGAGGTTGCCGAGCAGTCTGACCAGGTCACGGCCGAGGTCTACGACTTTGTCATCGATGCCGAAAAGGCCGTAGAAATGGGCGTGGACAAGATCCCCGCGGTGGCCATCGTCGGCGACGAGGACTATGGCATCCGGTTCTATGGCATCCCGGCAGGCTACGAGTTCACATCGCTGGTCCACGTCATCCGCCTCGTCGGTGGCGCGGGATCGCAGTTGGACGAGGGGACACTTGCTCAAGTCCAGGCCCTGACCGAACCGGTCCACATACAGGTCTTTGTCACCCCGACCTGCCCCTACTGCCCGCAGTCGGTCGTGATCGGATACGAGATGGCCTATGCCAGCCCCATGGTCCGCGCCGACGGCATCGAGTCCACCGAGTTCCCGCATCTGGCCGTGAAATACCAGGTTGCTGGCGTCCCGCGCACGGTGATCAACGAGACCGTATCCTTGGAGGGTGCCGCGACCCCGGACAGGGTCCTGGAAAAGATCGCCGAGGCCCTGGCGCCGCAGCCGGAACCGGAAGGGGTGACTTGATGCCATACGACATGATCATCATCGGCGGCGGGCCAGCCGGCCTGACAGCCGCCATCTATGCCGGGCGGGCGGCGATCGTGCCCCTGGTGCTCTCCGGCGCGATGCCCGGCGGACAGATCGGCAGCACAGATCGGGTCGAGAACTACCCCGGCTTCCCGGACGGGGTCAACGGGTTCGAGCTGGCCATGGGATTCCAAAAGCAAGCCGAGCACTTTGGCGCCGAGATCGTGATGGACGCCGCCACCGAGGTCGATCTGGGCGTGCGCCCCTTTGTGGTCAAGACACGCCGCGAGACGTACCACGCGCGTTCCGTCATCGTCGCCACCGGCGCCTTCCCACGCCGCTTGGGCATCCCTGGAGAAAAAGAGTTCTTTGGGCGAGGGGTCTCTACCTGCGCCACCTGCGACGGATTCCTCTTCAAAGGCAAGACGGTCGTCGTCGTCGGCGGCGGGGACAGCGCCATCGACGAAGGGCTGTTCCTCACCCGCTTCGTCAAGGAGGCGATCGTCGTCCACAGGCGAGACGAACTGCGGGCCAGCAAGCAGCTCCAGGAACGTGCCTTTGCCGAGCCCAAGATGCGCTTTGTGTGGGACAGCGTCGCCGAGGAGATCCTGGGAGACAAGCTGGTGACTGGCGTGCGCGTGCGCAACGTCAAGACCGACGAGCGGCGCGAGATCGACGCCGATGGGGCCTTTGTCTACGTTGGCCTGATCCCCGCCACCAAGGTCTTTCAAGGCCAGATCGACCTGGACCCCGCCGGATACGTGATCACGGACGATCACCAGCAGACGAGCGTGCCCGGCGTTTTTGCCGCCGGGGACGTGCAGAACCCTGACTTCCGGCAGTGCGTGGTCGCCGCTGGCGCGGGCGCCTCGGCAGCCATCCAGGCCGAACGATACCTCAGCTCACACCCGTAGCTGAAAATCGGCACGTATGGAAACCACCTGTAGGTCGCCTTTCCATAGGCGACATTGCTCAGCGGAATCATCCATACCTGCCCGTTCTACATCGTTTCACATCCCAGATATACATATGGCAGGTTTCCATACCTGCTCGCTCCGGTGCGCTTGGAGGGCAGGTTTCTGTACCTGCCCGCTCGACCCTGGACCACCGAAAGAGAGATGACGTGATGGTACACGCACACCTCAAGTGGACCGATGGCATGCAGTTCATCGCCCGCGCAGAGGACGGCCCGGCCGTCGTCATCGACAGCCGCGACGGCGGGAGCGGACCGAGCCCGATGCAGATGGTCCTCATGGGCATCGCCGGCTGCACGGCGGTGGACGTCGTCCTGATCATGGGCAAGAAACGGGCCAAGATGACCGGATTCGAGATCCACATCACCGGCCAGCGCGCCGAAACCCCTCCCAGGCGCTACACCGACGTCCACGTCGAATACATCCTCCGTGGCACAGGCATCAAACCCAAGGCCGTCGAGCAAGCCATCCAGCTCTCCGAGGAAAAGTACTGCAGCGCGATGGCCTCAATCAACGCCAACGTCACCCACTCCTACCGCATCATCGACGACTCCGAACCATAGCCTCCTCCCCTTGCGGTCTGCCGCGGGGTCGCGCAGCATCCCGCCGTTCGCAGCGGGGTCGCGAAGCATCCCGCCGTTCGCAGCGGGGTCGCGAAGCATCCCGCCGTTCGCAGCGGGGTCGCGAAGCATCCCGCCGTTCGCAGCGGGGTCGCGAAGCATCCCGCCGTTCGCAGCGGGGTCGCGAAGCAGTTGGGGCGGGCGCTCTTCCCCCTCCCCCTGCGGTCTGCCGGAGTCGCGCAGCAGTTGAGGTGCGCGCTCTTCCCCCTCCCCCTGCGGTCTGCCGCGGGGGGAGGTTGGGAGGGGGGGCCTCTTCCCCTACAACCCCCTCACATACCCCAACTCCCGCTCCAGCGCCCCCTCATCATAGAAATGCTCCAGCACCGCGATGTGCCCCTCCTGCCCCGCCCACTCCCTGATCGCCCGGTGAAAACCGTCGCCCAGGTCACCCTCCCCCACCGGCAGATGCAGGTCATCCCGCCCCCGAACCTCCCCCAGGCACGAATCATTCCAGTGCACGTGCCCCACCCGTGACCGATCCGCGAGGAACCGCCCCAGCACCTCCTGCCGCTGCCCCTCCGGCCATCGGTGGCAGTACGGGGCGGCGTGGCTCGGATCCAGGCACATCGCGAAATTCGCCTCGTCCACCTCAGCCGCCAGGCGCAGCCACTCCTCCGGCGCCGTGCAGAAATACTCCACAAACCCCTCTGGATCGCACGCCTCCGGGGGTGTCTCCGGCGCGACCCCATCCCAATACGCCCAGTTGTTCTCCACGCTCAGCGTCAGTCCCAGCGACCCGCAGAGGCGCGCCACCGACCGGGCACCCTCGACCAGCAGATCCCATCGCGCCAGCTCGGGGCGCAGCGGGGGCACGGGGCGCGCGCCGGGGCGGATGGGCGGGTCGGGGAACCGGTGCGGTGCGGCGTGCATATTGATGTGTCGCAGGTTCGGGAACAGGCCGTGCGCCCGCTCGATGTACGCCCGCAGGGCGAGCAGTGACGCCCCCCGCAGGTCAGGCTGTGTGGACGCGATGTGCACGCGCCAGCCGTCCCATCCGGGCAGCATCCCCGGCGCGTGCCCACTGATCACGCGATCCGCGACCGTCAGGGTGCGCGGGTCATCGGGCCGGGTATACGCCTCCACCCACAGCCCATACCGGCGAACAACGGCCTCCCCCGCCTCGGGCGAGATCGCCAGCATCCAGATTGGGTTCATCTCTGCTCCTCGATGTCGGCTACAACGGAAAAAGAGACTGCGAACCGGCGGTTCGCAGTCTCCTCTGGTACTGGATTGCTCGAGCAGGCGCGGTTCGTCTCCGCGCGCTGCCTCGACTACTGGATCGGGCCGATCGTCCCGTCGAGGATCCAGATCACGACGAACGAGTCCGCGTACGGGCTGTTCTTGAACAGCGGATCGTCGTCGGCCGGCCAGCCGGTGGTGTTGTGCCCATCCTGGATCGGGTTGTTGCCGTAACGCTCCCACAGCGGGACCTTGGGCAGCTCGTCGTTAAAGATCGTGGCCAACTCGAGGACGCGTCCCTTTTGCGCATCCATATCAAGGCCCTCAGGGCAGTCGATGATCATCTGTTCGATGTCCACGCTCGTGCCATCGGCCAGCGTGCGCTCCAGCGGGTAGCTGATACCGGGCAGCGTCTCGTCTCCGCCCGTCTTCAAGGCCGCCAGGTTGTGCGTGCGGAACGCGACCTGGATCGAAAAGTAGGGATGCGGGTTCCCGGAGCCCCAGCCACGGATGGCCAGCTCAAAGTTCCCGTCGTCCACCTCTGGCCCGTGCTGCGTATAGGTCACGCCGCGCATCACGGTCTTGATGCCGAACTTGGTGAGCTGCTCGGCGGCGTTCTCCGCGGCAGCGCTCCAGTCGGCGTACTCGGCGGGCACGGTCAGCTCGTACTCGCATGGGTTGCCCTGGTCGTCCACCCAGACGCCGTCCGAGCCCTTGGTAAAGCCGATGCTCTCCAGGATCTCGGCCGCCTTGTCGGTGTCGTACTCGTACTTTTCCATCTCGTCCAATTGAGCCTGGGTCAGCCAGTTAGGGATAAAGTTGTCGCTGACGCCGGTCATGTAGATGTGATTCCTGGCCGACTCGCCCAGGGAGACGAACGCGTTCTCGTCCATATTCATCGCATAGGCCACCGCCTTGCGGAACTCGGGCATCTCAAAGGGGTGGATGGTCATGTTGAAGACGATCGCCGGGCCGGAAAAGATGGGCGGGCGCAGAATGCGAACGCCCAGTTCCTTGAAGGCCCTTTCGGCGGCCGGCGCGAACCCGTGCGTGGCATAGTCCACTTCCCGCGCCATGACCAGCGGGGTGACCACCGGGGTCTCGCCCTGGTAGCTGTAGATCTGGTCGAACCGCACGGTGTCCGCCCAGAACGACGTCGGGTTCTTGTCCATGGTCAGGCGCGCCTCGCCGACGTTGTTCAAGCTGGTGATCACGTACGGCCCGGTGACGATACGCTCTGCAGGACGGAACTCGCCGAGCTCAGTGTTCAGGTCGGTCCACTCCTGGTCCTGCGAGGTCTTGCCGGCGTCAAACAGGGCCTGCGCCTTCTCCGCCCACTCCCCGTACACCGAGGCCGGCGTGATGTGCTCGTTCCTCAAGACCATGCGGATCACCGGTAGGGCGGGTTTCGCCATGACAAACTCGAGGGTATAGTCGTCCGTGGCGACGACCTCGCCCAGGTAGTCCCACACGCTCGCCTGCAGCAGTCGGCGCAGGGCAAAGTGCGAGACCACGTCCGCCGCCGTAAAGTCGCTCCCGTCGCTCCACTTCACCCCCTTGCGCAGGGTGACCACCAGCTTGTCCGGCGGGATCACCTCATAGTCGGTGCCCAACATGGGGATGTACTCGTCCTCTGCCCACTTGTAGTAGAACAGGGGCACTTCCATCAAGCCCTGGTAGATCCCCACGCTGAGGAAACCGGAGGAAAAGGCGTTAAAGTGACCCTCGGGCGGCACCGAGTACGGATATGCGGCGTTAAAGACCGACGGCTTCTGTTTGCTGGGGTCCGGCGTCGCCGTGACCACCACCTCTTTCTCCACTTCCACCACTTTGGTCTCGACCACTATCTCGACCACGGGCGTCCCGGCGACGATCTTGGTCACCTCTTTCTGGACCTCGACCACCTGGGTGACGATCTTTTCAACCGTCTTTTCGATGACCTCTGGCTCTGGCGTCGCGCAGGACACGACCATGGCCAGCAGGGCAAACACGCTGATCGCTGTGTACATGAATCGCTTGCCGTTCACTTGATCCTCCTTTTTTCTTCACACACTCCAAGACCAAACCGACGCACGTTCAGGGAGATCGTTTCCGCTCTACCTCCTTTCTGCGAGGGGTTCTCCTCGGCCCAGAGCCGGTTGGCTTTCCGGCCTGCGCCCCTATCTGAAAACACGGACCAGGACGGCGATGATCGCTGCAAAGAGTAGGCCCACGACGAGCGTGAGCACCGATATCCAAAACTCGGCGGTCCCAGGCGTCACGACCAAGATCAGGACCGCCGACACCGAAACCATCATAAAGGCGATGCGAAACGCAGCACGCCCAAGCTGTGGACCGATCATACGAGGCCCATCTCCCGGGCAACCACGTGACAGGACACCTGGCGTCCATCTCCCGTGTCATAGAGTGCGGGGCGTTCGACATCGCACCACCCCTCCACGTAGCGCGGGCAGCGCGGGTGGAACCGGCATCCCGGGGGCAGATCCAGCAGGCTGGGGATATCCTGGCTGCGCAGGGGCACGCGCTGCTTGTTCCGGGTGAGCTCGGGATCCGCCTCGGGCACCGCCGAGAGCAGGGCCTGCGTGTACGGGTGCAGCGGCTCGTTGACCAGCCGCGGCGTATCGGCCACCTCGACCATGCTCCCCACGTACATCACCGCGATCCGTCCCTCCCAGGCAAAGTACTTGGCCAGGGCCAGGTCGTGGGTGATGAACAGAAAGGTCAGCCCGAACTCGTTCCGCAGCCGCCCGAGCATGGTCAGCAAACTCACCCGGATCGAGACGTCGACCATAGACACCGCCTCGTCGGCGACGATAAAACTGGGGTTCACGGTCAGCGCCCGGGCCACCGACACCCGCTGCCGCTGCCCGCCGCTCAATTCGTGCGGGTGCTTTCTCAGCAGGTCCTCGGGCGGGGTCAGGCCCACGATGTTGAACAGCTCGATGCAGCGCTCCCAGGCGTGGGCGCGGCTGGACACCAGGTTGTGCCGGAACAACGGGGCGGTGATCACGTCATAGATGCGCTGCATCGGGTTCAGCGAAGCGTACGGATCCTGGTGGATCAACTGCACGGCCGTGCGGTAGCGCTTGAACGCCTGCTTGTCCATCGCCCAGATGTCCTGGCCTTCGAACAAGACCTCACCTTCTGATGGCCTGAGCAGCCCGGCGATGACCTTGCCGGTCGTCGTCTTGCCGCACCCGCTCTCGCCGACCAGGCACAGGATATCCCGTTCGGGCACGCGGAACGAGACACCGTCCACAGCCCAGATTCTCCGCTTTCGCGTGCCAAAGGAACGGCCCAGATCACGGACCTCGATCAGCGCTGCGCTCATGCATCCCCTCCCCGTGCAGGTCTGATCTCGTCCCAGGGCACGTCTGACTGCCGCTCCACTTCTTCCCAGTGGTAGCACGCGGCGGCGTGTTCGGGGCCAATGTGAATGAGGTCGGGTTCTTCACGCGCGCATTTCTCTGTGCCAAAGGGGCAGCGAATGTGGAACTTGCACCCCGTCGGCAGGTCGATCAGATCGGGGGGCGTGCCGGCGATCGAGGTCAGATCTTCGAACCCCCCGGTCACCGTGGGCACGGCCTTGATCAGTCCCAGCGTATAGGGATGCCTGGGCTCGTAAAAGATCTGGTTGACCGTACCGTACTCTACGATCCTACCTGCGTACATGGTGGCGACATGATCCGCCAGTTCGGCGGCCAGGGACAGGTCGTGCGAGATAAACATCATCGCGAACTGCATGTCGTTCTGCAGGGCGCGCAGCAGGTCGATGATCGTCCGCTGGGTGAGGATGTCCAGTGCCGTGGTCGGCTCGTCGAGGATCACGATCGGCGGGTTAAGCAGCAGGGACATGGCGATCAGCACCCGCTGCCGCATGCCGCCGCTCAGTTCGTGCGGGTAGGAGCGGAGCACACGGTCCGGTTCGAGCTGCACTCGGGTCAGCAGCGAGCGAGCGATGTTGTCCACCTCCGAGCGCGTCGTCGGGCGGTGGGCCTTGACCGTCTCGTGCATCTGGTCGCGGATGCGCAGCACGGGGTTGAAGGCGCTCAGCGCCGACTGGAAGACCATCGCGCACTCCTGCCAGCGAAAGTGACGCACTTCGTCTTCATCCATGGCCAGCACGTCACGCTCGACGCCGTCGCGCCGGTAGACGATCTGGCCCTGCCTGATCGTCGCCGTCTTGACCAGCAGCCGGATCAGTCCCAGACCTAGGGTCGTCTTACCCGACCCGCTTTCCCCGATCAGCGAGAGGTTCTCGCCCGGGACAATGTCAAAGTCCACGCCGCGCACAGCCTTGACCTGCCCGCGCTCGGCTTGGTACTCGATGTGCATGTTGCGCACAGAGAGCAGCGCCTCTTCCACGCGCCCCCTGCACCAGGGTAGTTTTCTAACCACTGCGTCATCCATGTCCAAGCCCTTACGATACCTTGTCTGACCGGCTACAGAGCTACGTTCACACCCGAGTTCGCAGTCTGGGGTTGAATACCTCTTCCAGGGAACGCGTCATCCACACCATCGCCAACTGGAAAAGGGCGATGGCGAACACCGGGGCCAGGATGTACATCGCCGCCTCCCTGTAAAAGATGGCACCCCGCGTCCAGGCGATGCTGATCATCACCCCCCAGTTGCTGCTCGAGAACGGGACCAGGCCCAGGAAGACCAGGCCCGTCTGCGCATAGATCGCTCCCGTCATCGCAAAGGCAAAACTGATGGCGATGTAGCTCATCATATTGGGCAGGATTTCCTTGAATATGATGTGCCCGGTACCCAGGTCAAGGGTCACTGCCGCCTCGACATAGTCCCGCTCGCGCAGAGAAAGCACTTGTGCCCGGACGGCGCGGTACAACCCCGGCCAGGAGAGCAAGGCCAGGATCAGCGAGAGCGCGGCCATGCTGTCCACCCGGATCATCCCGGCCAGCACGACCAGGAGCGGAAAGCGCGGAACGGCCAGGAATACGTCCGAAAACATGACCAGGAAATTGTCTATCCCTCCTCCCGCGACGGCCGACAGTGCGCCCAGCGTGATGCCGATCGCGGTCGAGAACAAAGCGGTCAACAGAGCAGTGATTAGAATATCTCGCCCTCCGTTCACCACCTGGGAAAAGACATCGCGCCCCTGGTGGTCCATGCCCAGCGGGTGTTGCCACGAAGCCGGCTCAAAGATCCGGTCCACCTTGGTCTGGTCATCCAGCGGGATGAACACCGGGCCGAGAAACACCGCCGCAAAGTACAGGACCACGATGATAAAGCCGATGAATCCCACGCGGTTGTGGGCCATCAGCTTGAAAAAGTCAGCGATCCCCTTCAGGAATCCGAGGACTATGTCTTGGCCTGTGCGCTGGTATACTGTTGTGCTTCGTACCGCATCCTCTGACATGGTCTACGACCCTCCTCCCCCGATCCGGATGCGCGGATCCAGCGCGCTGTACAGAAAATCGGCGAGCAGATTGGAAAAGATGACCACAAAGGTGATCATCAAGAACACGCCCTGCATCACCGGATAGTCTCTATTCGTCACGGCGGCTCCCAGCCGCTTGCCGATGCCCGGATACACGAAATAGGTCTCGATCAGCGTCGAGCCGCCAATGGCAAACCCGATGCTGATCGCCAGGCCGCTGACCAGGGGAAGCAGTGCGTTGCGTCCCACATAGGCGGTCGTGATCCGGCCATCGGAAAGCCCGCGAGCTCGGGCGACAGTGACATAGTCCTCGCCCAGGATGTTGATCGTGTTGCTCTTCATCGCCAGCGTCCACCCCCCAGCCGTCGACAGGATATAGGTCACAATGGGCAGCGCAGCGTGGAAAAAGACGTCCTTGATAAACTCCCAGGTCAAGCCGATCTGGATGCCCGGTGTGTACGCTCCCCGCATCTGGTGGATGGGCACCAGCGCCTTGCCGTTGATCTTGATCTGCACGCCCAGGATGACGATGATCAGGATCGCCAGCAAGTAGTTGGGGATGGCGCTCAAGATCGAGGATACGCCAGACACGACCGGGTCCAGGACCGTTTCGCGCCGGTAGGCGATCACCGTCCCCAGGGAGATGCCGATGGCGAAACTGATCGTCAACCCCACCCCAACGCTAAAGACCGTCCAGGGAAGAACGGTCTTGATAATGGCTGCCACCGGCGTGCCGCGAGCGAGCAGAGACATACCCATGTCGCCCTTTGCCAGTTTGGTCAGGTAGTCCCAGTACTGGATGTACACCGGCTGATCGAGGTCGATAGCAAAGATCGCTCTCGCTTCGTCCAGGGCCTCCTGCCGGCTCCGCCCCTCGTTGATCACCAGGTCCTGGACGTACTTTTCAATGGGGTTCATCGGCATCAGCCGCACGAGGAAAAAGATCAGCGAGGTCACGAAAAAGACGGTGAACAGGGCCTTGGAGACCTGGCGGACGTAGTAGCTGGACCGGATCGTCCTGAGGATGCGACCGACATCCAGCTTACCCGTCGCTGGCACTCTGCGACGTTCGGCAACCGTGCTCAAGGCTCTCCTCCTTTCGAGGCGCGGGCGATAACGCAAGAAAGGGCCGCTAACTCACCCAGCTATATACCTGAATGAACCGCGCGCCCACCTCCTGCGACAATGAGACGTATAGTTGAACCAGCTAGCGACCTCGATAGCCAATCTGAGGTGCCAGGCACTTCGAATATGGTTTGGACCGGGGCCCAGATGACACTTTGAGCAAATGGACAGAACAAGATAACCATCATCTGCAAGTGCCTGGCACCTTTGGTGCGGACCTGCACAAGTCCTGCCATTGAGGAATGAGTACAGTATAGTACAGAAAACAGGCTTTGTCAAACCTCGCTCTCCCTCCCCTGCGGTCCGCCGCGGGGGAGGGCTGGGGTGGGGGCCTCTCCCTCCCCTGCGGTCCGCCGCGGGGGAGGGCTGGGGTGGGGGCCTCTCCCTCCCCTGCGGTCTGCCGCGGGGGCGGGCTGGGGTGGGGGCCTCTCCCTCCCCGGCGGTCCGCCGCGGGGGAGGGCTGGGGTGGGGGCCTCTCCCTCACCCCACCAACTCCCTGCGACGCACCACCTTCTCCACGTCCAGCTCATAGCCACACCCCGGGCCCGGCGGCAGCTCGAAATAACCGTTCACCGGCTCGTAAAAATCCCGGCAAAAGGCCTGCACGTTGTGATTGATCTTGACCCCCCACTCGGCCAGCGGGCAGATCCGGTTCGGGTGGGCGAACAACAGGTGGATCGCACTCCGGCAGCTCTCGTTGGCATGAGGGATCAGCGGCACGCCATACGTGGCCGCCAGGGCCGCGATCCTACGCATCTCCGTCAGGCCCCCGGTGGCCAGCGGCTCAGGCTGGATCACCGTCGCCGCTCCGCTCTCCAGCACCTGCTTGAACTGCCAGCGCGTGTACAGCCGCTCCCCGAACGCCAGCGGGATCGACGTCGCCCGCGACAGCTTCACGTACGCCTCCAAATCCTCCGGGTTCAGCGGCTCCTCGAGCCACGTTGGCCCGTACGGCTCCAGCCGTCGCGCCAGCTTGATCGCGTACAGGAGCGAGTTCCCCGACGAGCCGGAGAGGATACAGTCCACCATCAGGTCGATCTCCTCCCCCACGGCCTCGCGCACCGCGCGAATCAGGGCCACGTTGCGCGCCAGCCCCTCCTCACCATCCCCCTCCCCGCACGGCAGGTACCACTTGAGCGCCGTGTACCCCTTCTCCACCTGCTCCAGCGACCGCTCCGCGGCCGCTTCTGGCTCGGTGGAAAAGCCCAGCATCGCCGCATAGGCCCGGATCCGCTCCCGGCACGGCCCGCCCAGCAGGCGGTACACGGGCTCGCCGCGTGCCTTGCCGATCAGGTCCCACAGGGCCACGTCCAGCACCGACAGGCTGCCCAGGTTCCGGGCTCGATTGTACGACTGTGAGTAGAGGCGCTCCCAGATATGCTCCACGCGCACCGGGTCCTCGCCGATCAGGCTCCGCCCCAGTGCCCCGACCTCCGCCGAACCGCCGCAGCACAGGCCGCTGATCCCGGCATCCGTCTCGACCTCGGTAAACACCTGCCGGTGCGGGGTCACCTCGTAAGGCGCCAACCCACCTCGCGGGATCTCGTACAGCGCCTGCCCGCTGCGGGGCGCGCCCTCCACCTCGAACACCTTCACCGCCGTGATCTTCATCTTCTCCTCCAACTCACCGTGCCCTGGCCCTTTCCCCCTGCGAAGCCTGTCCCGCGAATGGTGTGCCCCACGAGTGTCCATTCGCCCCTCACCTGCACTGCGCGCAGGCGCAAGTGTTTCAGATTCGCGGTCGTGTTCCCTATCCCACGCAACTACGAATTCCGAATGCAACGACTGGTCTGCCCCGCGAGCAACCATTCGTTCATTTCCAAAGTCGTTCACCAAAAACACGGCATGGTTCAAGTTAGATTGACACTTTTGCCGGACGCATTGTGCGCGGAGGAGCAAAATGGCCTGAAACCATAGGTTTTGCCCGGTTTTCAAACGAAAAACGGCTGTTCTGAGACCACCCGCCCGGAAAAACCTTC
>JADHXD010000135.1 GCA_016783145.1 Anaerolineae bacterium
ACGTCTCATCCTCTGTTCACTCTGGCATACCTGTGATCAAGTGAACCTGTCCTGCGCCGCCCCCAGGAGCACGGTCTCCGAGACCCATGGGCGCGATCCAGGGACCCGCCACTGACGGTTTGCCCCCAGATGATGTGCCTGACGACAAGGTGCCGGGCGCCACGCCCATGGTCCGCGCCTCTGCCTGTCTCCGATCTCGTTTGACAGCCCCCTGCAAATGCTCTACAATGTGACCTACGCTCTGTGCGCGGCACTCGCGCTCACGGGAGGTCTCTATGGGGTGGACCCGCTCAAGCGGAATCTTGCTGCACCCGACGTCGCTTCCAGGCCGCTTTGGGATCGGTGAGCTTGGGGACCCAGCCTACAGATGGATCGACTTTCTGGCCCAGAGCGGCCAGAGACTCTGGCAGGTCCTGCCCCTTGGCCCCACGGGGTTCGCCGATTCGCCCTACGCTTGCCTGTCGGCGTTCGCGGGAAACCCCCTGCTGATCAGCCTCGAAAAACTGGTGGAGAGTGGGGAACTCTCCAGGTCAGATCTGGCAGACGCTCCCGACTTTCCCGATCGCCAGGTGGACTATGGGGCCGTGATCGATTTCAAGATGCCCCTCCTCTACCGGGCAGCGGCGAATTTCGCTTCGTGCGCTTCGCCTGAACGGCGTGCGGCCTACGAGCAGTTCTGTGAGGGTAACGCGGCCTGGCTGCAGGGCTTTGCCCTCTTTTCGGCGCTCAAGGAGCATTTCGGACGTGTCATCTGGCACGAATGGGATGCCGACATCGCCCTGCGCCACCCCCGAGCCCTCGATCACTGGCAGCGCTCACTTGCCACGCAGTGCCAGACCGTCCAGGTGCTGCAATTCTTCTTTGCCCAGCAGTGGCATGCGGTCAAGCGTTATGCCAACGAACGCGGCATCCAGATCGTGGGAGACGTGCCGATCTTTGTTGCTCACGACAGCGCGGACGTGTGGGCCCACCCCGATCTTTTCTGCATAGATGAGCGTGGCCGAGCCACGTTCGTTTCCGGCGTGCCGCCGGATTACTTTAGTGAGACGGGACAGCGGTGGGGCAACCCGCTCTACCGGTGGGATCGGATGGCCGAGCGCGGCTACGCGTGGTGGATCGCGCGCCTCAATGCTGTGCTGGCCCTGGTCGATGTTGTGCGCATCGACCACTTTCGCGGTTTCGTGGCGTACTGGGAGATCCCCGCCGCAGAGCCAACGGCGTTTCGGGGGCGTTGGGTACCCGGGCCCGGAGCAGAGATCTTTGAGGCCATTGAGGGCAAGATGGGCAGACTGCCCATCATCGCCGAAGACCTGGGCGTGATCACTCCCCAAGTCATTGAGCTGCGAGAGCGGTTTGGCTTTCCGGGGATGAAAATCCTGCAGTTCGCATTTGACACAGAAGCGTTACACGCCTCATTCGGCGACTATGAGCGGAACCCCTTTCTTCCTCACAACTACACACGCGACTTTGTGGTCTATACCGGAACCCACGACAACGACACGGCGTTGGGCTGGTTCAACCGCTGTGCCGCTGGGGATCGGCAGAAAGCGATCTCCTATCTGGGCTGCGACGCGCAGGCGTTTCACTGGGCACTCATCCGCGCGGCGATGGCTTCCGTTGCCGATTGGGCGATCATTCCCTTTCAGGACATCCTGGGACTGGGCAGCGAAGCGCGGATGAACCAACCAGGCACGGTGGGCGACAACTGGAGGTGGCGGTGTCCGCCCGGTGCGCTGTCAGACCAGGTCGCGGCTCAACTTGCAGAAATGACTCAGCTATACGAAAGGTAACCCCTTTCCACCTGACTCCCCGGGAGGAAACAGCGAATCCGATGAGCAAAGCACCCTCTCTGTCGCGAACCGAACGCGTCCTCGTTGTGGACGACGAGCCCTGGATCACCGAGGTACTCACCGCGGAACTTGGCTTGCATGGGTTCCACGCCGACGCCACGAACGACAGCACCCAGGTTATGGAGATGCTTGCCGCCAGGCACTATGATCTGGCGATCTTGGACATCTCTATGCCCGACCCAGATGGCCTCGCCCTGCTCACAGAGATCCAAAAAGGGTACCCCCATCTCGCCGTCCTGATGCTGACCGCCCTGGGTGACGCAGAGACAGCTACCCAGGCTATGCGCGAAGGCGCAAGTGACTATGTCGTCAAGCCCTACCGCACTCCACAACTCATTATGCGCATCGAGCGCGCGCTGGAGCGCAGCGACCTGCTTCGTGAGCAGCACCAGATCCGCCAGCTCCTGGAGCGGCGCGTCAGCGAGCAAACCCGCACGATAGACTCGCAGTCTGAGCGACTTGGCAGCATGCTGGACCGCGTGCTCTCGACTTACCAGGCCACGGTCAAGGCGCTGGAGGCCGCACTGGACGTGCGCGATCAGAGCGCACCCGGCCACTGCCGACGTGTAGCTCGACTGGCCGTGCGCCTGGCTGCCAGGATGGGCTTCAGTGGACAGGATCTGGTGACCATGGAGTACGGCGCACTCTTGCACGACATCGGGAAACTGGGCATCGAAGATCGTATCCTGATGAAGCCCGGCCCCCTGACCAACGAGGAGATGGACGTCATGAGAGGGCACCCCGAGATCGGCTGCCAGATCGTGGGGCACATCGACTTTCTCCAGGACGCCCTCCCGATCATCCGCCATCATCACGAATGGTACAATGGGGGCGGATACCCCGACGGGCTTGCCGGATCCGGGATCCCCCTTCTAGCCCGGATGTTCAGTGTGACGGACGCATTTGACGCCCAGACGAACCAGCGCCCGTACAACGTGGTGAACAGTGTCGAGTGCGCGTTGGAGAACCTGCGCAAGAGCAAGGGAGTGACGTGCGATCCACAGGTGGTGGACGAATTCATCGCGATGATCGAGGAGCAGACACCTGGGGATTGATCACGGGCCTGGCCCGCACGCGCCAAGGCACAGCCTGCTGGGTCAGGCAGAGATCGGTGCTCGCGATGCCTCGCGGGCACCGGTTTTTCGTTTTCCTCCTGCCTTGCGGCCCGCCATACCTAATATAAATAGGTATGGCGGAAAAACCCATTCTGTGATATACTGGACTATTGTGAATCAGGCAGGTATCTCACAAGGGCCACCAGACCAATGGCATACAATCCTGAAAACCCGATGATCGTGCAGAGCGACAAGAGCGTTCTCCTGGAAGTGAACAATGACCACTACCAGGAAGCTCGTGACATGTTGGCGCGCTTTGCCGAGCTGGAGAAGAGCCCCGAACACATCCATACCTACCGCATCACGCCCCTCTCCCTATGGAACGCCGCTGCCGCCGGGATGAGTGCGGAGAGCATCATTGCCGCTTTGTACGCCCACAGCAAGTACGACGTGCCGAGCAACGTCACAGTGGACATCGCCGACTATATCAGCCGCTACGGAAGGCTCAAGCTGGTGCGCGCACGGCCGGGACGTGCAGACGATGGGACGGGCCAGACCTTGTTCCTGGTTTCCGATGACCCGGCGTTGATCGCGCAGGTTGCCCACCACAAGACACTCCAGTCTTTTGTTCTTGAGCAGATCGACGACACGACCTTGAAAGTGAACCCGGCTCAGCGCGGCCAGATCAAGCAAGCACTGATTCGCTTCGGATTCCCTGCTGAGGATCTGGCTGGCTATGTCGAAGGCGCAGGACTCCCCCTGCAGCTGCTGGCCCGCACACGCAGCGGAGAGTCCTTTGTGCTGCGTCACTACCAGCAAGAAGCAGCAGATGTCTTTTATGCGGGTGGACAGATGCATGGTGGCAGTGGAGTGATCGTGCTTCCGTGCGGCGCAGGCAAGACGATGGTCGGCATGGCCGCGATGGCCAAGACACAGTGCGCTACGCTGATCCTCACCCCTTCCACGGTCGCCGCCCGTCAGTGGCGTGCTGAGCTACTGGACAAGACCGATCTGCGCGAGGAGGATATCGGAGAATACACCGGGCAGAGCAAGGAGATCCGCCCGGTCACCGTGGCCACATACCAAATCCTGACCTATCGCAAGCGCAAAGGAGCGCCATTCCCTCACTTTGGCCTGCTCAACGAGCACAACTGGGGGCTAATCATCTACGACGAGGTCCATCTGTTGCCCGCGCCTGTCTTTCGCATCACGGCCGAGATCCAGGCCCGCCGGCGGCTGGGTCTGACGGCTACGCTGGTCCGGGAGGATGGACAAGAAGAGGATGTCTTTGCACTCATCGGCCCCAAGAAATACGATGTGCCGTGGAAAGACCTGGAGAGACAGGGCTGGATCGCCACCGCCGAGTGCCACGAGATCCGCATCCCTATGCCCGAAGACCACAGGATGATCTATGCCATCGCAGACAGCAGGGAAAAGATCACCATCGCCGCCAACAACCCAGACAAGCTGCATATCCTCAAGACATTGCTGGAAAAGCACCGGGAAGATTCGGTGATGATCATCGGCACCTACCTCGACCAGCTCAGGCGGGTCGCTGCCGAGGTCAGCGCCCCTTTGATCACCGGCAGGACAGCGGTCAGAAGGCGAGAGCAGCTCTTCAAGCAGCTCCGCGAGGGAGAGATCAACGTATTGGTCATCAGCAAGGTGGGCAACTTTTCGATCGATCTCCCTGACGTCAACGTGGCGATCCAGATCTCGGGCTCGTTTGGCTCGCGACAAGAAGAAGCCCAGCGGTTGGGGCGGATCCTGCGTCCCAAGCGCTATGGACTGATCGCTCACTTTTACACCCTGGTCAGCAGAGACACTCGAGAGCAGGATTTCTCTGCCAAGCGACAGCTCTTCCTGACCGAGCAGGGGTATCACTATGAGATCTTGTACGATACCGAAGTTGCCGACTATGAGCCCACGCTTCTGGCATTGGTGGCTGAGGAACGCCTACCCTATCTGACCGCAGGAAGATAGCGGGCAACCGCCAGGTAACCACTTGCAGACAGATCAGATGACCTTCAAGACCGACCGCCAAGTGCTCTATTCGCTCACCGAGACAGATCTCACCCAGTATCTGTCGATCAGGGCGATGCAGCTCGGAGAGTCGATATACCACCTGGAAGGGGTGGTTGACGCGCGGGTGGAGGGGGCCACGCTGCACGCCGTGGTCAAAGATGACGACGGGGATGTCCAGACCGTCGAGATCTCTGTCAAAGACGGAGATCTCTGGGCGTTTTGCACCTGCCCACAGACGGAGAGCGAACACTGTGCACACATCGGCGCGGTCCTCACAGCCTGGGTGCGCGACCGAGAGAGCTTTGTCGAGGTGGTCGGCGGAGAGCACGGCGACGACGAGTCTTCCATTCTCTCCCGCCTCTCCGCCTCCAGTCTCGACTATCCGTCCGAGTACCGCCAGATGCTGGCTTACCAGACGATCAACGAACTGCGCGCCATCGCCAAGAAGCGCGGCTTTACCATCCATGGCACCCGCAAGGAACCGATCATCGAGGAACTGTCCACCCTCCTCTGCGATCAGGAAGCCACACGGGCAGAGATCCTGGCCCTCGACAAAGTCCAGCAAGAAATGCTCACCTACTTGCACCTGACCCTGGCCCCGGGCTACGGCTATGATGGTGAAAGCATCATCGACGGCTTGTCCAGGCGGGAAAAGTCCCTGCGCAGGAGCGTGCTGCACAGTCAGATCGTCGACCTCAGCGAACGAGGGCTGCTCCTCACATTCAAGCAGCAGAGCACCGTGTACCACGTACTGCCTCAGGCAGTCCGGGTCTGTCTCCTCCCCCGCCCTGACCTGGTACCGGCCTTTCCAGAACAAGAGATCGATCAACTTGAGGTTCGAGAGGGCCACGCCAGAAAGGGGATCCAAAAGCTGTACGCGGTCTGGAGCTACATCGTCGCCCAGCACCCACGGCGACCCCCGGCTCCTGCCCGCCAACAGGCCGAGGATCAGTGGCCCCAGTTCATGGGCTGGGACCACCTGCCGCCTGAGCTTGACGAGATCTCACGGCGAAGGCGCAGCTACTATGGCACAATCAACGAGGCCGTGACCGTGCCCGCAGCGAACTATCGTCTCGACAATGCCGATCGTGCTACGATGGCCAAACAGACAGGACTCTCTGAGACAGAGGGTGAGTTCTGGTACGTACTGCTCGAACACATCCAGGCCATCTCGGGGGATCCTGGGGATCCGATCGCCACCCACGAGCTCCGATTCCAGCAACTGCTCAACCTGCCCCCTCCCGCGCAGATGCGCGTCATCTTGTTTGCGTGGATGGTCAACACGGCGTGGAGCGAGATGGATATCATCCTGCGCGCAAACGAGGAGATACGACTGCGCCGCAGCCTCATGTACACGACCTACAAGCCCAACAACCTGTACCAAGAGTGGCGAGCAGGGAGATACGCCTTGCTGCGCTTCCTCTCCCTGCTCGAGGAGAACCGGTGGGTCTCCTTGAACGGATTCACGGAAGCCATATTCGAGATCAACCCCGACATCGTCCACAAGCTCTCGGATCGCGCGGTGTGGTGGCTGGAGTCGACGAGAACGAGGAAGCAGTTCGGCACGACCTTTGAGGACTGGCGGCAGAGCTATGGGAGATTCATCCTGACTTCCCTCACAGGTCCTCTGCAGTGGCTGGGACTGGTAGACCTTGGGTATCGAGGGGACCAGCTAGCAGCATTCAGGCTCACCCCTACCGGTTCATTCGCCCTCGGCAGACGGAGAACGCTCTCTGGCAACGAACAGCAGGTGGACGTGCGCGACACGGTCGAGTTCAGGGAGGATATGACGATCGCACTGATCCCCGGCAGGGCACCAGAGCAACTTCACGACTTGCTTCGCAACATCGGCAGGCTCGGGAAAGCAACGCCGGAACGATTTGTCTACCGCGTCACGGCCAACCACATCTTGGAGACCCTGGAACAGGGCCGTGCCGTCGACACATCCATCGCCTTGCTGAGCAAATGGTCCGGACAGGACGTCCCCGCCGCCTGGGAGGACCAGATGCGCACCTGGAGCCACAACTATGGCAAGCTCCACATCTACGAGGACATCACGCTCATCGAGATGACCGACGACTATGCGCTGCAGGAGCTGATGGTCAATACCTCGCTATGCGAAGCTATTGTGCACCAGTTCTCGCCACGCCTGGTCGCCATCCGGCTCGAGGCAGTGGATACGCTCGTACTGGAAATGGAGAAACGAGGATACACTCCCCGTGTGGAATAGCCCATGAGCGACGTTCGAACCAAGCCGTCTGACCGCACGTCTACGACTGCGATCGCGAGAAGGATGCTTGACCAGTATCACTTTAGCATCCTGAAAGACATGGTCGGGCTGCTGATGGTCCCCGTAAACACAACCCGAAAGCAGGACTATGTCCGGGCACTTGCTGAGGTCCTGTTCACGCCCGCGGCTGTGGAAAAGGGACTCTCGCTGCTCAGCGAGCGGGAGAGGAAGGCGCTGACCCTGCTCCAGAACGTCGAGGATCGCCTTGAGACGGGGCGCCTGCAATCACTGCTTCTACGCCAGGGCTTGGTCGAGCCCGAGAGCAAAAAGAAGTACAGATACCACGTTCCATACTCATCTATCATCTTTACGCGCGCCGACCAGCGCACGAGCTTTGGCGCCGTTCTCGGACGTTTGATGGCCGTCGGGCTTGTATGCGGAACGGGGATCGTGACATTGGACTACTCGAATCGCACCAAGGTTTACTATGACAACGTGCAAAGCCTGTACATTCCGGATCCGGTGCGCTCTCTGCTCCCTGAGCCGCCCCCCTTGCAGCCAGAAGTATACAGGGTGGAGGATCTCACACACGTGGACGAAAGCTCGGCCCGTGCCTTTCAGCGCGACCTCTACTTTTACTGGAGCACGGCTCGCGCCAACCCGCTCACGCTGACCAAGCAGGGACGCCTATACAAGCGGGACCTTCATCTGGTCAATGAGGCACTGCTCCACCCGCAGGACCTGGGGGAGAAGGGTGAGCCAGATCACCCCAGACTGATCTTCTTGCGGCTTCTCTTGACCGGCCTGGGCATGTTGGAACAGGACGATAGCCAGATCAGGGCAGTCAGAGATCCGAGGTTCTTTGCTCAAAGGCCCGCATCGCGCATCCGGCAGACGTTCGAGTGCTGGCGCGACGGATCATTCTGGAACGAGGCGTTGAGCATTTCGCACGTTACCATCGCAGGGGCCGGTTCACGTGTCGATCCAGCCCCTGCGGGGATCGCCCGCGCAAGAGCGCGTGTGCTCGATCACATCGCCAAGCTGCAGCAGAAGCGCGCTCAACCCGAACAGTGGACGCTCGTCCAGCACTTGGTTGGCGAGGTCCGCCTGACAGACTATGACTTTGTGTTTCCGCGCAACTACCGCCCACGCACGTCCCATTACTATCAAGCGTACGAGCGGTATACGCCGCGCTTTACTCCCTACATCAGCTATGGAAATGAGATGGGATGGAGCTTTTCTCCGCCCTTCCAGGACGAGGAAGAGGGTTGGGAGAGCGTCGAAGCGTGGTTCATTCGCGCCATCCTGCTCGAACCCCTGTACTGGATGGGACTGGCAGACATCGGCTATGCGGAGGGCAATGCCCTCGCCTACCGCCTGACACCCGTTGGAGCGTGGGTCCTTGGAGTCGGGCCCGAGGTAGACATACCGGACACAGAGGGAAGGGTGGTCGTCCAACCCAACTTTGAGCTGTTTGCCCTGGATCCGATCAGCGACCTCACCCTGTCCAGGTTGGACGAGTTCGCCGAGCGGACCCGCGCCGAGAGAGCGATCAAGTACGAGATCACGCGCACGTCTGTGTTCCGGGCTCAACGACACGGCTGGACCGCCGACAGCATCATCGACGCCCTGCGCAAGATGAGCGACACTCCTCTGCCACAAAACGTGGTGCGCACGTTGCACGAGTGGCAAGAACTGCACGAGCGGATCACGATCCGTCGAGGTGCTGCTCTGCTCCAGGCCGTGGACGGCGATCTACTCGATCGACTTGTGGAGGACTCGAGCATACGCCCACACCTGGCCACGCGCCCTGGCGAGACGGTGGCAGTCATTTCCTCCAGGCTGGGCGAAACGGAGGAGCTAGTCCTCGCCCTGCAAGCAATGGGATACCCACCGGCCAGGACTCGATCCCCCAGGGATACTGCGCGCCCTTCGTTTACCATTGACAAGGCCGGGCAGTTGCACTTTAGCATCGCCCTACCCAGCATCTATCTCTACGAACAGCTCGCCCTCTTTACCGGGCAAGACGAGCAAGGCCGCTACTGGCTCACCCAGTCGGCGATCCAGAGAGCGCTAGAGCAGGGGATGAGCGTCAACGACATCCTCTCCATGCTTCAGACGCTCCACCTCGGTCCCCTCCCGCGCTGGGTCGAGATCAAGGTGCGTGCCTGGGGTCACTACTACGGTTCGGCCGCTCTGGAGACGGTCGCCCTGGTCCAGATCCGCGACTCGGAGACCCTGCGAGAGCTGCTGTCTGAACCAGAGATCGGAGAGATCCTGCACGTCTTTGCGCCTGATGAGAACAAAGTGCTCGCCGTGGTCGACACCGAGCACCTGAACGCACTGTCTGAGCTCTTTGCCGAGCGTGGCATCACGTTACAGGACAAGCTGGACTGACAAAAGACCATGCCTGATCCGCCCTCCCCAAGCACAGCCAAGAGCCGCCGGTTGCCGGGAGACTACCCCGCCCAACCGATCCAGGGTATGCTTGCCGCTCACCCGGAGCTTGCGCCTGTCACCGAGGCCTTGATTGCCGGCTATCACGCCATCGTTGCCTCGCAGGAGAGAGGGGGCTGTCTGTACCTGTGCGGCAATGGGGGCAGCTTTGCCGACGCGCTGCACATCAGCGGCGAGATGCTCAAATCCTACACCATCCCCCGCCCTCTCGGCCCCGACCTGGTGGCCAGGCTGGGCCAGGCGGGACCTGACGGCGCGATGCTCGGCCAGGTCCTGGAAAGCGGTCTGCGCGCGATCGTGCTCGGCCTGAATCACAGCCTGAGCAGCGCACTGGAGAACGATGTCTCGGCACCAGCCATTGGCTACGCCCAGGAACTGCTGGTCTTGGCCCGCTCAGGGGATACGCTGTTGGGGATCAGCACCAGCGGCGATGCCCAGAACGTCTGCTATGCCGCTCATGTCGCCCGCGCGCTTGGAGTCACCGTCCTCTCCCTAACCGGAAACGGAGGAGGCAGGCTGGCTCTGCTGGCCGACATCGCCGTCCGTGCCCCAGCGACACAGACGGATCGCGTGCAGGAACAGCACGTCCACCTCTATCACTGCCTGTGCGAGATGCTCGAGATCCACTTTTACGGGGACTGATCTGCCACGTTCCCCCCGCGCGGTGAGCAGAGGCGCACGCGGCCCAGCGGCTACGCAAGCAAATCCCGCAGGCGGCGATACCCGATCAAGTGGATCCCTGCGCCCGCGACATGTTCCATCAACTCGGGCCGCATAAAGGTCTCATAGTCAGCGATGCGGCTGGGCGCCGATTTGGTGATGGCCTCGATGTCGTATCCGGGCACCGAGGGATGCAGCAGCAAGTGAGTGATGCCCACCGGCACCGAATCGAACGCACGCCGATACACCTCCAGAGGATCTCCCTGCCCGCTTGCAGAACACAGGCCATCGAGCACAGGGAACCCGGTCGCCGCCAGGTTATCGATCATCGACAGCAGTGCCCCTGCCCTCTCCGGTGTGAGCCCCCAAACCAAGAGCTGTTCCTCAGTCAAGCGTGGGAGCATCGCGGGGATGCGGTACTCGACGGCAAGCTGGATGTACGCCGCAGCCAGTTGCGGCTGTTGGGCAGACCCCATATGGGTATCGATGTGGGTCACGTCGATGCCCAACCTCAGAGCAAGTTCGATCTGCGCGCGCATCTCGGCGATAGCCGCGTCTACGTCCATGTGGCGGAAAAGCTCCGGGATCGAGCGCCACATGGACCCCTCTCCATCGATCAGGCCACTCCTCGGATCGGCAGTGGAGAGCGGTCGCCAGCGATAGTCGTCCCATTCGCTGGTCAGGGTGATGTGCACGCCCACATCGGCCTCGGGATGCGCGCGACACCAGGCCGCCATCTCGGGCACCCACGGACAGGGCATCATCACCGAACCACATGTCACGATGCCAAAGGACTGCACTTCCCAGAACGCGACGTTGGCCGCGTGGCACATCCCGATGTCGTCGGCGTGGACGATCACCACGCGATCGTCGGGCAAAAAGCGAAGCCGTTCGAGCGTTTGGTTCGACACGATTCACCCCCGCGACTACATCCCTTCGAGCGCCTGCATCACAACCGGGGCCAGCATCACAATCCCGATGATGCAGCATATGAGGACAAAGGAGACGATCGAGATCGCGAGACGCGTCTTTCCCAGGCTGCTGGCTTCAGGGTCCCCCTTGGACATAAAGATCAGAGCAACGATAATGCCGACGATGGGAAGGGATAGGGACAGCGCATAGAGGATGAATTTCAGGCATCCGCTGTACCGAGGCCCGTATTGCTGTGGAGGATAGGCTGGAGGAGGCTGCTGATAGTACATCGATTTCTCCCTTCTGACAGATCGGTCTTGGGTTGTGGGGAGTTCATACGGATCGTGCATCGTAGGCCCAGAACTGCCCGGTCGAGCGCTCTCCCTGGCGTCCGACCGTGGGCGCGCCCGTGGAATCTCTGTATCTTTAAGTATATGATGAGAGGGCGCAACTGTCAACCATTTGCACATTTGGTCCGTTTGCCTTACAATGTGCTGGGAGCAAGGCGACAGCACCGATCGAACCACGGTCCTGTCGCCTTGCCTGAGACGCCAAGCTCCACCGACGTTGCCGGTGAGTGCCTTCCGGTTCCTGCTGGAACGCGCTCGTTTACCACGGAGGATGAACATGACTCGAGACCTGGATCAGCTCTGCATCAACACCATCCGCTTTCTGTCCGCCGACGCGGTACAGAAGGCCAACAGCGGTCATCCGGGCATGCCCATGGGCATGGCGGACGCAGCATACGTACTGTGGACGCAGTACCTCAAGCACAACCCAACCAACCCCTCGTGGCCAGACCGGGATCGCTTTGTCCTGTCGGCTGGGCACGGTTCTATGCTCCTCTACAGTCTGCTGCACCTCACCGGATATGACCTATCCATGGAAGAGATCAAGCGATTCCGGCAGTGGGGGAGCAAGACACCCGGGCACCCAGAGTACGGGTGCGCGCCCGGCGTCGAGACGACGACCGGCCCGCTGGGGCAAGGTTTTGCCACCGGGGTGGGGATGGCCCTCGCTACTCGCCTCCTGTCCGCGCGATACAACAAGCCCGGACACACGGTCGTCGACCATCACGTCTATGCCATCGTCAGTGACGGCGATCTGATGGAGGGGGTCGCCGCTGAAGCCGCGTCGCTGGCCGGGCACCTGGGCCTATCTGAGATCATTTACCTCTATGACGACAACAAGATCTCTCTCGTTGGCCCCACGAGTTGGTCTTTCACCGAGGATGTCGGCGCCCGGTTTCGGGCCTACAACTGGTTCGTTCAGGAGGTGGACGGGTACGACCTGGACGCCATCGCCGAGGCCATCCGAGCCGCACAGGCAGAGAGCGAACGCCCCTCCCTGATCCGCGTACACTCACACATCGGCTATGGCGCGCCAACCAAGCAGGACAGCGCGGCCTCACACGGTTCACCTCTTGGCGATCAGGAGCTGGATGGGGCGAAAGCCAAGTTGGGCTGGCCCCTCGAGCCGCGTTTCCTGGTACCGGACGAGGCCCTGGCCCACATGCGGGCGGCGGTCAAGGAGGGCCAGGCCGCCGAGGCTGCGTGGCGGGCCCGGTTCGAGTCCTACGCAAGCGCCTATCCCGAACTGGCCGCCGAGTTCGAGCAGCGCATCCAGGGCGACCTGCCTGAGGGGTGGGACGCCGACTTGCCCGCATTCGCCGATGCCAGCAAGCAGCTCGCCACCCGCCGCGCCTCCGGACAGGTGATCAACGCCATCGCGCCCAAACTGCCCGCGCTGGTCGGTGGATCTGCAGACCTGGCAAGTTCTACCAACACGCTGATCGCTGGCTCCAGCGACGTCAACACGGGCGCGTTTGAGGGCCGGAACCTGCGATTTGGGGTGCGCGAGCACGCTATGGGCGCGATGCTGAACGGCATGGCGCTCCACGGCGGGTTCATCCCCTACGGCGGGACCTTTCTGGTCTTCTCCGACTACCTGCGCCCGGCGGTGCGCCTTGCCGGGCTGATGAACGCACACGTGATCTATGTCTTTACCCACGACTCGATCGGCCTGGGCGAGGATGGCCCTACGCACCAGCCGGTCGAGCACATCGCCGCCTTGCGCGCTATCCCCAACCTGGTCGTCATCCGTCCAGCAGACGCGTCGGAGACCGTAGAGGCCTGGAGGATCGCCATCACGCACGATGGTCCGGTCGCGCTCGTCCTGACCCGGCAGAACGTCGACATCCTGGACCGCAGCAAGCTGCCCCCGGCGAGAGAGCTAGCCAAGGGAGCGTACGTGCTGGTCGACACGGAGGGCACTCCCGACCTGATCCTGATCGCCACAGGCTCTGAGGTCCAGGTTGCCCTTGCCGCTCACGAGCTGTTGGCCGCACTGGGCATCCAGGCCCGCGTGGTCAGCATGCCCAGTTGGGAGCTTTTCGAACGGCAGCCCCAGGCGTACAAGGACACCGTGCTTCCGCCGGAGATCACGGCCCGACTGGCCGTCGAGGCCGGGATCCGTATGGGGTGGGAGCGCTACGTGGGGCTTGCCGGAGACGTGGTAAGCGTCGATCGCTTCGGAGCATCGGCACCGGTCCACGTCCTGTGGGAAAAGTTCGGTTACACCGGACCGGCGGTCGCCAGGAGAGCGATGAAACTGCTCGGGCACGAGGAGTAGCCAGCGTCCACCCCGTCACGCTGCAGCACGGCAGACTGGTCCACAAGAGCGGAGAAGAACGCTTCTCCGCTCTTGTCGATCGGAGCCACTTCCCTATCTCCGGGCGTCGTGCAGCACCGCGGGCAGATACACATCGTGAAAGGGCTCTCCGACGACGTGCAGGGCCAGGTCGATCGTGCCTGGCGAGCCACCCACACCTT
>JADHXD010000022.1 GCA_016783145.1 Anaerolineae bacterium
CCTTGGGGTGCAGCGTCTCTTCCAGGAATTCCGCGATCTGCTGGGTCATGCGCTCCTGTACCTGCAAGCGCCGGGCAAACATCTCTGCGATGCGCGGGGTGCTCCTGTTGGGCCGCCGCGCCATCACGCGCTAGGGACCCTGCTGACCAGCCCGTCCAAGATGCGACGCACCTCATCACGGCTTTGCTGCACGTGTTCGAGGTCCATCTCAAAGCTGTACCCGGCATCGTACCCGGCGGCCCGCAGGGCTTCCAGAATGGCCGGGAAATCGACGCGGCCTGCGCCGATGGGGAGGTGCAGGTCATCCCCTTCCGTGCTGCCCCCACAGTTGTCGTGTAGGTGTACGTGGCGGATGCGATCGGCAAAACGCTCGATGAGGGCAAAGGAGGCATTGAGCTGCGAGAGGATCTCACCGTGCCCCAAGTCGAGGGTCAGGCCCAGCCCCGGCACTCGCTGGAAGGCCGGGGCCAAGTGATCTGCGTGCTCGCTCAGGTTCTCGATGCATAGGGTGACGCCAGCGCGAGCGGCGTGCGTGGACCACATCTCCAGGATGTCCAACTTGTGGGCGATGACCTCGGCGCTGACGAACCTGGGGTCCAGCCAGAGGTGCTGTGTGTAGAGCGCGATCCCGAGCTCCGGAGCCATGTCCAGAAGCTGGTGTACCACGGGAGTCATCTCAGCGGCGATCTGGTCTGCGTTGAACGGGTACCCCTCGTTTGGGCCGTGGGCCAGATAGGTGATCCCGTGATCGGCCCGAAAGGAGCCCAGTTCCGGAAGCTGCGCGCGCAGGGCCTGAGGCTCCTTCCAGTCGATCTCGACAAAGTCGAAACTAGCCTGGATCAGGAACAGGACGTCCTCGAGCGAGTGCGCGCGAGCGCCAAAGCGCATCGCCTTCCTCCACTCTTCTCTCTGCTAGCGGCGGGCCGTCCGCGGGTCAGATCTGGACGCCCTCCTCGCGAGCGACGATGAGATTCGCCTGGAGCAGGGCCTCGTGGCTTTCCCCAGCGTCCAGCCACCAGCCCTCAATGATCTGGTATTCCATCTCTCCACGCTCGATGTAGGCATTGTTTACATCGGTGATCTCGAGTTCTCCGCGTGCCGACCGCTCGAGCTGTCCAATGATGTCAAAGACATCGGTGGGATACATGTAGACGCCAATCACGGCCAAATCGCTCGGCGGGTCTTGAGGCTTCTCAATGATGCGCAGGATCTTGGACCCCTCGAAGTCTGCGATCCCATACTCCCACGGGTGGTCGACGCGCTTGAGAAAGATCCGGCTGCCCCGCTGCTGCCGGGCAAAGGCCTCCACGGCATCCCGGATCCCCTTCTGGAGGATGTTGTCGCCGAGGGCCACGATCATCTTGTCCCCTCCCACGAAATCCTGCGCCAACCCGAGGGCTTCTGCGATCCCCCCCTCTCCCTTCTGGTAGGCATAGTGTATCCGCGAGAGGCCGAACTCTTCTCCGTTGCCGATCAGGCGGAGAAAGTCACCCGCACTGGTCCCGCCGGTCACGATCAAGATGTCCTTGATCCCCGCGTCGACCAGCATCTGGATGGGGTAGTAGATCATGGGCTTGTTGTACACGGGCAGGAGGTGCTTGTTCGTGATGCTTGTCAATGGCCGCAAGCGCGATCCTAAGCCACCAGCCAAGATGACTCCCTTCATCGATCTATCCTCCTCTGAGGGTGTGTGGGGGCCCTGAATGACAGGGACCTTTTGGATGCCAGGAAAGCGAGAGGGCTATGCCCGGTCCAGGCACCGCCATCTCGTCGCAGCGCAGCGAGATAGCCAGGCTTTCCCCGATCTGGCGGCGGTGCTGTCCATTGTACCCCAAAAGCCCTGAGCGGACAAGCGGTGATGGCTTTTCCGTCCGAGCCCGCGGACTCGGACGGCCCTAGCGCACGACCTGGACCGCGTAATGGCCCTCAATGTATGGGAAGCGGGTCGCGAGGTCCTGCGCCAGCCGGACGCCGAGACCTGGCCCGCGCGGGAGGGCCAACCAGCCGTCCTCGATCGGCGGCCTTTCGGCCAGGATCTCCCACTGGAGCGGTCCCTGGTGCATGCACAGTTCGAGCACCCGCGGGTTGGGAAGCGCAGCCACCACGTGCGCATGTGCTGTGGCCATCAGGCCATTGTGCCAGCTATGGGGACATACGTCGACGCCGTAGCGGTAGGCTGCTTCGGCGATCCGCATGATCTCCGTGATCCCGCACAGACCCGCATCTGGCTGGGCGATGTCCAGCGCGCGCTTCTCCAGATAGGGTCTGAACTCCTCCACCGTGGTAAAGGTCTCGCCCCCGGTGATCGGCAGGTCAACCGCTGCGCAGAGACGGGCGTACCCGTCGATGTCATCGCGGGGAATCGGCTCCTCGAACCAGGCGAAGCCCAACCGGTCTAGCTCTTTGGCGATTGACGTCGCCTGTTCCTCGGTGAGGCGACAGTTCCCGTCCAGCATCAGCTCGAGCCGCCCGGCGGCTGCCTGGGCCAGCTCGCGGACGAGCCCGAGGAATCGATCGACGGTGACGCCATCCCAGGCCCACTCCGTGCCGATGCGGAACTTGAATGCCGTAAAGCCCAGCCCTGCATAGTCGAGGGCCTCCTCGATCACCTGCTCGGGGTCACCGCGCCAGTCGTAGCGACACCCTCCCGATGCGTACAGGCGCACCCTGTCCAAGGGCTTGTCCGCCAGGAGCTCGCTGACGCGCTTCCCCGCGAGTTGTGCCCTCAGGTCCCAGAGTGCCGTATCGATACCGGCTACGGCGGCATCGTGCGCTCGCGAGCGGCCGTTGGGGTGGGGGACAATTCGGGGGTCGCAGGGGTCCTGGCCGACGATCGTGGGTGCCAGCCAGTCCACCCAATCGCGGATCAGCAGGGGTAGGCCGTAGGCACTGGCCTCGCCGATTCCCTGAAGGCCGCCGTTGGTGTGGATGACGACGATCGCGCAGTCGGCTTTGATCGTGCGGTAACGAGAGGTGATCCATTGGCGTTCCGGTTCGTGAAGGCGGGAAAGGCAGAGGGTCTCCAGTGCGGTGATACGCATTGCGTCTTGGCTCCTTCCTGGAAGTGAATGTGCCCCATATGATAGCACAGGTCCCCGCCGCGATCAAGTAGCCCGCCACGGGAGAGATCGGAGCGAAGGGCCACGTCGAGCTTGCGAGGGCTTTCGAAGTAGAAGGAGCGAGCGGGACACCAGATAGGCGCTCAAAGTAGAGAACAAGCACTATGAGTTGGGGAGGAGTGAGTTCTAGTCTGGGTTGATAGTTGCGGAAGCCCGTAGAAGGGCGGATCAAACGAAGTGAAAGGCACACAGCAGGGGGTGGGGATACCACGCAACTCAGGAGGAGGCCCGGAGGTGGGTTCCGAGGAGGCAGAGAAGCAGCGCGAGACCGTTCGAGGGTCTGGAAAGGGGGGAGCAGAGCGAGATTCAGGCAGGGGGCAAGGCATCACGCAAGAGAGCGAAAAACTCGATTTGGCTAAACGCCGGGTGCGGCGCTGCTGGGGTTGATTTTCGAGCCCAGTTCTACTTTGAAAGCCCGATCGTCCGGACACTTGATTGAAACCGCGAATCAGAGTATAATCCCTTTGCTCCCTCCCGTGCACGGGGGATCGGGAGAAAAGATGGCGGTGCACGATCTGTCTGGTCTCTGTGTCCTTGCTTCCAACAGTCCCGGATGAACTATGCCCAAGCTTATCATTCAGATTCCCTGCCTCAATGAGTCGCAAGCGCTTCCTGCCACGCTAGCCTCCCTGCCACGCCGACTTGACGGCATCGACCAGATCGAGATCTTGATCATCGATGATGGAAGCACCGATGGGACGGCGGAGGTGGCCCGCCAGTGCGGCGTGAACCACATCATCCGCTTCAGCAGTCATCGCGGGCTGGCCCGGGCTTTTGCAGAGGGGCTGGGCGCGTGCCTGAGGCTCGGGGCAGACATTATCGTCCACACGGATGCCGATGGTCAGTATCCCGCTGAGGACATCCCATGCCTCATCGCGCCCATCCTGCGCGGCGAGGCCGATGTGGTGATCGGCAATCGCGGCGTGGACTCTGTCCCTCACTTCTCTCCACTGAAGCGACTGCTGCAGCGGCTGGGAAGCCGGATGGTCAGTATGCTCTCGGGGATCGAGGTCGGTGATGTGACCAGCGGCTTCCGGGCGTATAACCGCGAGGCTGCGCTTCGTCTGAACATCATCACGGACTTTACGTACACACTGGAGACAATCATTCAGAGCGGCACCAAGCCGATCACGATCGTCACCGTCCCGACGCGCAGCAACCCCCCAACTCGCCCATCCCGCCTGTTCTCCGGTGTCCCCGACTACTTGCGCCGCCAGATCCCAAGCATGCTGCGGCTGTACATGATCTACCAGCCGCTGAAGACGTTTACCCTGCTCGCTGCGGCTTTGCTGGCGGCAGGTATGTTGCTTGGGCTGCGTTTTGTCTACTTCTGGCTCTTTGAGAGCGGTGCCGGGCATATCCAGTCTTTGATCCTGGCTGCGATCTTGTTGATCGTCGGGTTCCAGATCTTTACCCTGGGCCTGGTGGCGGACCTGCTGGGGGCAAATCGCAGGTTGCTGGAGGACACGTTGTACCGTGTGCGCAGGATCGAGCTCGCCCATCTTGCAGAGGGGGATGCGGGCGAGAGCTCTGAAGCTGCCGAGGGTTCAGGAGGGCAAGTGCCCCAGGGCGAGGATCAACCCTGATCGTAGGCTCCCTTTCTTGCCATCCAGCGCACCTTGATGACGTCGGCAAACATTCGAGCCGAGTCGGACAGCGGGTGGACTCGGCTCTCTGAACCATATTCCCATCTTACCGGGATCTCTTCGATCTGGTAGCCGTGCTGAAGAGCGAGGTAGAGCACTTCTACGTCGAACCCGGTGACCGCCTCCCCGGTGATCCGCTCGGCGTCGGCACCGTACAGCCGGACGCGATGAAACAAGTCGTGCGCCACTTCGCAGCGGAAGCCCTTGAACCCACACTGTGTGTCCTCAAAGCTGACCCCCAGGGCTGTGCGGACCAGAAGGTTGAAGGCGCGGCCCATCAGGTGACGGTAGAATGGCTCGTTGATGCGCTGAGCTCCGATGCCCTGTCGCGTTCCGATCGCGATGTCGCTTCCCGCCTCCAGGGAACCGATCACTTTGCCCACTTCGGAAATGGGCGTCGCCAGGTCTGCGTCGATGAAGAGGATGTAGCGTCCTGTGCCGCTCAGCATCCCGGTCCGGACGGCATATCCCTTTCCTCGGTGGTCGTTCTCGATCAGCCGGACGGCGGGTCGGCCTATGTGATGGCCGATGAACGTCTTGACCAGCTCGGGCGTTCTGTCCGTACTTCCATCGTCCACCACGATGATCTCTGACGTGTATTCTTGCTTGCTCAGGTAGGTGGCGGCCGTCTCAAGCGTGTCCCGGATATGCTTTTCTTCGTGCCAGGTTGGGATCACCACAGACAGAAACGGTGGCTCTGTCATCACGAACTCCTTTCCTGGCCTGCAGGCCGCAGGCCGGCGTTCGCCGCGAGCCCGATCAGGAGGGCGTCAGGAGTGATTCGAGATAGGCCTGGTCCACACGGCAGTTTGCCTGGATCGCTCGTCGCTTGCGCACGAGATGTGACAGACTTGCGCAAGCTGCGAGCTGACCTCGCAGGGTCGCTCTCGCCTCTTTGCCACGCCACGCGCGCAGAGCCTCATAGAACCGCCGCCACTGAGCAGCCAGGATCTCGACTCGGTGGCGGCGCCACAGCCCAGAGGGCACGTTCTTGACCAACACCCAGATGGTGTTGCGTGCCACGTAGAAAGAGCGAAGCACGCCTTTTCCCGTGGCACTGACCTTGTGATAGAGCACCGATTGCGGCGCATAGACACAGCGATAGCCAGCCAACTGCGCCCGCCAGCTCAGGTCCACGTCTTCACAGTAGCTGAAAAAGTCGGCATCGTAGAGCCCGATATCCTCCAGCATAGCCCGCCGATACGCTGGCCCAACGCCCGATGCGCCAAAGACGTACTGCTGGCGATCGAACTGTCCCTCGTCGCGTTCCCACACTCCGCGACTGTCGGGGATGCCATTGGTGCGGACATAGTCGCCGGTCGTGTGCAAGCGGGTGCGATCATCCCACAGCAGCACCTTGGGCGTGGCCATGCCTGCTTCAGGACAGCGCTCCAGCGACGCGATGAGTTCGGCCAACCATCCGGGAGCGGCCTCGGTGTCGTTGTTCAGGATGACAAGGATGTCCCCAGTGGCTGCCTGCAAGCCGACGTTGCACCCCCCAGCAAAGCCCACATTGCGTGGCAAGGCGGTCACCCGCACTTCAGGGTACTGGCTGGACAGCAAGGGCAAGGATCCATCCTGCGAACCGTTGTCCACCACGATCGTCTCAAAGCTGGTGAATGTCTGCCCACGCAGGGCATCGAGGCAAGCAGGAAGATGGGCAGCGCCGTTCCAGTTAGGGATGATCACTGAGACCAGACTAGTCGTCGCCAAAGTAAGCTCTCAGCGCCTCACTCCAGTGGCGCAGTGTGATCCCGAGCTGTGCGCCCGCAAAGTTGCGGATCACGCAGTGCAAGGGGGGCGTACTTGGCCTCGGCCATTGGTCTGACGTGATCGGTTCGACGGGCACCTCGCCTCGGCCCGAGAGCTGGAGAATCTGGCGGGCGAACTCGAATCGTGAGCAGGATCCCTCATTGGTAAAGTGGTAGATCCCATAGTGCTCGGTGCGGATGAGCTTGCTGATCGCGTCGGCGAGGTCGGGAGCGTAGGTGGGGGAGCTGATCTCATCGCAGACGACGCGCAGCTTGCCGTGCCTGTCGGCGGCCTGGATGATCTTGGATGGGAAGTTGATCGTCCCGCGCGCGTAGAGCCAGGCGGGTCGCACGATGTAAAAGCGCGAGAGGTGCATCTGCGTGTACACCTCGCCCGCGAGCTTGGATCGGGCGTAGGCATTGACCGGGTTGCGCCGTTCGTACTCATAGTAGGGCGCTCCCTTTTTGCCGTCAAAGACCTCGTTTGTGCTCACCGTCAGCAGCGCGGCGTCGCAACGCAAGCATGCCAAGGCCAGGTTGTGCGTTCCCAACCCGTTGACTTGCAGGGCCAGGTCTGGCTCGCGAGCGCAGCAGTCCACGTCTGTCAGCGCCGCAGTGTGTATCACGATGTCGGGAGCAAAGCCGACAATCGTCCGCGAAATCGCACCCGGATCGGTGATGTCGTGTTCCGGCAGGTCTACGCCGAGAACGACGTCGTCTGCGAGCGCAGCGTGAAGGGCTCTGCCCAACTGGCCTTTGTGCCCCGTGAGCACGATGCGCATCGCATCCCCTCCATTCGAGTGTGTAGCGATCGATCTCGGTTCTGGCGCAGATCGGCGATCTGCGCACCTGGTCTGGCGGCCCGCGGCCTCCTGGACCTCGTGAGGGCTCGATTATAGCATAGGCCCTTTGCCAACGCAAGAGCGAGCCTCTCCCTCTACTGACCGGTCACTCGGTAGATCATGACCTCGTATCCACCATCTGTGAACGTACGGGCGAGTTCGAAGGAGCGGAACAGATCCTCGTACTGCGCGAAAGGGCCGCGTCAGATGTCCTGAGCAGGAGACCCCGACCAAGGCAAGGATCAGGCCCATCACCGGCACGCGGAACCGCTCGTAGGCGATTGGGCCCGGCAGCCACAGCATGTAGACAGTGGTCCCGAGCAAAAGGAGGACGAGCGGTGGCTGGTGGCGCAGCTTCCACGCTCCACGCAGGGCCATGGAAAGGCCGATCACCTGGCCGGCAAGGGTCCCCCACCAGAACAACCGCTGGAGCGGGGTGAGCCTGGACCACCTCTCCAGCGAGATGACCTGTCCCGCGCCGGCCCAGTCGCCTCGCCCGATCTCACGCCAGGCGTGCATCACCGCGTCCTCCAGAACGTCAGGCGGCCATTCCCCCCCGGAGAACTGGTGGTAAAGCACCCGATAGATGCGCGGCTCCAGGTAGCGCATGATGCCTCCCGCGTGGCTCCTGAACCAGGCGAGCGGGTGGCGGTAGAGCACCTCGCGAGCGACCAGGTACACTTGGTGGTTATAGACATCCAGATCACGAGCCCCCAGCGTGTCCCAGTGCTTGTCCCAGTGAAAGCGGTCAGCGGCCTGAGACACGAGCTCGCCAAAGAGCGCTTCCCATTCTGCAGACCACGGCGAGACGAATGTCCCGCGCAGGGCAGCCAAAGTGGCCGGTGCGCTCACGCGGCTGATATTGCCCTCAAAGGCGGTGGAGAGGAACGATCGGCCAAAGACGGCGCGATTCCGGGCGACCCACGGTACCAGCATCAGGGCGACGACACATGCCATCCCGGCTGCGTGCGCCAATGCCCGCTGCCACCCACGCCCGTGACGCAGAACGATCACCAACATCCAGATCACAGGCAGGTACTGTGCGTTTGGTTTGCAGAGAATGGCCAGGCCCGAAACAGCGGCTGCCAGGAGAAGCCAGCCTGTCTCGACAGAGAACCGGGCATGGGCGCCCATGCGGTTCCCAGGGCATCCCGGCACCGGCGCGACCCGTTCTGCGGCGAGGCACGCACGTGTCGAACGCAGGTACCGTGCGAGGGCACACACGCAGAGCACCAGCAGAAAGGAAAGGAGGGTCTCGGTCAGCAGCTCGTTTGTGTACCGAACCTGAGAGGGGTTGAGTGCATACAGGAGCGCAGCGATGCGCCCAGGCCGCCGGCCACCGAGAGATGCCGCCAGCCGCCACACGCACAGCGTGGTGCATGCGTCGAGAAAGGCTTGCGCAAAGGCCGCCATCCGGGGTTCCGGCCCAAGCAGCCTGCGGACCAGCCATAGAAAGAGGGGATACAGGGGGGTGCGGACGCTGTCCGGCACGAATGGGGCTTCCCAGCGCAGAGAGAATCCGCGTCCCTCTTGCAGGTTCAGGGCCAGCCGGTGGTAGCCCCAGGCGTCCACGCTGGCAATGGCGGATTGGAGGGGAGTGGACCAGACGTAGAGGACGCGGACGCTTGCTGCCAGGGCAAAGAGCGCGAGCAAGCGTCTCCATTCTCCCTTCACGCCTGTCCCACCCACACCTTCACTGTCGCGGAGCCGATGGGCGGTCGACAGGCAAGGTGAACGTAAAGCACGTCCCCTGACCTACCTTCGACTCGGCGCGGATCGTCCCGTGGTAGGTTTCGACGATCCGCTTGACGATGGACAGTCCCAGGCCCGTGCCCATTCGGGTGAGGGCCTTGGCTGCCTTGGAGCGGTAGAACTCTTCGAAAACGAGTCCGATCTCGTTTTCGGCGATGCCGATGCCCGTGTCGGCAACTGTGCCGACGAGGGAACCGTTCTGCTCGGACAGGGAGACGGTGACACGGCCTCCATCGGGCGTGTACTTGACCGCGTTGCTGATCAGGTTGGTCCACAACTGCCTGGCGTGCTGAGGGGTCATGTCCACGGCGGGCAGGCCGGACTCAACGGCATGCTCGACGTGTATGTCCTTTTCCGCTGCGTGCCCGGCCATCGAGTCCATGATCTCCTCCAGGACCTGATCGAACTGAAGGGGCTCGGTCTTTGTCTTGACGTCGGGGTCCTGCAGGCGGGCCAGGTCGAGCAGGTCATTGACCAATTCTAGCTGAGCCAGGGCGCGCCGCTCCGCTTTCGCCAGGTACTCGTGCTGCTTCTCCGGCGGGATGTACCCGTCCAGGATCAGGCGCAGGTAGCTCTGGATAGCGGCTACCGGTGCACGCAGCTCGTGCGCTACCATCAAGGTAAAGGTGGACTTTATCTTGTCGAGACGCTCGAGTTCTTTCTTCTGCCGGGCGAGGTCTTCGGCCTCGGCTTCCAGCTCGGCCATCCGCTGGGCTTGCTTGGAGAGCTGGCGTTTTTCCAGTCCCTGTTCGACGGTCAGGATCAACGTATCAGCGTCAAAGGGCTTGGTGATGAAATCATAGGCGCCCCTCTTGATGGCCTGCACAGCGAGTTCCACCGTTGCATAGCCGGTGATCACGACACAAACCAAGCTCGGATCGAGCTGTGAGATCCTATCGAGCACGTCCAGACCGCTGATGCCAGGCATCATCACATCCAAGAGGACCAGGTCATAGCTGTCTGACTGGAGCTTTTGCAGACCTTCCTCGCCGCTCGCGGCCGTTTCCACGCGATACCCCTGGTTCTGCAGGGCCCTCTGGCACCCTACCCGGATGCCGAGTTCGTCATCTATGACCAAGACCCCTGGTTCTGTGTCCATATCCGTCCTTTCTCCTCGGTCTGTTGCCCTATGTCTGGCGCCCACCATCTGGGTGAGCGAGGCCCGACTGGCAGTGAACCCGCGAGGCTGGAAGCGAATCCACCTCATTATACCACACAACATTGGTTTGCCATAGGGTGGTCTCTTTGGGCTTTCCTTTCTGATCCTTGTGTAGTATAATAGTCCAGGTGCGGGGGGGCCACTTACAGGACGGCGTCCCGCACCGAGGGCACGCGCGACTGCGTTGGCCCATCTTTACGTCAGAAAGGTTAGAGCCAGAGTCATCGATGCGCAGACTAGGACAAATCACTGGATGGATCCTCACCCTCACTCTGGTACTGACGTTCCCGGCGCAGGCGCAGGAAGCACGTCTAGTTGTCAGAGGGTACCTGTTCTACTCGCCGACCTGTCCCGCATGTCACCAGACACGCACCATGGTGCTGCCTCAACTCTACAGGAAGTACGGCCAGCAGCTCCAGATCAAGGCGATAGACATCAACGCGAATGACGGCAACTATCAGTGGCTGGTGGCGTGTGAAAAGGAATACCAGGTCCCTGAAGACGAGGTGGCGATCCCGGCGCTCTTTATCGGCGATCAGTACTTGATCGGCACGCCCGATATCCAAGACCAACTGCCGTCGTTGATCGAGCACCATCTGGAGCAGGGAGGCGTGGACTATCCAGATGTACCCCGCCCAGGAGCACCGCTGGAACCCGCGGTGCGCTTTATGTTCTTTTACAGCCCCACCTGCCCACACTGCAGGGACGTCGAGGAGAACGTGTTTCCCGCGATCCAGCAGAAGCACGGGGAACAAGTGCGCTGGGAAGCCTATGACATCTCCCAAGAGGCCAATTACCTTGCCTTGCTCAACCTGGGCAAGCTGGCGGGCCTGCCGGACGGTGGGGGTCTGGGCGCGGTCCCGGTGGTATTCATGGGAGACGAGTACAGCCTCTACTCTCTGATGTTGGGGAGCGCGGACATCCGCGCTCGTCTTGGACAGGCCATCGACTGGTCCATAGGGATTGGTGGTGTAGGTCTGCCCGAATGGGCAGAGCAGTTGTTTACGCCGCCGACGCCGCCTTCCTCGCCGGAGCCCTCTGTCCCTGCTGAACCGACGGCGACGGAGGAGGCGCCCCCGGCTACGGTGCCTGTCACGCCACCTGGCAACAGCCCGGCGATCCACATGGCCTACTTTGCCGAGACCGGATGCAGCGAATGTGATCGGGTGTCCATTGCCCTTGAGCATCTGCAGGATCGGTACCCTGACCTGGAGATTCACGAATTCAACATCATTGACGATGTCTCGATCAACCTCTGTCTGTCCGAAAAGCTGGATGTACCGGAGGCCCAGCGTCACGATGCGCCAGCGGTCTTTGTGGGAACGGATTACCTGGTGGACACGGATATCCAGTACGACAAGCTGATCGAGATCATGTCGAGGTACGCCGACGACGGAGTGGGGCCGACGTGGGAGGGATGCCGGGAAGCAGAGGTGGAGCTTCCTCCCCCACCGCCGTGGTGGGCGGTGATCTTGCCCGGCCTGGCGGATGGGATTAACCCCTGCGCGTTCGCGACCCTTGTGTTTTTCGTTTCCTACCTTTCGTTTCTGGAGCGCAAGGGGCGCGAGATCCTGGTGGCCGGCGCCGCGTTCACACTGGCCGTGTTCCTGTCATACCTGGCCTTTGGGATGGTGCTGCGCGAGATCCTGGCAGGGCTGATCGCCCGGGTAGGCCCCATCCTGAGGGTGGTGTTGAACGGAGTGACGGTCGTGCTCTGCCTCGTGCTGGCCGTGTTCAGTTTCGCCGATTTCCGCAAGGCGCGCCAGGGAAAGGTCAAGGATATGACCTTGCGCCTGCCGGACAAACTGCGTGGTTGGATCAACAGGAGCATCCGGCAAGGTATGAGAGCAGAGGCATTCGTCGCGGCATCGTTTGTGACTGGGGTCGTCGTCTCCTTTATCGAGCTGGCGTGTACCGGGCAAGTGTACGTGCCGATCATCCTGGGGTTGAGCAGGCCCGGCTACCGCGGGCAGGCCCTGTTGGCCCTGGTCGTGTACTGCCTGGCATTCATCGTTCCCCTGATTGTGGTGTTCGCGGTGTCGTACATGGGGACCAGTTCCCGAAAGTTGGGCGGCCTGATCCAGCGATACACAGCGAGCGTCAAGCTGATCACGGCCGTGCTGTTCGTGGGGATCAGTCTTTGGCTGGTCTATGACATCGTCCGCGATCTGGGCGTAGTTGGGCCGCTCATCACGCGTGCCTCGGGCTGAGCGGTGTGCATCATCCCTCCGGAGACCTACCGTGACAGAGCGTCTATACTATCAGGATCCCTACCTGTGTGCCTTTGAGGCCAACGTGGTCGCCAGTCGCAAGATCGATGGTCATCCTGCCGTCGTGCTGGATGCTACCGCGTTCTACCCTACGGCGGGCGGGCAGCCGAACGATACAGGTGACATGAATGGCATCCCTGTTGTGGACGTGCATCTCGCGGAGGATGGCGAGATCGTCCACGTGCTGGACGGCACGCTGTCCGGACCTGCTGTACAGGGGATGGTGGACTGGGACCGGCGGTTCGACCATATGCAGCAGCATACAGGACAACATATTCTCTCCCAGGCGTTCGCGCAGATGTGCAACGCGGAGACGGTAGGGTTCCACGTGGGCGGGGATCTCTCGACGCTGGATCTGGATCGCGTGTTTCTGACGTCCGAACCGCTCTCGGCGGTTGAGCGGCTATCCAACGAGATCGTGATGGACAGCCGCCCAGTCATCGCTCGCTTTGTCGACGAAAGCGAGTTGGCCGCGTTGCCTCTGCGCAAGATGCCCGTGGTCGAAGGCCCTATCCGCATCGTGCATGTCCAGGGATTCGACTGGTCGCCCTGCGGCGGAACGCACGTACGCAACAGCGGACAGGTCGGGCCGATCAAGGTCACACGCATCGAGCGCCGCAAGACGATCACGCGCGTGAGTTTCGTGTGCGGGTGGCGTGCCCTGTCCGACTATGCGCACAAGCAGTGGATCACCCAGGAGTTGGCGGCGCATTTGACGACCAGCGAGGATGAGATCATCCCCTCCGTTCTCCGGGCAGCGGCGGAAGGAAAGGACCTGCGCAAGGCGCTCGCTGCCGCGCAGATGGAAGTGCTGCACGCCCGGGCCGCGGACTGGATCGCGGAGGCCGAATTGGTCGGCGAGATGGCGATCGTGAGGCTGGCTTTCGATGAGCGCGATGTGTCGTGGCTAAAGGAAGCCGCTCGTCGCTTGACAGGGCGGGCGGGAGTCGTTGCACTCTTGGCAACACGCCGACCTCGCACGCAATTCGTCTTTGCCAGAGCCGAAGGAGTGACTGCCGACATGGGCCGCTTGATGCGCGCGGCGTGCGCGGCGGTGGGAGGACGAGGCGGGGGGGGGCCGCAGTTTGCGCAGGGAGGTGCGCCTGGGGACCTCTCTGCGGAACCGGCGCTGGACGCCGCAGTAGGGCAGTTGAGGGACGCCGATGTGGGAAGGGAAGGCTGATGGAGATAGTTGCGCCTGGGATATACGTTGAGACCAGCTACGCAAGCGGCAACGTGGGAGCCATTGTCACTGGCGCAGGTGTTGTGTGCGTGGATGTGCCCGAGCTCCCGAGCCGCGCTCACCACTGGTTCGCCCAGATCCGGGCGGTGACGGACCAGGCGATCATTGCGCTGATCCAAACCGACTATGACCAGGAACGCGCCGTCAGCACGTACATACTGGACGTCCCGGTGATCGCCCACGACGCGACTTGGGAAAAGATGAAGGTCTATAGCAACGAGAAGGTCCTGAGCCAGATCCACGATCTGGTTCGGGATGACGTCGGCGGCAGCGACTGGTCTGTTCGCATGCCGGAGGTCACCTTCTCTGAGCGCCTGATCCTCTACAAGGGCGCGCGCGAAGTCCACGCACTGTATGCAGGCGGACATTCTCCGGGCTCGTGTATGGTCTATGTGCCAGAGGAAAGCGTTCTGTTCACCGGAGACGTCGTGTTCAACAAAGTGCATCCTTCGATGACCCAGGCTGAGACGAAGCAGTGGTTGGCTGCGCTGACGGCGCTGCGCAAGATGACCGTCGAGACCATCGTCCCGGGACACGGGCCGGTGTGCGGGAAGGAGGCCACGCAGCCTCTGTCTGAGTACATTCGAGACTTGAGGGCGATGATACGGCGCAGCTACCAGGCAGGACGCTCCAAGTCAGAGACTTCCTCAGCGGTGATCTCGGAATTCTTGAGCGCGTTTCCGTACGATGAGAGTGAGCGGGACCGGGTGCGGCTGCAGGTCAAAGGGGGCAGCGATCGCATCTATGACGAGTATCGGACGGAGGCAAAAGCCAGCCTCTCTGTCTCCAAGAATGCGTCCAAGAGGTCCGCGGCAAAGCGTCAGGGAGGGCATCCCTGAGCGCGTGTCTCTTTTGCGCGTGCGGCTTGTCAGATTGGGCTGCTCTTCGATCGACGGGCAGAGAGGGTACGACCATTGGGGGAAATCGGGCCTTATACCCCGAGCGAATTCCGGAAGGAGATCCGGGCCGCGGAGCTGCTCTCTGCCAAGATGCGTCCGGGAGCCCAGGCTGAAGACGTGCTGGAGCTGTTCTACCTGCTAGATCGCCTGCTGGAGGGATACTCACGGCTCAACTCCCTGGGGATTGATCTTCGTGCCGAGACGACGCGGCTTCAGACGCTCCATGGTCTGGTGAGCCACGCGGCCCCACTCATCGTGCGAACCCTGGCTCGGCGCGGAGGGCTGGACCGGCTCAGGGCCAGACACACACCGTCCATTGAAGAGTGGTGGTGGTATCTTGACCGGCGCGTGGCGGCTGAGCGTGCAAGGCGGTTCCGTCGTTGGTTGTGGAGTGCGACCGGAGCAGCGGTCCTGTTCGCGGTCCTTGCTGTGCTGTATGTGCGTTACCTGCGTCCGCCAGAGGCGGTGCGTTTGCGGCACGACTTTGTCTATGCCGCCGAAGCGCAGCTCCAGAAGGGCGACTATGTCGCGGCGTTGGATAGCTTCCAACGGGCGCTGGAGCTCGCGCCGGAGGACCCCGAGCTCAGCTTGATGATCGGGATCCTGTACGAGCTACTGGAACGCCCCAGGGAAGCGGCCGAGAGCTTTGCCAGGGCCGAGGCATCGTACGGTGACAGGGCGCTTGCCTTGTCGATGCGCAGTCAGAGATATGCACTCCTGGGCCAGTTCGACAAGAGCGAGGCGGACGCTCTGGAGGCGGTGGCTTTGGACGAGCAGTTGGCTTTGGCATACTGGTCGCTGGGAAGCGCTTACGAGGGACAGGCGCGGACCCTGGAGGCGATCGCGGCCTTCCGGCAGTGTGCCGACAAGGCAAGGCAGCAGGAGCAGAATGAGCTCTATGTCATCGCTAGCACACGCCTGGCAACGCTGATGCAGATGCCACCACGGGCTGTCCCGCTCACACCGGGGACGCGGCCAAGTTCGGAGTGAAGGTTGAGGAGTGAACCATGATACCCTCTTATGCAGTGGGGTACGTCGTCATCGGGTTGGCCGCAGTGCTCTGCGGCGTGATCGCCTGGGTGGTTGTGCTGCAGGTGCGCCTGTCTCGTATGATCGTGCAGTACCGTCGGTTGATGCAGGGTACAGAGAGTGAGAATCTCGAACAGGCCCTGAACGTGTACGTCGGAGAGGTCCAGCAAGCGCTGGAGACCTTCTCGGCCTTGGAATCCGAGACGCGACGGATGGATCGCACGCTCAAGCACAGCATGCAGTGGATGGGCATGATCCGCTTCAATCCCTTTCGGAACACCGGCGGAGCCCAGAGTTTTGCGCTGGCCATCGTGGATGGACGTGGCGACGGGGTCGTGATCTCTAGTCTGCACGCACGGGAGAACACACGGGTCTATGCCAAGCCGCTGCACAAGTGGGAGTCGCCTCACACGCTCACCGATGAAGAGAAACAGGCGATTGCACGCGCCTACCAACAGCAGGGGTAGGGCAAATGAGCCAGGACAGCACAGGCTGGAATCAACTATTGAGGAGGATACGGATGGTCTTCAGTGGGAGGGACAAGCGGCCTCGGCCACAGGCGCGACCCGTGGCGAAATCTGCCGTCGAGATCGAGACGATCCTGGGCCCGAATACCAGCGCAAAGGGGGACGTTCGGAGCAGCGGGGGAGTACGGGTCGACGGGGATTTCGAGGGAACGATCGAGATCGCAGGGAACCTGGTCGTTGGGCAGACGGCCAGGGTTGTGGCGACCATTTCGGCGCACAATGTCCAGATCCAGGGCACGGTGCAGGGCGACGTGACAGCGAAGCGGCTAGAGATCCTGGATACGGGGCGCATGTGGGGCAATATCTCTGTCGAGTCCTTTGTCCTGGACGACGGCGGCTTCTTCCGAGGGCAAAGCAAGATGGCGGGCGATATGGAGCCTCCCTTGCTTGAGGCACCCAAGTCCCGCGCCGGCGAGGTGGTGGACGTGGAGGCTACGGTCGCAGAGTAGGTCCCGAGCGATCGAACCAAGGGCTAGCCCGCGCATCACTTCTTGCGCGGGCTTTTTGCTTTGCCGACACAGCGTTCTGCCAGCGGATCACCGCTGAGGAGAACGAGGTGTACCTCTCTTTCTACCCATGCGGGACTGGACGATGCCGGCGATGCTCACGTATCCAAAGCCGAGCACGTACAGAGAAAGAAACGGTATGGCCTGGGCGTTGTCCCTCGCCAGGGCGGCATACACGGTGAGCAAAGCATAGATCGTCAACATGATCTCGCCCAGGACAAGCGCTCCAGCGGACGGCGCATAGGGGCGGCCCTGCCAACTGCCCGTCCTCCCCTCGATCCGGAACTTGGGCGTACGCTGGAATGCACTTCTGATCCCCAGAACGGCTTCGATCACGGCGGTGGTGCTGTTGAGCGCCAGGCCCATTCCAATACAGACCAGAACCGGCAGGGCCCTTAGGCGCCGTATCCAGTCCGGGTAGAGGGCATGCTGTGCCAGACTGTAGAGCAGTGGAGGGCCCACCGTAGCCAGACTGAGAAAGGTCAGCGTCCAACGCCCAAGCAGGCCGTACCAGATCAAGGGCAGTGTGATCAGCATCACCACGAGCATCAAGGGGTGAGCCAGGTAGTAGCTGAGATGGAGGATGGCCTGTATGCGGGCGAAAAGGGAGAGCGGCCCACGCAGGATCGCTGGCGTGTGCTTGAGCAGGCACTGTGTGTTTCCCTTGGCCCAACGGAACTGCTGCTGCTTGAAGACGGCAATCTGCACCGGTAGCTCTGCCGGGGCAGTGACATCTGGGAGCGTGAGGCCCTTCCAGCCTGCAAGCTGGGCACGATAGCTGAGATCGAGGTCCTCGGTCAGCATCTCCGCATCCCAGCCGCCACACTGCTCTATGCAGGCCTTGCGCCACACGCCGCCAGTGCCGCTAAAGTTGGTCAGCAAGCCAGCACCCTCACGGGCCGTGTGCTCGATTGCAAAATGCCCGTCCAGCGCGATCGCCTGGGCCAAGGCAAACGTGGAAAAGGTGTCGTTCAGGTGCCCCCATCGCGCCTGCACGAAGCCCAGATCGGGGCTGGCCACCAGGTGGGGAACGGTCTGCTTGAGAAAGCCAGGGGGCGGGACAAAGTCCGCGTCGAAAATGGCGATGAACGCTCCCCGCGCGCGGGTCGTTGCCTCGTTCAGCGCGCCGGCCTTGAAGCCAGTGCGCGTTGTCCGCTGGACGTGCGTGATGTCTATGCCTTGCCGGCGGTGTGTCTCGATGTGACGGCGCGCGATGTCCGCGCTCTCGTCGGTCGAATCATCGACGACCTGGATCTGGAGCCGATCCCGCGGCCAGTCGAGGTTAGCCATGGCGTCGATCGCTCTCTGGACGACATATCTCTCATTGTAGACGGGAACCTGCACCGTGACAGCGGGATATTGGCTGAGGGAAGGGCACGTTGGTCGACGCCGCCCGTGTCTCAGGTACAGGTAGATCAGTACGAGGTCGTTGAATCCATAGACGGACAGCCATACGCCAAGGACAAGATATAGAAGCGCCAGAAAGGACAAGCGATCCTCCTGTGGTGTGAGCGATCAGACGACTGTGCCACGGGCAGCGGGTGAGCTCTAGCAGAGCCACTCTGTCCGCGCGCTGTATTGTAGCCAATCTTCTCTGCCTGCGCAAGCATAGGGGAGGGGGATCGAAGCGATTCACAAGGATTACAGTGGGTAGAGGAAGGGCTTGTCGCTGCCCAGGATCACTGGGCACCCATACCATCCTGGCATAGCACGAGGGGTGCCCCTACGGCAGACGGCCCCCGCTTCGGTTTCCCAGGGGAGGGGGCTCACACGTGGGGATCTAGATGTGCTGGCGGCACCAGATGGCAGTGGATAGAGAAGCAGCCAATCCCCGCTGCAACGTGGCGAGCGAACGATTGGCTGCCTTGTCTCACAGTACTGTCTTTGGTCTACAGAGGGATGACGTTGGTCGCCTGTAGTCCCTTGGGGCCCTGCTCGACGGAGAACTCGACGCGCTGGCCCTCATCGAGGTTCTTGTATCCCTCGATCTGGATAGCGCTGAAGTGAACGAACACATCGTCAGCGCCCTCTCGAGCGATAAAGCCGTAGCCCTTCGAGCCATTGAACCACTTCACGGTACCTACTTCGCGGTCACTCATTTCCTTGTCTCTTCCTTCTTTTACATGCACTAGTGATTTATGGAGCGAGCTCTCAAGCAATTGCCCATAACGTAAATACACCTGGACTTGGGAGTCCAGGTGTATGCTTTAGACAACAACTTGGGATCTCACTTCATCCTACAGGAACCATTATACCCGATTTGCAGCGAACTGTCAAATCGAGTTTGCTGCCCCCAGGCATTTTGAGGCCCCTTGTGGAGGGCAGATTTCGGCTCCTTCTTGTGGCGCGAAGCACAAGGATCGCAAGCACCCTTTCCAAATGTCTGTTTCGCCCCGCGGGCTTTCAAAGTAGAAGGAGCGAGCGGGACACTAGATAGGCGCTCAAAGTAGAGAACAAGCACTATGAGTTGGGGAGGAGTGAGTTCTAGTCTGGGTTGATAGTTGCGGAAGCCCGTAGAAGGGCGGATCAGACAAAGTAGAAAGGCACGCAGCAGGGGGTGGGGATACCACGCGACTCAGGAGGAGGCCCGGAGGTGAGTTCCGAGGAGGCAGAGAAGCAGCGCGAGACCGTTCGAGGGTTTGGGAAGGGGGAGCACAGCGAGATTCAGGCAGGGGGCAAGGCATCACGCAAGAGAGCGAAAAACTCGATTTGGCTAAACGCCGGGTGCGGCGTTGCTGGGGTGGATTTTCGAGCCCAGTTCTACTTTGAAAGCCCTGCGACGGATTCACTTGCACCTCGTAGGGGATCCGTGTACAATGCGAGTAGATGGAGTCGTTCCCGCAGACACCCTGAGGATGAGAAAAGGAAAAACTGCCCATGCTGACCGCGATTCCAACGCCGAGACAGCTAGAGTTCCAGGACTGGGAGTTCGGCCTGTTCCTGCACTTTGGCATCCGCACCTTCTATGAGGGCTATGTTGACTGGGACGGCAAACCGATGTCCTCGGGCCGCTTCAACCCGGAGGCGCTGGACTGCGACCAGTGGATGGACGCGGCCAAGCGCGCAGGGATGCGCTACGCCGTGCTGACCGCCAAGCACCACGATGGGTTCGCCAACTGGCCCACCCGGCTCACCGGCTTTTCGGTGGCCTCCTCGCCGTGGAAAGATGGGAGAGGCGACGTCGTCGGCGAGTTCGTCGATGCCTGCCGCCGTCACGGGATGCATGCGGGACTGTACTACTCGCCGGCCGATTGGCACTATCCCTACGACGATCCCCGGGTGTACAATGACTACCTCGTGGGTCAGCTTACCGAACTGCTGACTCACTATGGCCAGATCGACATCCTGTGGTTCGACGGGTGCGGTTCCGAGGAGCGCGAGTACGACTGGCCGCGCATCACGGGCCGCGTCCGGCAGTTGCAGCCGGATGTCCTCGTGTTCAACATGGGCGATCCGGACTACCGTTGGGTGGGAAATGAGGCTGGGCTGGCTCCTTCTCCCTGCTGGAACACAGCGGATGCCGTGCCTTTCTCCGTGAGGAGAGAGAGTGCTGAGGCCCTTGGGGGCTCGGGCCTGCGCTGGCTGCCTGCCGAATGTGACTGTCGGCTGCGCGCTCGGAACTGGTTCTACAGCGACCGTGATGAGGACACGATCAAGAGCCTGGAGGAATTGGTCGGCCTGTACCACTACTCTGTCGGGCGGGGATGCAACCTGCTGCTGAACGTGGGACCTGACAGGCGAGGGCTCCTGCCAGACGCGGATGTGCGCCGGCTCGCCGAGTTGGGACGAGAGCTCGAGCGCCGGTTTGGGGTGCCGCTGGCGGAGCTGGAGGCGTTTGATCGCGATGGAGACAGGTGGACGTTCTGGGCGGACCAACCGTTGCTGATCGATCACGCAGTGGTCGAGGAGGACCTGCGGAGCGGCGAGCGCGTGCAGCGGTACGCGATCGAGATCTGGCCAGCGGGTTCATCTCCGCGCGGCACCCCGATCGTGGTGTTCGGTGGGGAGAGCATCGGGCACAAGGCGATCTGTCCGTTCCCTCCGGTCAAGGTGCAGGGAGCACGACTCACCGTCCTGCAGTCCGGCGGCCCGGTGGGCCTCAGGGCGCTTGGGCTCTACCATATCGGCTAAAGCTGGCTCCCACTCGCCGGGCTGCCTCGATCCGACCACCAGCGTGCGTTGGGGTGGATGGGCTGCCCGGAGTGAGCGTGAGGAAAACGGAGACCTGTCGTCCGTCCTCGGCCTTCAGAGGGCCAGCGCCCGTAGCGCGGTGAGGAGGGCCTCGAACTCTTCGCGGCAGTCATCGCAGCGCTCCAGGTGGTCCTGGACCAGGGGCATGGCTTCAGCGGCGTTCTTGCCGACCAGGTGCGCCTCGGCAAAGCACGCTAGCTGTTCTGCACAGGCGCGACAGCCGATCTCGTCGGGTCGAGTCGTGATCGCCGAGCGCACGATTCGCTTGAGGAGGATGGGATCAAGGGTCATCACTTTCCTTTCGATCCCTTGGACGCGGGCTGCCGACGATCTCTTACCTGACGCCGCCAGAGACCCGTTCACCTGACTTGGGAGGAGGGCGTATGGAGACACGTCTGGAAAAGGAACGCGCGCTCATACGTGAGTTGGCGCGCCGGAAGGCCGAACTCGCCGCCAGTCCAGAAAACGAGGGGATTCGCCAGCGCTGGCGGGACGTCAACGCTCTGCGCAGACCGGATCGCGCGCCTGTGTGGTGCCGACCGGTGGGGGCGTGGGCCGAGATCCTGCCGGAAGAGGCACTCGCCTGCCAGGATCCCTGGCTGCGTTCCATCGAGCGGGACCTGCACAGGACGTTGATCAAGCACGACATCGGGGATGACTCGCCCGTCGATGGCAGTTACCCCGTGCACGCTGTGCTGGTGCCCGATCCCCCGAACGTGTGGGGCGTGGACGTCCGTCGGAGGCGCCCGGACGGCGTCGGTGGGGCCTGGGCTTACGATCCCCCGCTGAGGGAGGAGCGTGACTTTGGCCGGCTCGTGTTGCCTCGATTCTCGTTCGATGCGCTCAAGACGGAGGAAGCCTTGTCCAGGGCGCACGGTCTGTTGGGGGATATCCTTCCGGTCGAGCAGGTCTGCGATCCTCCGCTTGGGGCAACCTTGTGTACTCCCGCGGCGGAGCTGCGTGGGCTGTCGCAGTTGATGATCGATCTGATTGCCAGTCCACATCTGGTGCATCGATTGATGGCCTACCTCCGCGACGCTGTCCTCCAGGGGATGGACGACGTTGAGGCGGCAGGGCTGCTGACCCCCAACAACAGGGGGCCGATGACGTGCAGTGATCCTGTGGGATCGCCGCCGGCGGATGGCAGGCTGACCTGTCAGAATCTGTGGGCGATGACCAACAGCCAAGAGCTGGATGGGGTCTCGCCCCGAATGTGGGAGACCTTCTACCTGGACTACCAACGCCCGATCCTCGAGCGGTTCGGCCTGGTGGGATATGGCTGCTGTGAGAACCTGACGCACAAGATGGAAGGCGTGCTCTCGATCCCCAACCTGCGGATCTTTGTCTGCAGCGCGTGGACCGACCTGGCCCGGGTCGTTGACCGTGTGGGGACGGACTATGTGATTATGTGGCGGCAGAAGGCGAGCGACGTGGTCTTTCCCGATGACGTGGGCACCATCCGGCGCGAGCTGGAAGAGGGCATGCGCACACTGCGGGGCTGTCACGTGCAGATCGTCTTGCGCGAGCTTCAGACGTTGGCCGGACACCCCGACCGTCTGCACGTGTGGACGCGCCTGGCCGTGGAGGCCGCCACAAAGTTCGCATAGCCAGCGACCTTTCTCCTTCCCCTAGAACCGCCTCTCCCTCCATCACCTCGCGGGGCAGTACCTATCTGGATGTCTCGATAGCTTCCGGCGGCGTCTTTCGGCATCTGATCGCCAGGGGGCACAATGCCTTTGCCTACGCCTTCGAGGGCCAGGGGAGGTTCGGTGTGACCCCGGACGACGATGGCGAGCGCATCCGGGGGTCGGCACTGGCGGTCTTGAACGATGGAGATCTGGTCGAGGTCCGCGCGGATGAGGGCGCTGTCCGATTTCTGCTCGTCTCGGGCCAGCCGCTGTACGAGCCGATCGCTCGCTATGGGCCTTTTGTCATGAACACACGGGAAGAGATCGAGCAAGCGCTCCGAGACCTTCGCAGTGACACCTTTGTGTGGACGCCTGATCGCTCTCGGTAGCCTGGTGCGCGGTCGTAGAGAGCGACAGCCTGGCGATGACCGGGTGCTGATCCGGGCCGCACACCTCCTCCACACGGGACACCAGGTCGCGGACGTCGGCGTCGCGGCCAGGCAGGACCTCGGTCTTCTCGGGTCGGACGCTGGCGCAGGTGTCGAGGTAGCCCGGCCAAGGGGAGCGAGATGAATACCTTGCCCGAGAGCAGCTCTAGGTGACCGGTGGTTTTGTGTTTGGCGGGGGTGGGTCGGGCATCCCTACCCGGTAGTGCTCTCCCGTTTCCTTGCGCTTCCAGCGCATACGCTGCATCAGCGGCCAGTTTAGCCGGATCGCACCCTCGTCACGGTGAGGGCACTCCATCACGCAGACGCCACCATAGTAGCATTCATCGGGGTAGAGCACGATCGGCGGCCCGCCCTTCTGCGGGTTGGGGATCAGGATGTCATTCATGCAGACCTGCACGCATCGATTGCACCCGGTGCAGGCGTTCTCGTCGAATACCACTGGCCGGTTGGGAGTCACCAGGTTGGGAAGGGCAAGAGCTTCTGGTCTGGTCATCGTGGCCTCCTAAGCGCCCTGGCTGTGCCTCTCATAGTTCTCTCTCAGCGGATTGTAGTAGTCGAGCGGGCGCCCACCGACCTGCACCCGGTCGTTCTCCAGTCTCACGGTCACCCACTTGAGCCATTCGGGCGGATCGCGCTGCGGGTAGTCGAGGCGCTCGAACCCAAACCAGGCGGAGCTTGCCTTGCGGGCCAGCGAGCTGTGCAGGATGATCTCTGCGCACGTGAGAATGTCCAGGACCTCCAATGCGCGCATCAGCTCGTGCGGGTTCCGGGCGCAGAGCGTGGCAGCCTCCGCCTCCTTGATCTCGCGGAGCGATCGAAGGCCGATGTTCATCAGTTCTTCGTTCTTGGTGTCCCCACAGTAGTTCTGCATCACCTGCGCGATCCCGCACTCCAGCTCTTTCCAGTCTATGCCAGCACTGCGTTCAACGAGTGCATAGACCCGCGTCCTTTCGCGACGCACCTGGTCTGGATCGATCCGCGGTTCGCGGGCGCGTGTGGCATACTCGGCTGCTCTGGCGCCCGCCCATCTGCCCGTCGAGCAGGCGTGGGATGCCCCGCAGCCATTATAGATCTGCTGACCGGCCGCGTATAACCCCTCAAGGCTGCTCCGCAGGTCCCAGTCGTGCATCAGGCCGCCATAGCGCAGCCTCCGCCAACCGATAGGTGCCGGGCCCAACTGGTAGACCTGAAGCATATCCTGGTCCGGGTTGAAACCGGCTTCGGTCAGGTTGCGATAGACGGGCCACGTCTTGCCTTCCTGACCGATCATCAGCCCAAAGATCGCTCGCCGCTCGTGCGCGGGCATGCCGGGCAGATCCGCGTACAGGGGCAGGGCGAACTCACCTCGCTTGATCCGCTCGTCCAGATCAAAGACCACGTGCGGCATGGATACGGTGCCCCCCTCGCCGCCGCCCAAGATGAGGGCATACAGGCCCTTATCCGGCGTCGGGTGAGAGCGGGCATAGATCGACGTCACGGGCTCACCGTCCTTGTCCACCCAGGGGATCTCTTTGCCGTTGGCGTCCACGATCGTGCAAGGGTGCCAGGATGCAAAGGAGGTCCCACTGCCAAACATCACGCTGCCGATCCCTGTGCTGCCGCCCCACTCCTCGTGGCTCGAGTTCTCCATCATCGCAAGCTCGGCGCCGGCGCGCCAGGCCATCGCGTGTCCGTTCCCCGCATTGGTGGGCGGGCCGTCACGGCCAACCAGGCCTGTCCATTCGGTCGAATAGATCCAAATGCGCTCTGGCGTAGCCATCGAAAGCACCGATGCCTTGGCTTTGAACACGTAAAAGGCTCCCGTACGCGTATGCACCCCGGTCGCTCCTACGACCCTGCCGCCCGGCTTGGCGTCCTCTGTGAGCAGGCTGGTGACCATCGTCCGCTCATAGATCCTGACCCCCAGCCGCTTGCACTCGTTATACAGCGCGGGCTTCAGGCCCGTACCCCAGACCCGGAGGCAGTGCCTGTTCTCATAGTCATAGGAGTACAGGAGCTTGGTCTGCTCATCGCGGAAATCCGCGCCCTCGAACTCATCGCCCGTATCGCGGACCTTGACCCCCATCGCTTCCAGTTCGAGGAGCACCTCGTAGCTGTCTCGCGCCGTGATATGGGTCGCGATGCCATTGTCGAACCCACCCCGAAAGTCCTCGATCAGTGACCGTGCGTACTCGTCCGGATCGATCGTGCTGGCAGGGTTCGCCGGGCAATCCATCCAGTGGTCGACCCCGGCGCCAGCGGCTCCGCTGTGCATAGGATGGCTCTTGTCGACCAATACGACGTCCAGCCCTGCCCGCGCCGCGCTGATGGCAGCATAGCATCCGGCCAGGCCGCCGCCTAGGACGAGGACATCTGCACTGACCTCGGTGCATTCACCGTACTGGATAGGATACGGCCACATGAGTGGTTCTACCATAGGTTCCTCCAGGGCTGCGTTCGATGCGATCTCCCGGCATCCTCACTGACGCGCACCAGGCGGCCGCTGTATGCCAACGGAAAGGAGTGAGGATCGCTCACAGACTGTGGTCCGGGGAGGGTGAATCGAGGGTCATCGAAGCATGCGCAGCGTGGACAGCAGAGCCTCGAACTCCTCGCGACACTGCTCGCAGTGCTCCAGATGATCCTGCACCAGTGGCATAGCTTCGGCGAGGCTCTTGCCGACCAGCACCGTCTCGGCAAAGCGGTCGAGCTGCTCAAAGCACTGGGAGCAGTCGATTTCATCTGGTCTGGTGGTGATCACCTCGCGCACGATCTGTCTAAGCGTGTCTGAATCCAAGTCCATCGTTACCCTCTTGCTGGTCTACGAGCCAAAGGCAGCCAGCACATCCTGCAACGGCAGGCCCTTGTCCAGCATCCGCTCCTTCAGGCGTTGGCGGGCGTCGTGCAGCAGTTTGTAAAGCGCGTTGCGGTTGGTCCCCATCTGACGGGCCACCTCGGCCAAAGGCATGCCGTGAATGCGCACCGCCACGAGTGCTCGACGCTGTCTTTCCGTAAGCTCCTCGGCGATGACTTGGCGCATGGTCTCCAGGATCTCTCGCTGTATGGTCTGCTGTTCGGCACTGGCCGACGGGTCGACCCAGGACTTGGGCAGAAAGTCGCCGTCGGAGACGCCGGGCAGCCCATCCAGGGACACGTCGCGCCAGCGCCGGCGGCGAAGCTCCGTAAAGGCGACGTGCACGGCGATCTTTTGAGCCCAGGTGGTGAACCGGCTGTCGCCGCGGAAAGAATCCAGACCATCCAGAACCTTGAGCAGGGCGTCCTGCGCAAAGTCCTCCATGTCGGCTTCTCTCACGTTGCCGTACTTGGCGAGGGCGTAGCCCAGCCCCCGTACCAGAAGCGCACGCAGGTCATCGAGCGCAGCATCTCGCTGCGGCCCAGGCTGGCTCAGATCGCCCACCCACTGCTCGTTGTCGCGCTCCACCACGGTTGACTCCTGGTTCGATGGCGCATGCCTACGCCTGGTCGGTACGGCTGGTCATTCTATCACGATTTCCCTCACGTGTCCAAAGCCTCCCCAGGTGATCTTCTTGTCCGACCTGCCGGGCGCGACCCTTGCAGTCGAGCGGGCCTCTGTGCTATAATCGGCCTATGAGAATCCAAATACGAGGGAGGGTACAATGGACGTGCACGATCTGATTGCCAAGCGGTACAGTGTACGGGCGTACAAGCCAGATCCGGTGGAGGACGAGAAGCTGCAGCAGGTGCTGGAGGCGGCACGGCTGGCGCCTACGGCAGCGAACCGCCAGGCTCTCCAGCTCATCGTCATCCACACCACCGGACGAGAGGAGGATCTGCGCCGGATCTATGGTCGCGACTGGTTCGTGCAGGCACCCCTGGTCATCTGTGCCTGCGGAATCCCGGAACGGAACTGGGCGCGCATGGACGGCAAGAACTATAACGATGTCGACGTGGCGATCGTGATGGACCATCTGATCCTCGCTGCGACGGACCTGGGACTGGGCACGTGCTGGATCGGAGCGTTTAACCCCGACGCGGCACGCGAGGTGCTCGGTCTGCCAGAGGGTGTAGAGCCGGTGGCCTTTACGCCGCTTGGATATCCGGCAGATGAGCCGAGGCCCAAGAAGCGCGCCGAGCTGTCCGATCTGGTGCGATACGAGACCTGGTGAGCGGGTCCACGGTCTGTCGATCGGCGGACGGGACGGTGGAATGTGACGTTGCCATAGTCGGCGGCAGCCTGGGGGGTGTCGCTGCCGCGCTGGCAGCCGCCGATGCAGGGGCCAGCGTAGTGCTGAGCGAGGCCACGGACTGGCTGGGTGGTCAGATGACCAGCCAGGGCGTGTCAGCGTTCGATGAGCATCGCCACATCGAATCCTTGCCGCGTGCAAGAACATCGGCACCAGGCACCTGACCAATGACGCGTATCGCCTTCATCCTGTCGAGTGGAACGTCGGCGAGTCTGCGGGTGCCCTGGCTGCTCACTGCTGCGACACAGGGGCCAGGCCGCACCAGGTCCGGGGCGATCTGGCCCTGCTCCGCCGTTTCCAGTACGTCCTGCTGCAACGCGGCGTGCCTCTGGCCTGGGCGATCGATGTGCCGGCCTCGCATCCGCTCTTTGTGCCCACGCAGATGCTCCTGGCGATGGGTGCTATCCCCTCCGCTGGTCCGCGGTTTGACTCGCTGGAGCTGCGGCTGGATGATCCGTTGTCTGGACGGGAAGCGGCTGCCCTGCTCGAGGCCGTGGGGAGTGTCCCTGGTGTCGGGGCGTCGCCCCCTCTACCCCAGCCGTGGATCGCCCGCCCGGACGAGATCGCCACGCGGAGCCAGGCTCTACGTGCGCTTCAGGGGGTCAACTCGGGCGAAGTGACCCTGAGCGACTTCCCCACACTGGGCGAACTGTGCGCGGCGTGGGGGCCAGCTCTCCACGGCGCCTACGCGCCAGACCAGGAGGACCCATGAGCTTGCCGGCGAACCCACTGCCACGCTGGGATTTGAGCGCTGTCTTCCCCGGATTGGAATCTCCCGAGTTCGCGGAGGGCTTTGAGTCGGCTGTCCGGGCTATCGACGAGCTGGTCGCGACCTTTGACCGGCACGACGTCGCACGGCGAGATCCCGTCCCTCTCGACGAGGTCACTGTGACTGCCTTTGAAGAGGTGGTCGGGCAGTACAACGCCGTGCTCGAAGAGACGCGTACCTTGAGGGCCTACATCCACGGCTTTGTCAGCACGGACTCGCGGAATGAGACGGCCCAGGCCAGGGCGAGTGAGCTCCGGCAGAAGACGATGCTGCTGTCACTGCTGGAAACACGGTTCGCTGCGTGGGTCGGTTCGCTCGACGTCGAGGCCCTTGCCGAGCGTTCTGCACTGGCGCGGGAGCACGCCTACGTGCTCCGCAAGGCCAGGGAAAGGGCCTCGCACCTGATGGCTCCGGACGAGGAGGCACTGGCAGCAGAGATGGACCTCACCGGGGGCGCGGCCTGGGCCAAGCTGTACGGGGACTTTGCTTCGCAACTGACGGTCGCTTTCGAGTTGGGGGGTGAGACCCGGCTGCTCCCGATGAGCGCGGTGCGGAATCTCGCTTCAGACCCCGACCGGGCGGTGCGCCGCCAGGCATACGAGGCAGAACTCGCCGCCTGGGAGCGAGCCGCTGTGCCCATCGCCGCGGCGATGAACGGCATCAAGGGGCAAGTGAACGCGCTCTGCAGACGCAGGGGCTGGGGTTCGCCGCTGGACGCCGCCCTGTTCCTCAACAACATCGATCGCCAGACGTTGGAGGCGATGATGGAGGCCGCGCGCGAGTCTTTCCCCGACTTTCGGCGGTACCTGGCGGCAAAGGCTCGGGCCCTGGGCCTGTCAAGGCTTGCCTGGTATGACCTCTTTGCCCCTCTGGAGGTTGGCACAGGCGACAGGCCGTGGTCCTTTGAGGACTCTGCCAGATTCATCCTCGAGCAGTTTGACACCTATTCACCCAGGCTCAGAGCGCTGGCCAAGCGGGCCTTTGGCGAGAGATGGATCGACGCAGAACCGCGGGCCGGCAAGCGGGATGGTGCCTTCTGCATGTGGCTCAAGGGGGATGCATCGCGGATCCTCGCCAACTACCGGCCGGACTTTGGTGGGATGAGCACCCTGGCGCACGAGCTGGGGCACGCCTACCACAACCTCAACCTCGCAGGCCGCACGATGCTCCAGCGCACGACGCCGATGACGCTGGCTGAGACCGCGAGCATCTTTTGCCAGACGATCGTGCGGCACGCGGCGCTAGAGGACGCCGGTGTGCACGAGCAGATCGCGGTCCTCGAGGCCGACCTCCAGAGCGCGTGCCAGGTGGTGGTCGACATCTCCAGCCGTTTCCTCTTTGAGCGGAACGCCTTGGTGAAGCGCCAGCGCAGAGAGCTCTCTGCTGCCGAGCTGTGCGAGCTGATGGCCGATGCCCAGGTCGACACGTATGGCGACGGGCTGGACCACGAGACGCTGCACCCCTACATGTGGGCCGCAAAGCCTCACTACTACAGCGCCGATCGCTCCTTCTACAACTTTCCCTACATGTTCGGGCGTCTGTTCGGGCTGGGTCTGTACGCGCGCCAACAGGCAGACCCGGAGTGGTTTCGGGCGGGGTACGATGGCATGCTCTCCTCCACGGGCATGGAGGACGCGGCGAGCCTGGCATCCCGTTTCGGGATCGAACTGCGGACGCCTGGCTTTTGGCAGGAGAGCCTGGACGTGATCCGGGCGGACATCGACCGGTTTGAGGAGCTGGTGGACGGTCTTGGATGAGGCCGGGCGCACCTCGTCCGCCCAACGAGGTCACCACTCTGTCTGGCGGGCCGTGATCGCCAGGCCGTCCGGCGGCAACTGGGCCTGCAGCCAGCGGACCTCGTCTTCGGAGAGCTTGCCCGACAGCAGAAGAGGTTTGGATCGGAGCACTCTCCGAAAGATGGGCAGCATCTCCTCCAGCGTGGGCCCTGGTGGGGATGTCTCCAGCGTCACCTGGATCGCCTGTGGGCGTTCCACGGACAGCAGCGCGTCAACGGTGTGCAGCGAGCACGAATGCAGGTGGATGATCGAATAGTCCACGCTCTCGCAGATCTGCACATCGCAGGGCAGGAACCACTGAGCATAGTGCGCCGCAGAGAGAAAAGCCGTGGCGTCACACTGCGTGCGCACCACGGTGCCCGGGGCCCAGATGCCGAACGGGCTGACATACCCGCCCTCGACCGGTGGGATATGTGCCAGCAGTTCGTGTAGGATCTCGACAAAGACACCCGTCGCTTGCTGAAGAAATCTCTGCAGGGACTCGGGATGATCGTAGAGGGAAAAGCTCATCAGCTCGGGTCCCAGCACCGCTTCTGCCAGGTCGCTCGGCCCTCGCATCGTCGGCTGTACCACCGCGAACCGCCCACCGCTCCGCAGGGCCAGCAGGTCGGTCAACCGCACGAGCAGGTTGAACCAGGCCTCATCGCGGTGCACCGCGCTCTGTTCCCACTCCTGCCAACTGCTCACGAAGGCCATCGTGCGCATGCTCCCGCCCTGAATGGTCGCCCGGATCGGTGTGCCCAAGATGGCCTCCACCCAGGGCACGCGCCCGTAGGGGTCGGCAGTGCGAAAGAGATCGCCCCGTACCTCCAGGGCACCAGGCGCCTGCAGCGGGCCCGCGAGGCGGTCCACGTCCAGCATCTCGGGCCTGAGATCCAGGTCGGTCGATGCCAGCGTCCCATCGGACAGGGGCAGCCACAGGTCGCCCAGTGGTTCGCTCTGCACGGTGGCGAACAGGGATCCCTTGCGCTGCCACCACCTGGCGTGGCGCTCCAACAGGGCCAGCCCGTCTGCGTCCAAGGTGATCGTCTGCATAGAAGCGCCTCCTACAGGGTGCACTCGGACTGCTCAGCTCTCCACGTGCCAGGAAGCGCTGCCCCCCTGGCGCAGGGTGAGAGGCTCATCCATTGAGACCCCCCCGATGCCGGTCAGCTCAAATCGCCTCAGCGTCAGCGAACCGTGCAGAACCTGCAGCGTGGCCTCCATCCCGTTGGCCAGCGCTCTCTGCCTGCACGTGCCCCACGCATAGCCATTGGACCAAAAGTGCTGTCCCTCTTGAGCGGAAAAGGTCATCGATCCCGTGACCGCCGAGTAGTGAAAGCCGGTGAGGGCGAGGACCGCCGCCCAGGACGCCATCGCCCGGGCATAGTGATGGCCGCACTCTGCTTCGTCGAACGGGTTGCGCTTCAGGCCGTCATACCGCTCTCGAATGGCCCGGATGCACCTCAGCCCGTCATCTACTTGCCCTTCGTATAGCATGTGCACGGCGGCAGCGTACTCAAAGCCGGTCATCACCTCGGTGTAGTACGGGAAGGGGTGCGCGGGCCGCTCCTTGGGGTAGCTGGCCATCAGCAGGCCCGCTTCATCCCCAAGCACGTAGGAGCGGCTGCAGTTGAAATGTCCGTGAAAGCCCTCTCGATAGTTGTACTTCAAAATGCTCTTCAGCGTGCGCTGCACGTGGGCTGGCTCAAGCAGGTAGCCAAGCCCGCATACGTGGGCCAGGTACTGCCCGACGAGCTGATCGACGAGACAACCGGCACCGAGTTGATAGTCGGGCTGGCGCACGTCCGTCGCGCCCATGCTCGAGCGTAGACCTGGGGCCACGTCGCCTTCACCCTGCGCGGGCCGGACCTGGTGCACATAGTACTCGCCGTTGAAGAGATTGTCGTCGAGCCACGCCTTCCCGCGCTCAAACAAGTCGCGGCAGGTGTGTGCGAATCGATCGTCTCCCAGGTAGCGGGCCATCTCCTCCGCTGCCCGCAGGGCTCCCAGGTACCAGCTCCCCATCTGCGGGTTCGGACCATAGTACTCGACGTCCATCGTGTTGTGCTGGCAGCCTTCCATTACGCCGTCCTGGTCGGCGTCCCAGCCTCCCTCGATCCAGCAGAAGGCCAGCGCCTTCTTGACCTGCGCCCAGAGGCCCCTGAGCATCTCATCGTCGCCCGAGAGCTGCCAGTCGCGGTACATCTTCAAGATGCAGCCCATCTGGCCATCGGCAGCGGCGACGCCCATCTCCGACGCGCGGTCCAGGGGCAGGTTCACCCGGAAACTCATGTGGCCGTTGTCGCGCGTGGCGTGAGCGAACTCTACCTCCCGCATGCTCTTGGCGAGGTCGCCGTACAGGAAGGCCGTGGCCTGCTCATAGTTCCACACGTGCGTGCACGAGCCGTAGCAGCATCCCTCTCCGTCGCAGGACCCCTCCCAGCCGTAGAACCGCCCATCTGCTGTGCGAAAGCAGGTCTGCGTGCGCAGCGTGCTCAGGTTAAAGAGGGCTGCCTCCTTGACCTCCTCAGGCAGGTCGCTTTCAGAGAAGGCACGCACAAAGGCCACCGTCCTTGATTCTAGCTCCGCGAGGACCGGGGCGATCTTTTGCGCAACGTCCCACGCGTCGGCGTACTGCGTGGTGTAGTAGTTGCCGATGAGGTCCGGGTCGCAGCAGTCGCCCTGGCAGCACGTGCCCTCGGGCGATGGCGTCCACGTGTAGCGATTGGGAAAGTGCCAGGTGAGCAGGAAAGTGATCTGCTCGCTAGCGCCCGGCTCGAGGTTCACCTTGACTGCCAGCGATGCCATAGGCGCGTCGACGGCCTCGGCAGCGCACTCGGTGAGGATGCCATCCTCGCCGAAATCGTCCCAGAAGCGGAGCATAGCCTGTCCCCATCGCTCGGCCTGATCGGGCCAGACCGTGCGATAGCTGATCCCCTCACTGGCGGTTGTGGTCAGGGCGAGGGTGCCCCAGGCCTCAGCCTTCGGATCCAGGCCCCCGGACCACATCGAGATGCCCCGGACGCCCTGCCCCTCGCGGAACTCGTTGCGATTTGCCTGCGCGCCAGAGTAGCGGAACCTGCCCAGATGCAGGTCGAGCGTCCTCTCCATGCCAAGGTAGTTGAGGATCGATCCGCAGACCGAGGCTTCGATCGGCTCGTCGGTCCGGTTGATCAGCACATAGCGCAGCACGGCCACAGGGATGCCACTCGCCTCTGTGTCCGCTGGCACCAGCGGATTGTAGGCCTCGATCCGCACGTCTACCGGTACCTCGGGATCTGAGAGCGTCACCTGGCCAAGGGGATAAGCGGCGGCAAAAGCGCACCTGGAAAAGCGGGGCAGGCCGTGGTTGGCAGCCACACTTCCCATAGGGCCCTCATACGCGGATCGCTCGATGGGCCCCTCGATCACGCGGGTGACTGCCTGTCCACCAGCGGGCCGGGCGTACAGCGCAAAAAAGGGCTCTCCGCCAAAGCGCAGTGGCCTGGGAGTGTATCCCTTGGCAGGCCGGTTCGCGATCTCCCAGTCTCTCAGGTCCCCGCGCCCGCCCAGGGAGACGGTTCCCGTGCCGATACCTCCCAATGGCAGCGCGATCCGCGCCAGGTGGTCGAGGTCGTAGCGCCTGAGAACGGGCCAGTCTTCGCGGGTGGGTACTGCGGTCATCTGTACTCTCCTCTATCGGGTGGGGCAAGTCTGGCAGAGATCCTGGTGCGGACTCGCCCTCACGGTGTAGGGATGGGCGTCAGTAGTTCATCCTGGACGGCGAGGCCCAGGTCGGGCAGACGAAAGTAGACCTCTTGGCCCCCTGGGTCCGGGAACTCGGTCAGCACCAGCTCCAGGTCCGGTGGCTTGCTCAGGTCGCGGCCCGGGCTCCAGCCCGTGACCGGGCAGGCTAGACCTTCCGGTCGTGTCGTCGCGTCGCGGTTCGGCATCCCGAGCGAGCTTGGATCGAGGGTGATCTCGCGCAGCTCCAGCCCGTCCAGGCCGGGGCTGCGGTCCGGGTTGAGACAGTAGACAACCGGCCCCCGGAGCAGTGCCGCGCGGCCGGCCTGGCTTTCCCGCCCGCGGACAAAACGCCACGACATCGGCAGGTCGAGTGCGACGCGGTCGCCGGGCCGCCATTCACGCGCGATCTCGACGCACCCCCCTCCCTGCGCAGTCCGGGCGACCGCGGCGTCGTCCAGCGCGATCGTCGCCTTGGAACACCAGCGCGGGATCCTCAGGCAGAGCGAAAAGCAGGTCGGCGCGGACGGGGTGAGCGTGATCTCGACGTGGCCCGAGGTCGGATAGTCGGTCTCCTGTTGGACGGTCAGCGACACGCCGTCGCGGAGCTGCAGCCTGGCTGTGGACGTAGTGTAGAGGTTGATCGCCACGCCATCACGCCGCCCGTAGTAGATCAGAGCAGGGAGGCGTGCCATTCCGCGGCGGAAGTTGTTCGGGCAGCAGTAGGCATCGCGCTGAAAGTAAACGCGCTCGCCAGAGAACGGAGTGTAGTAGCGTATCTGGCGGCCCGACGGGGACTGGGCGGCAAAAAGCGCGTTGTAGATGGCGCGCTCCATCAGGTCACCGTAGCGCAGATCGTCGTCCTGGCGCAGCAGTTCGTCGAGGAACCACAGCTCGTACACCGACGCACACGTCTCCGCGGTAGGGCCATCTCCTGCCTGGTCCTCGTGCCAGCCCTCGCGGGTTGAGGTGACCCCGGTGACCAACGTGCCGCTGTTCTCAGGCCGGGTCATGCCCTCCACGAGGCGGCGCGACATCGTCAGCAGGCCTTCATGCGGCTCGATCTGGTGCAGCCGGAGCTGCATCGTCGCGCGTGAAAAGATGCGGTACATGTGACATTTGTCAACCGGGGAGTCGCGTCCCTCTGGATCGGTTGGACGCGGCGTGGGCAGCGTCCTCTCGGGGTACAGAGGCTGCTCCCACTCTCGCAGCGAGCCCGGCACGATGCGTCCTTGCCTGCCCATCCTCGCACCGGCGGCAAAGTCCAGGTACCGCCGGTCTCCTGTGGCTCCGTAGAGGGCGATGAACGCTTCGGCTGTGCCCAGGGTCGTAAAGCTGTCGTCCCTTGGATGGTGAGGCCAGGCGGCGATCAGATAGTCTGCCAGCTTACGGGCTGCGTCCAGGCTGGTCTGGGTCCTGGAGTATCGATAGTCCTCAACCAGTCCGAGTACGAGATAGGCCGCTTCGTGAAAGCACCACTCGACCCACATGTGACCAGCGTTCGGCTCTTCTTCAAAGGCGCCGATGTATCCGTTGGGGGACTGCGCCGCGATGGTGCTGTCCACGAGGTACTGCCTTCGGGCGGTCACCTGATCGTCGTCCGTGTACTCGGAGAGCAGCACGGCGGCGTGGATCAACAGGCCAAGCCCCATGAAGCGGTCGTAGCGTGCCGTCTCTTGGGCAGGCCGGCGGCGGCGAAACGGGCGCAGAAAGTCCCCATCGATGTCCAGAGCGCTCAAGTTGTTGCGTACGGTCAACTCGATCCGGCGCCCGATCTCCCCGCCCACAGTGACCTGGGGCTGGTCGGTGGAGCCCGGCACCGTGCCGGGCTCGATACATGCCTGCGCGTGCTCGCGACCAGAGGGTCGGCTCATGTCGTCGTTTGGCACCTCTCCTGTAAACGCCTCGACGCGGTCCCGCTACACGTCCGGCACGCTGACCTCGATCTCTCTGCCCAACGCCGCCGAGTCGATCAGGCCCTGGATGATCACGTTGGTGATCAGCAGCTCCTCCGGTGGGACCGGCGAGGGCGTACCATCGCGGATCGCCCGGGCAAAGGCGACGTTCTCCTGACGGAACTGCACCTGGGGATCGGTCGGGGGCACGCTCTGCGGAGCGGTATCGGTCAGCATGCTCCATTGATGACGGTAGACCGTCAGTGGACGCAGCTTGAGCCCGGCGTTGGTGCCCAGGAAAAAGGTGTCGCCCAAGCTGTCCATGTGCATGCACCAGCAGGTCTTGAACACCAGGACCGCCCCGTTCTCGAAACGCACAAAGGCCACCCCAAAGTCCTCGACACCGAGCAGTTCCGGCGAGAACTCGCCGCCCCAGTGACGGACCCCCAGGAGGGGCTTGTAGCTCTTGCTGAGCAGGTTGTTCGAGATCGCCGAGACGGTGACCGGCCTGGGATAGCCCATCAGGTGAAGCGCTTCGTCGAGGCAGTAGACGCCGATGTCTGCGGTGGTTCCCAGACCAGCCGTCTCCTTGAGGATAAAGGTCCCGCCGGGCGTGCCGCAGCGGCGCGCGGCAACGGTCTCTGCATAGTAGATGTCCCCCAGGGTGCCCGCATCGACGATCGCCTTGGCCGCCTGCCGCAGGGGGCTGAAGCGTGTCCACACGGCAACCATCAGGAGCTTGCCCGTTTCGTGCGCTGCCTGGGTCATCGCCGCGGCATCTTCCAAGGTCGCCGCCATCGGCTTTTCGACGAGCACGTGTTTGCCTGCGTGCAGTGCGTCCACGGTTGGGGCGCGGTGGGCCTGGTTGTATGTGCACACGCTGACTGCCTCGATGTCCTCGTTGGCCAGCATTTCCCGATAGTCCTGGTAGGCGTGGGGGATGCCCCACTGCGCTGCGGTCTCTTCGGCGCGCTCGCGGATGAGGTCGGCGACAGCCACGACCTCGATCTCGTCCACGTCGGAGATAGCCCGCAGATGGCTCTGCGCGATCCCTCCGGCGCCGATGTAGGCCAGCTTGACTGGTTTCATGCTCGAATCCCTCCTTTGGCTATGGCCTGCGAAGACCCTTGGCTCTGGAACGCGACCTCGCTAAACCCCGGCCGCTCCGTACGCGCTTCCCACTGTGCGGTCCAGGTTCCCTCCATCCGTGACGGTGATGGTCACTGGCGTACTATGGAGGTCTTGGTGATGAGTCACACTGCGTTGCGAGGGCCTGGCAGTCTCGCCAGACCTGGCCATTATAACACTCCTCCCGATGGCCGACAAACCGCGCTTGCCTGATCAGACGCTATGGAGTAGGTACGCTCTCACCCTCAGCGGTAGAACCCCATCCCCTGGACAGGGCAAGCGCCTCGTCCGAGATCCTCGCGGGGGACCTGCGGCCCCAAACGAATGCCTGACCCGTTGGGCTCTGCAGCGCGAGAGGCAAGCGGCTTGCTCTACCGGGGGCCTGCAGCGCCAGGGACAAGCGAGCCGCTTGTCCTACTAGAGCTCGTAGCGCCCCGTGCGGGGCCGGACGGGACAGGGCAAGCGGTTCATCCAAGACCCTCACGAGGGACCCGCGGCCCCGAACGTAGCACAAGCGGCTCGCTTGTGCCTGACCCCACCGGTTCTGCAGCGCCAGAGATACCAGAGCTCGTAGTTCCCCTGCGGGGCCGGACGGGACAGGGCAAGCGGCTCGTCAGGGGTCCTTGTGGAGGGCCTGCGCAGAGGTCTTCCAAGCGACTGTGGCCTCACTTGCCGCGCGTTTGCTCACGCTGGAGGTTTCAGGTACAATGGCGGTGTGCTGGCTCTCCATGCCGGTATCATCAGCCGCTCCATGCCACGACAGATTCGGAGGTCCCCATGCGTATTCTGTACATCGACATCGACACCCTGCGCCCCGATCACCTGGGCTGCTACGGGTATCACCGGAACACAAGTCCCAACCTCGACGCACTGGCCCAGAGGGGAGTGCGCTTTGAGAACTGCTACAATACGGACGCGCCCTGCCTGCCCTCTCGCGCCGCGCTGTGGAGCGGGCGGTGTGGTTTCCACACCGGGGTCGTCAATCACGGCGGCACTGCCGCAGACCCATTCATCGAGGGCCCGAACCGGGGTTTCCGCGACCTCCTCGACGCGACCAGTTGGATGGGTGCCTTGCGCCGGGCGGGCTTCTACACCGTCACGGTCAGCCCATTTGGCGAGCGCCACGCGGCCTGGTCGTGGTATGCGGGCTATCGAGAGATCTACAACCCTGGGCGCGGCGGCATCGAGATCGCGGATGAGGTGACGCCCTATGCCCTGGACTGGATCCAACGCAACGCTCAACGGGACAACTGGTTCCTGCACGTGAACTACTGGGACCCGCACACGCCCTACCGCACGCCAGAGTCGTTCGGCAATCCGTTTGAGGGGGATCCCCTGCCCGCGTGGCTGACCGAAGAGGTCAGGCGGCGAGGCTGGGAGGGCTTTGGGCCGCACAGCCCCCAGGAGCCGTATGGCTGGGGAGGAGAAGCTTTCTACCAGCACTTCCCTCGTCTGCCTGCCCAACTCGACTCGATGGAGTCCGTCAAGCGGTGGATCGATGGCTATGATGTCGGCATCCGCTATGCGGATGACCACGCGGGCCGGCTGCTCAACGCGCTTTCCGACGCCGGCGTGCTGGAGGATACCCTCGTCATGGTCAGCTCGGATCACGGCGAGAACCAGGGGGAACTGAACGTATGGGGGGATCACCAGACCGCCGACCAGATCACCTGCCGCGTGCCGTTGATTGTGGCTGCACCAGGGATCGTGGATGGGGGGCGTGTGGACCGAGCCCTGCACTACCACTATGACTGGGCCGCCACGCTGATCGAGCTGGCAGGAGGGCGCGTGCCGGAGAACTGGGACGGCGTCCCGTTCACCGAGGCCTTGCACCGGGGGGAGGAGCAGGGCCGGGACTATCTCGTGGTCAGCCAGAACGCCTGGTCGTGCCAGCGCAGCGTGCGTTTTGGCGACTACATCTGTCTGCGCACCTACCACGATGGGTACAAGCAGTTGGAGCCCCTGATGCTCTACGACCTGGCAAATGACCCCCACGAACAGCATGACCTGGCGTCCCAGCGGCCAGAGGTGGTAGACCGTGCGATGTCCATGCTGGCCGAATGGTATCACGACATGGCCGCGACCAGCCTGCACGACGTGGACCCCATGATGACCGTGCTGCGCGAGGGGGGAGCGTTTCACACGCGCGGCATGCTGCCTCGCTATCTGGAGCGACTGCGTGCGACTGGCCGTACGCACCACGCTGAGCGGCTGGCGCAGAGGCATCCGGACGAGGTATAGCCCTTGCAGAGAAACCAGGCTTCAGTGACGCCTGCACACCCCTTCAGGAGAGGGGGGGGCGGCGTAGTCGGAAGCCTGGTACCTCGCCAGGCTCCCTCAGGCGTTCCGCTCGGAAATGATGCGCAGCCCGTCCAGGGTCAACCACGGCTCTATGGCCGAGAACTCGTCGGTGAGCGGAGCGATGACCCGTGCCAGCCCGCCGGTGGCGACCGCCTTTGCGGTGCCTCCCAGCTCGGCGCGTATGCGAGTGATCAGCGCCTCCACCAACCCGATGTAACCGTACACCACCCCAGACTGGATCGAGTGTGCGGTGTTTCGGCCAATGGCTGTCGTGGGTGGGATCAGGCGCACACGCGGCAACTGCGCGGTGTTGCTCGAGAGCGCGGCGGCGGCGGAATTGAGGCCGGGCGCGATGGCCACGCCAAGCAGATCACCCGGTTCTGCGACCGCGGTAAAGGTGAGCGCTGTCCCAAAGTCCACGACGATACAGTGGGTCTGGAAGAGAGCGTAGGCAGCCACTGCGTTGGCGACCAGGTCCGCACCGACCTCGGATGGATTGTCCGTGCGGATGCGTATTCCCGTGCGGATGCCCGGACCTACGATCAGGGGTTCCTGGCCGACCTGTCGGCGCAGCATCTCTGAGAGAGAGTCCGTCAGCGGCGGGACCACGCTGCATAGCACGACCCGGTGGATGTCGGTCATGCGCAGGCCTTCGTCTCGCAAGAGATCGCGAAAGAGCACGGCGTACTCGTCAGGCATCTGGTCGGGCACGGTGCGGATGCGCCAGTGATTCGTCCAGCGTCCCTGAGTGTGCAGGCCAAAGGCGATATTGGTGTTGCCGACGTCGATGGCAAGAAGCATGCTCCCGCTCCTGTTACAGGTCAGCGCCCTGCCTGCCTCGCCGGATCCCTTTCCACGCAGCGACGACAGCCAGGGTGATGATCGCCCCTACGGCCGCTTCGGGTAAGCCATTGGCGACGACGATCGCGGGCAGAGCGGCCCATGGCAGGTGCCCGAGCAGGCCGATCATGCCCAGGACCAACACGGTGTTGGTCAGGCTGCCCACAATGCCCGAAACCACCAGCGCCAGCACCTCGCTGACCCCTTTCAGCGCACGGTAGACCAGCCAGGCGAACGGCCCGATAAAGAGCCGCGGCAGGATGGACAGCAGTGGGTTGACAAACCACACGTCTCCTGGGCTTGTGGGGGCGATTGCGCCCTGGATCAGGCTGAACAGCCCGAACAGAAAGCCAATGATCAGGCCCACGATCGGCCCTTCCAGGACCGCACCGATGATCACCGGGATGTGCATGATGGTGATGGACAGCCCGAAAATCCCGGTGATGAATCCCAAGTGAGTGGCCCCAAGCAGGATGGCGATGGCGCTCATCACTCCGGCGACGACGATCTTGCGCGTAGTAAAGCTCTTCATGGTTGTCTCCTTTCGCTACTGTACTGTCTTTGTTCTCTGTGTTCTCAGAGTTTATCCACTCCAGACCTCCGAAGTCTGCCAGACTTCGGAGGTCTCTCTCTCAAAGCAGTGCCTGTATCCTATAAAGCTGCGTGCTCACCCGAACAGCCCCTGCCACAGGCGGCCGTCCAGGTTCAACCGTGCGGCGGCGATGAGCGCAGCGACCAGCAAAGCCACGATCAGGACGGCCATTCCATCCTTCCAGCTAGCCTGCAGGTGGACCAGGTGGGTACGACCCTGTCCGCCCATGTAGCAGCGCGCCTCCATGGCCATCACCAGCGTCTCTGCGCGCCGCAGTGCGGTCACAAAGAGGGGGATGAGCAGGGGGAGCATGTGCCGCGCGCGCTTGAGAGGGTTCATACGCCCATACCCGAGGTCTGCTCCCCGCGAGGCCTGAGCCTTGGCGATGCGCTCCGCCTCCAGGGCCATGATGGGCACGAAACGCAGGGCGATGACGAGCGTCAGCGCGAACTCGTGAGCGGGCAGGCCGATCCTCCCTAAAGGTCGCAGCAAGTGCTCGACACCGTGCGTTATCTCTGTCGTGCTGGTGGACAGGGAAACGAGGCTGATGCCCAGGATCAGGACGACAAAGCGCGCCAGGGCGATAGTAGCCGACAGCAGGTCGGTGGGAGTGATGATCAGCCACCGCCACTGCCACAGCACCGGCCCCACGTCATTCTGGGGAATGGTAAAGACCTGCAGCACCGCCAGGAAAACGAGAAAGGGCCAGGTTGGGCGCAGGCCCCGCGCTGCGTAGCGGAGCGGGATGCGAGCCAGGGCCAGGCTCCCCACTACCGCCGCCAGGGTCCCAACCAGTCCTGTCAGGCTGGTGGTGATCACGACTCCAGCCAAAAAGAGCGCGGCAATGACCAACTTGGCCCTTGGGTCCAAGAGATGGACCGGGGAACCGGTGGGCAGGTACTGCCCGATGGTCACGTTGCGCAGGTACTCGAATTCGCTCAACTTGGGTCCTCTTGAGGCGTTCCGCCGGCGTTTCCGACACAGGCAAGCTGGCTCGGATCTTTGCCTGCCCAGCGCCTAGTCTCAGAGAGCGCCTGCAGGATCGCGCTCTCTGCTTCGTCCAGGGTCAGGACGCTCTGCTGTATGTCCAGGCCGCGCGCAGCGAGCGAAAACGTGATCTCTACTGGCGCCGGCACGTCCAACCCCAACGCGCGGAGACGATCGACCTGGGCAAAGACCTCACGCGTGGGTCCGTGCAGTGCGACCCGTCCCTCCTCGAGAACGTAAACCCGGTCCGCCAGCGCAGCTACGTCGTCCATGTTGTGGGAGGCGATCGCCAACGCCATGCCCTGTTCGTGGAGACCGGACAGCCGGGCCAGGAGTTCCTCACGGGCGCACGGGTCGAGCCCGGCAGTGGGTTCGTCCAGGAGAAGCACACGGGGACGCATCGCCAGCACGCCAGCCAGACCGACCCTGCGCCGCTCCCCACCGCTCAGCGTGGAGGTCAGCCGGTCTACGTAGTGCTCAAAGTCCAGTCCTACCAGATCCATCGCCCACCGGACGCGCTCGCGCAGCTCTGGCCTCGACAGCCCCATCCGTCGAGGCCCGTAGGCCACGTCATCCCCTACGTACTGCTCAAAGACCTGGTCTTCAGGCCGTTGGAAGACCAGGCCGACCGCACGGCGTATCTGCCGTAGATCGGTGGCCGGGTCGCTCAGGTCGTGGCCGAGCACGCTCACGCGGCCTGCCTGGGGGCGCAGCAGCCCGTTCATATGCTGTAGAAGGGTGGACTTGCCAGAGCCAGTCGCCCCAATGAAGGCGACGACCTGTTCCCGGTTGACGTGCACGTCCACGCCGCGCAGCGAGACCTGTGCCAGTGGCGTCCCGGCCAGGTAAGTGTGGCGTAACCCGCGGGCCTCAATCATCGGCATCGTCATGCCAGTGCCTCCGCCCTCGCGCACGCGATGAGGGCCTCGGCCAGCTCGTCGGCGGTCAGCAGCGCCGGGGACAGGCTTGGCCAGTACGGCCGCAGGCGCTGGCCCAGCTCGGTCGCCGGAGGGGGCATCAACCCCAAGGAGGGCAGCATCTCCGATGCAAAGACCCGATCAGGCCGGCCGTCCAACGCGATGCGCCCCTGGTGCAGGGCGATCACCCGCTCCGCGCGCGCGGCTTCGGTCATCGAGTGGGTGACGGAGAGGATCGTCAACCCAGCGTGATGCAGGTCATCCAGGATGCACAGCACGTCTCGACGCCCCGCAGGATCAAGCATCGACGTGGCTTCGTCGCATACCAGGCAGCGGGGACCCATGGCGAGCACGCCGGCAATGGCGATCCGCTGCTGCTGCCCGGCAGAGAGCAGATGAGGTGGGCGGTGGCGAGCGTGCCACATCCCCACCCGCTCCAACGCCGAGCGAACCACCCCGGAAAGCTCCTCGTGGGGCACAGAAAGGTTCTCGGGCCCAAAGGCGACGTCCTCCTCTACGACAGTGGCTACGATCTGGTCGGCAGGGGACTGAAAGACCATACCCACAGCAGCGCGAATGGTCCGCAGCGCGCTCGGATCGCGCGTGTTGTGACCATTCACCCACACATCGCCGCTGGTGGGCAAGAGCAAGGCGTTCAGGTGCCGGGCCAGGGTTGTCTTGCCCGATCCATTGGCGCCGACAATGGCCACATACTCACCGGCCTCGATCTCGAGGTCGATGCCACACAGGGCGGGAACGGGATCACGCCCCGGAGGGGTATAGGTGTGCGTCAGGTCGTCGATGCGGACAAAGGACAAAGGAACACGCTCCTCGTCGCGAGGAACACGGGCGCGACAAGGAGCGTCAGAGGGCCGTCACAGCCGGGTAGAACAGGCTCGTACACACGGGTCTGGACGTCTCGGTCGCGCGTGATCCAAGCGTCTGGCGGGTCGTTCGCTGCGCTCACAGCCGGAACAATGCCGGTCTATGGTAGATCGTATTGTACTATGTTTTCCCGGAATGCACAAGAGCCACTTGGCCTCCTGGTACGGCTGTTGCAAAGTCCGAGGAGGGCGCATCCCCCGATGCGCCCGGCTTACTGGCGCACCGTGCCGCATCGGGGGATGCGGCACTCCCCAGTCAAGTCAAGCGACAATGCAACAGCCGTAGGCCTCCTGGTACGGCTGTTGCAAAGTCCGAGGAGGGCGCATCCCCCGATGCGCCCGGCTTACTGGCGCACCGTGCCGCATCGGGGGATGCGGCACTCCCCAGTCAAGTCAAGCGACAATGCAACAGCCGT
>JADHXD010000136.1 GCA_016783145.1 Anaerolineae bacterium
CGGCGTCCATTCCACTCCCCAGCCAGCAGAGAGTAGGGGCCCCAGTGAATGAACATGCCGAACTTGGCTTCCTTGAACCACTCTAGCCGTTCCTCTTGATCCATTCTTTCCCTTTCCTTTCATTGACCCTTGAAGAATCGGTTCACCACGGAGGCGCGGAGCCGACCGTGGACTATGCACTGACGACGACCTTGAGCCCCTCGCCGCTCGCTGCCGTCTCGAACGCCTCGCTGACCTCCTCCAGCGGGAAGGTGTGCGTCACCAGTTTGTCCGCCGGGATGATCGCCCTGCGGAGCGCGTCCAAGGCCAGCTCGTGAAAGGAGGGATGGTAGGAGAAGGCACCCACCACCTCGATCTCGCCGTAGTGAATGCGGTTCGAGTCCAGGGTCGTCAGCGGGTTCGCCTTGGGCAGGCCGCCAAAGAGCACCACTCGCCCCGCCTTGCGCACGATCTCTACGGCCTGTGTCTGCGTCGCCGCCACTGGGTTGGCGCAGATCACGATGTCCGCTCCCAGGCCTCCGGTCAGCTCCTTCATGCGGTCTCCCAGGTCCTCAGCGAACGGATCGACGAGCGCATCTGGCTCAAAGCGGCGGGCCATCTCCCGTCGCCTCTCGTTGGGCTCAGAAACGATCACCCGAGCCCCTCGCGCCTTGGAGACGACGATGTGCAAACACCCGATCGGCCCGGCGCCCATCACGACCACCGTGTCGTTCAGGCTGGTGCCTGCCTTGTCGTGCGCGGCCAGTACCGAACTGCACGGCTCTGCCAGGGAGCCCTCGACGAAAGACAGACCGTCCGGCATGCGGTGGACGATGCCGTTTGCCAGGACCTCACCCGTCAGGGCCATCTTTTCGGCGAACCCGCCCGGATAGCCAGGGGTGATCCCCAGGAAGCACAGGGAGTCGCAGAGATTGTACATCCCGCGCCGGCAGTAGTAGCAGACCCCACAGTGGACGTCGGGAGCGATCGCCAGGCGGTCTCCGAGCGCGTACTGAGTCACCGCCAGACCGACCTCAACCACGACACCCCCTACCTCGTGCCCCGGGATGATCCCATCTCCTTGTGGCGGGCCCTCCCTCCAACGCCGCAGGTCTGAACCACACACGCCGCATGCCTGCACCTGGAGGACCAGCCCATCGTCCGGGACTGCTGGATCCGGCACCTCAGAAACCTCGAACGACCTCACCCCCACCAGGAACGCTGCCTTCATTGATCCTTTCCTTCCATCGATGCCAGCATTTTGCCAACGGCGCCCCCAGGATGGGTCGCACCAAAGTCATCGCGCGAGTACCCTCTCAGCTCGAGGAGCAACACACAGAGCGCATCTCCCGCAGCGCAGTTGACCAGGGAGCTGCCGGTCGCGATCAGGCCATAGGGATCCACGTCTCCAAGCGCCTTGACCACATAGATCGCATCGCTGATCTGACCCAAGGGCGACCCAGGGTCCTCGGTCTGGGCGACGATCCTGGCCCCACGGGCGCGGGCGATCTCGGCAAACTGGTTGATCTCGGCACTCTGGCCCCCCTTTGAAATCAGGTAGACCACGTCGCGGTCTGTGATCGCGCCCGCGCCACCGTGCAGGCTGTCTGCCGCGCTGACGCAAAGCGCTGGGGTACCGCTACACGAAAGCAGGTGGGCGAATCGGCGCGCCACGGCGTGCGAAGTCCCCACTCCGGCAACCAGCACGTGCCCCTCGCAGCTCAGCAGGAGATGAACCACGTCCACCAGGCCGTCATCGAATTGATCGACCAGCATCCGGACCGCACGCGCCTCTGCCTCAACGACCTCTCGCGCCCTACGAACCAGATCGCTCGATGGGATGTCCATCCCCTACCCTCCCCAAAGCCCGCTTGCGCAACTCACTAGTCCGCCATGGACGGTCAGAACGCGCCTGACCAGAACACGGACTCGCTCACCACGGCAAAGCCGAGCTTTTCGGCCACACGAATCGAGGCAACGTTCCCCCTGTCGCATTCCCAGTGCGGGATGATCCCGCGATCCAGGCAGGTTTCGGCAAAGCGCGCCGCCGCGCCCGTCCCGACGCCCTTGTTGCGGAACACGGGCACCGTCTCAATGCCCATGCCGCACCGGCCCACACTCACGTACTCGGCCGTGCACCAGGAGACCACCGCTTCCCCGCACAAGGCCGCACAGCCAAAACCTCGCTCCACGTACCTTTCCAGCGAAGGCCACATCCATTCGACCTCGGCTCGTACGCGCTCGAGATTCTCCAGGTTCTCTCGCTGGAGCAAGTCCGCGTCGATCGCCAGGAATCGCACGTCTTTGAGCGTAGGAGGCGGGACAGAGAGGGCCTCGTGCTCGCCCAAAGCGAAGAAGAGCTTGGGGACCTTGCGCAGGACGCAGCCAAAGAGCGCATGCAGCGGGCGTCCCGATGAGGGCGAAAGAGCGTGCACCTTGAAGTGGGCAAGACCCCCAGCGCGGGCGCGCCCGGCAATCTCCTCGCGGATCAGGAGCGCCAGGCCGTTCGTCACCTCCTGCGCGCCGAGATCGCCCGACAGGTAGAAGACATTGTTGCCCTGGTCCCACAGGAGGGCACTGGCCGCACCCCCTGGCGGAGCGGCCATCCATAGCTGTGCCCGGGTGTTCCCCTCGGCAATGGAAGCGATCACCATCTCGAGCTGGGGACCCGGGTAAGGCGTGGCGTACCCTCGGATCTCGGCCACGGGGATCTCGGCAAACACGCAGGGGATCTCCTCTCGTCACGCGACCTTTCTGGCGATCATCCTGTCTATGGCGTGTTGATGCGGCACACCGCCGGAGGTGCAGTCCATGATCTCTTCGCTGCACAGCTCCAGCTTCCAGTCGCGATAGTGCGTGAACAGTTCGCCGCTGACCCACGCGTGCGCCGTGTCCTCGCCGTCCGGGGCCCTGGGGATAAAGGGCTTGTGGACAAAGACGTTGAGCACGTTCAGGCCGTTCGGAGCCGTGAAGGCCTGATAGTTGCCCAGGACCTCTTCCCTGAGCTCCGGTGGGATGTACTGGAGCACCCCAGAGGCATAGAGGATGTCATAGGGTTCGTCGAGCCGGTATCCCACGAGGTCCGCCTGGAAGACGTCGATCTCGACGCCAGCTTCCCCGGCAAGGGCCCTCGTCTTGTCCACCCCGGTCTTCGACAGGTCGAACGCGCTCACGTGATAGCCGTTCCAGGCGAAAAAGACGGCGTTTCGCCCCTCGCCACAGCCGATGTCGAGAAGCCGCAGGGGCCGGCCGGGGGGCATGAGTTCGAGGACCTTGAAGCAGGTCTTGGAGGGCAGCTTGCCCCAGTAGTAGCCCGGCGTACGGTAGGCGGCTTCATAGCGGGTCGTCACGGCGCGCTCCTTTCCCTGGGCGAATCCTGAGCAGAACGCATACATCATATCACAGATCAGGGGACACGACAAGGTATTCTGCGCGCACGGCTGAAGCCGTCACTACCAGGGGGAGGAAACGGCTGAAGCCGTGACTACCGCGCGAACGGCGGAGGGCGTCGCTGCGATGGGGAGAACGGCTGAAGCCGTCACTACCGCGCGAATGGCGGAGGGCGTCGCCGCAATGGGGTGAACGGCTGAAGCCGTGACTGCCGCGCGAACGGCGGAGGGCGTCGCCGCAATGGGGTGAACGGCTGAAGCCGTCACTACCGCGCGAATGGCGGAGGGCGTCGCCGCAATGGGGTGAACGGCTGAAGCCGTCACTACGAGGCGACGCACGCACCATTCAGGGGGAGTGGGTGTTATAGAGTATAAGTGCGCCGCCGAGGAGTAGAAGGGATCCTGCCGATGAGATACAAGGTGATCGTCAACCCGATAGCCGGCTCGGGACTGGGAGCCAAGGTTACACCCGACATCCACAACCTGCTGTCAGCACAGGGACTGGACTATGACCTGGCGAGCACGACCTGGCCGGGAGAGGCTGTCGAGTTGGCCCGGCAGGCCGTACTCGACGGATACGATACGGTGGTCGCCGTGGGAGGGGACGGGACGTATCACGAGGCGATCAACGGGATGATGACCGCCTCGAACGGCGAGACCGTCGGCAATCTGGGCGTGCTCCCCGTGGGCTCGGCCTGTGACTTTGCGTATATGATCGGCGTCTCTCCCAACCTGGAAGAAGCGTGCTTGCAGCTCGCCCGGCACCAGACCAAGGTGGTGGACGTGGGGCGCGTCACGGTGGACGGCGTGCCTCGCTACTTTGACAACACCGTGGGCGTCGGGTTTGACGGCGTGGTGACGCTCGAACGGCGCAAGTTCAAGTACCTGAGAGGGATGGCCCTCTATCTGCCGGTCGTGCTCAAGACGGTCTTCGTGAGCTTTCACGCACCGCGATCGGTGGTCGAGTACGAAGGGGACGGAGAGAAGCAGCGTCTGGAGCAGGATGTCCTGATGCTCACCGTGTGCATCGGCCGCCGCGAGGGAGGCGGGTTCTACATCGCGCCTGACGCGCAGAACGACGACGGGCTGCTGGAGCTGTGCCTGACAGAAAACATTCCCCGCTTGCAGATCCTGAGGCTGATCCCGCACTTTATGAAGGGCACACACGTGGACAAGCCTCCGGTAACCATGGCCCGCGGCACGCGCGTCGCGATCAGTTCGCCAGACAACCTGATCGCGCACGCCGATGGCGAGCTCTTGTGCACGGAGGCGCATCACATCGAGTGCGAGATTCTTCCCCAGCGCATCCGGGTGGTGTGCTAGACGGCCCCCCTCCCTACCTCCCCCCGCGGCGGACCGCAGGGGGAGGGGGAAGAGGCCCCCACCCTAACTGCTTCGCGACCCCGTGGCAAAGCCACAGGGGAGGGAATGTGGACGGCAAATCAACTTGACCCCATCGATCAACTGCCCTATACTGGAAACGGTATAGGGCAGTCGCCGTTCCCAGAGGATCTCTACTCCAGCCTTGCGCACACAGTGGAGGCAGACGGTATGGACCCCTGCACGATCGTTGAGAAGCTCCCCAGCGCAGCGGAATACAACCGGTTGCGACAATCGGTCGGATGGGGGGCCTACCAGGAGGAGGTGATCGACCGCTCACTCCCCCACTCTCTCTACTGCTTGTGCGCCTGCAAGGACGATCAGGTGGTGGGTATGGCGCGGATCATCGGGGATGCGGGGATGGTGTATTACATCCAGGACGTGATCGTCAGGCCCAAGTACCAGCGGCAGGGGATCGGCACCCAGTTGATGGACCGGATTATGGACTATGTGCGGGCGCACGCGAACCACAACTCGATCATCGGCCTGATGTCGGCAAAGGGAAAAGAACCCTTCTATGAACGGTACGGGTTCACCCGTCGGCCCACCGACAGCCTGGGGTGCGGAATGACCACCTTTTGGAGTGTGGAATAGCCCTCTGTGCGAGTACGGCTGAGGCAGCTCCGCGCGCAGGTGTGGAATCGCCCATCGGTAGACGGGAAGTGGGAGTGTTCAGGAGGGCCGCAGAGCCTTGTCGTGGAGGAGACTCAAATGACAGAACCAAGAGTGGTCATCACGGAACTGTGCGCGCAGGACTGGCCTTTCCTGTTCGAGCTGTGGCGCATTCCCGCAGTGATGCGGTACGCCGACGAGCTCCCGGGCCTGAGGGGCTGGTCCAAAGAGACGAGCGCGGAGGAAGCCTGGGACCTCTACCAGGAACAGCGCGCCGCGCTTGGCCCGAGCTACACGCAGCTCATCCTCAAGATGATCGATCGAACGCCGATCGGTGAATCCTTCTTTGCGCCCCTTCCAGATGGATTCACCCTCGACAAGTGGGTAAAACCAGAGGGCATGACCTGTCTGATCGGCGACATCAAGCTGCGTCCAGAGCACTGGGGCCAGGGCCTGGGAACAGAAGGGATGAGGCAGGTCGTAGCGTGGCTTTTCAGGAACACGCACTGCGCCCTGCTGGTGGTCCCCCCACACAGCAAGAACCCCGCGGCCGCCCGCGTGTACCGGAAAGCGGGCTTCACGCACTTTGAGGAAAAGCAGTCGTGGCGAGGGCACACGATCATGGAGCTGTGGCGGGAGGAGTACGAGGCCACGTATGGCCCATGATCCGGCGCGTCATCCCCGCCGAGCGGAAACGTATCGCTGGCGCACGGCAGGCCAATCTGCCCGAGCGTCGTCGGGAGTAAGCTGAAAGGTGATCTGCACACCACGCGCGGCCAGCGCGTCCAACGCGGCGACGTGCCCGTCGTTCAGCGAGATCGACCTGAACACGCGCACGCTGCCCGGGCCGGGAGCGACGTTGCCCACGTTGAGCTGCGCCAGGGCCACCCCACCCTCGACCAGCAACAGCGCGACCTGCGGGGTCTTGACCAGGATCAACGTACGAGCCGTCGCGGGGGTCGCCAGCGCGGTGATGGCCTCCTCGACCGTGTATACGCGGACGGTCACCTCATCCGGCGCGGCCAGGCGCAGCACTTCTTGAAGAAACGGATCGCTCCCCGTCTCGTCGTCTACCACGCATACCGCACGGTAGCGGAGGTACTGCCGCCAGCCGACAGTGACCTGCCCGTGCAGCAGTCGATCGTCCACCCTGGTCCAGCAGACCGATGACATGCGCCCTCCCTCTCCCGCCATTATACCTGAGCGGCGCGGCAGAGGCAAGGGAAGCCCCCACCCTAACCCTCCCCCGCTACCAACGGCACCTGTACCTCCGGTACGGATGCAGACAGGATGCTTCCCTCCCCCGTGGCAAGGCCACAGGGGAGGGAATACGCCCCCACCCTAACCCTCCCCCGTGGCAAGGCCACAGGGGAGGGGACACGCCGGTTGCGGCTTGCGCCACGGGAGGGAATCGGGTACAATTCGGTTGTCCCGCACCGCTGAGATCGATACCCAGCCTCTGCCCCCAGGGGCGGCAGAGGCTATCCTGTTTTAATCACCGAAGAGGCGAAGCATGCGATACGAGAACGTCTGCATTGAAGGCCTGGGATATGTCATTCCTGACCACGTTGTCACCTCGGACTGGATCGAGGAGCAACTGGCCCCCATCTACAGCGCACTTGGCATCCCCGCGGGGCGCATCGAAGCACTGACCAAGATCAAGGAGCGCCGCTGGTGGGACGAGGGCGTCATGTTTTCCGACTCGGCAGCGATGGCTGCCGAAGACGCTCTCGAAAAGACGGGCATCGATCGAAGCGAGATCCAGTGCCTGGTGAACACCTCTGTCTGCCGCGACTACCTGGAACCGGCAACGGCGGTCATCGTGCACGCCAAGCTCGGTCTGAATCCCACGGCGATGAACTTTGACCTCACCAACGCCTGCGTCGGCTTTTTGAGCGGTATGGTGGTCGTAGCCAACATGATCGAGCTGGGACAGATCGACACGGGGATCGTGGTCGCTGGGGAGGGGGTACGAGACGGGCAGTTGGCGACGATCCGGCGCATCGTGAGCAACCCACCGGATATGCGGGCCCTCAGAGAGAACCTGGCGACCTTTACCCTGGGGTCCGGTTCCGTGGCCATGATCCTGGCCCACAAATCCAAGTCCAGGACGGGCAAACGACTGCTGGGCGGATACGCGTACTCTCAGACCCAGCACTACGACTTGTGCGTCGCCCAGCCCGATTGGATGAGAACAGACTCGTCCACGCTGCTCCGCGAAGGGCTCAAGGTCATCGTCGCCGCTTGGAAGGGGTTCAAGAAAGAGCTTGGCTGGGACAACGAGACAGTGGACCGGCTTTTCACGCACCAGGTCAGCGAAAAGCAGCGCCTGATGGGATTGGAGATGATCGGTCTACCACAAGGTATGGACTACCCGACTCTGATCTACCTGGGCAACATCGCCTCGGTATCGTGCCCGGTCAGCATGGCCATCGCTCAAGAGGAAGGCTTTTTGCAGGATGGCGATCGCGTGGCGATGATCGGCGTCGGCAGTGGGATCAATAGCATCATCCTGGGCGCGCAGTGGTAGACATGGTCTCCTACAGAGACGAATACCCCTTTGAATCGAGCTGGCTTGACCTTGATGGCATCCGCTATCACTACCTGGATGAGGGCCCGCGAGATGCTCCGCCCGTGGTGATGCTGCACGGAAATCCGACGTGGTCCTTTTACTACCGCACCCTGATCCCCGAGATCAGCCAAACGCATCGCGTCATCGTCCCCGACCACGTCGGGTGCGGGCTGTCGGACAAGCCCCAGGACTATGCCTATACCCTGGATCAGCACATCGAGAACCTGGAGCAGCTCATCGCGCACCTGGACCTGCGGGGACTGACCCTGGTCTTGCACGACTGGGGGGGCGCGATCGGCATGGGGTACGCAACTCGCTATCCCGAGAACGTGGAGCGCTTTGTGGTCTTGAACACGGCGGCCTTTTACCAGCCGAGCTTGCCTCTGCGCATCAAGTTGTGCCGCCTGCCCGGGCTCGGTGACCTGCTGCTCCGAGGGCTCAATGCCTTTGCACGACTGGCCCTACCCATGGCGACCGTCCATCGCGAACGACTCACCCCCGAGGTCAGAGCCGGATACCTGGCCCCATACGATTCCTGGGAGAACCGCGTCGCCATCCTCCGTTTCGTACAGGACATTCCCTTGGAGAAAGGACATCCCAGCCGCGGCACGCTGGAGGACATCGAGGCCAACCTGTACCTGTTCTCCGAGCGCCCGATGTTGATCATCTGGGGCGCGCGTGACTTTTGCTTTACAGTGCAAGACTACCTCACCGGGTGGCAAAGCCGCTTTCCCTACGCCGAGGTCCAAGTCATCGAGGATGCCGGGCACTATGTGGTCGAGGACGCGCACGAGCAGATCGTGCCCTGGATCCGAGCGTTCCTAGACGGGAAGACCTCATCCATTTGACAGGCCTGTCGGGACTGGGTTCCGCAAGCGGAGGTGCATCGTTGTCCAAGATCCGGCCCGGAGCGAGCAGCCAGAACGCCGCTCAGGCACTGCCCGATCTCGCAGAGCGCGCTCCTTTCCGGCGAGCCATCGTGTTTCCCGCAGGGAGAGACCGCACAGGGCGATCCAGGTACGTGCAGCTCACCTTCAGGCAGCTCAACGAGGAATGCGATCGCTACGCGCATGGCCTCTACCTGTATGGCATCCGCCAGGGAGACCGCGTGCTGCTGATGGTCCGTCCGGGCATCGCGTTCATTGCCGTCGCCTTTGCCCTGGTCAAGATCGGAGCCGTGCCGGTGCTGATCGATCCCGGGATGGGGCGAAAGGCCTTTCTGCAGTGCGTAGCCGAGACCGAGCCGGTGGCCTTTGTCGGGATCCCCCTCGCCCACGTGCTGCGCAAGCTTTTCCCCAAGCCCTTCCGCACGGTCCAGCACTGCGTCACCGTGGGCAGGCGCTGGTTCTGGGGTGGGGCAGCCCTCGATGAGCTCCACACCGATCGCAGGGATCCTTTCCCCATCGCCCCCACAAAGCCCGAGGACCCGGCCGCCGTCGCCTTTACGTCCGGCAGCACCGGCGTCCCCAAGGGGGTGGTGTTCACACACGGCGGGTTCCAGGCTCAGATCCGCACGCTGTATGACGAACTGGGCTACGGGGAGGGAGAGGTCGACCTGCCCGGCCTGTATATCTTTGCCCTCTTCAATCCCTCTCTCGGCGCGACGACGATCATCCCGGACATGGATCCTACCCAAAGCGCTCAGGCGAACCCTGCCTACCTGGTCGAATCGATCCAGACCCACGGGGTGACGACCAGCTTTGGCTCGCCGACGATCTGGAAGCGCGTCGCCAACTACTGCCTGGAGCACGACATCCACCTGCCCTCTCTGCGGCGCATCGTCATGGCCGGAGCGCCCGTTCCGCCGTCGTTGATCGAGCAGTGCATGCAGATCATGGACGGCGGAGACGTATACACTCCCTTTGGGGCAACCGAGGCACTGCCTGTCACCATGATCAGTGGACGCGAGATCCTGGACGAGACCGCCGAGGAGACGGAACGAGGGCGGGGAGTGTGCGTCGGACGGCCTACCGCCGGAACCACGATCTGCATCATCCCCATCACAGAAGACGCCATCGCCGAGTGGGATGACTCCCTGGTCCTGCCCGCAGGCCAGGTGGGCGAGATCGCGGTCAAGGGGCCTGTGGTCACACGGGCATACCTCAACCGCCCCGCACAGACGGCAGAGGCCAAGATCGCCCAAGGGAAAGAAATCTGGCACCGGATGGGCGACCTGGGCTACCTGGACGAGAGAGGACGGCTGTGGTTCTGCGGGCGCAAAAAGCACCGCGTGGAGACCGCAGAGGGCCTGCTGCTGCCGGTACAGTGCGAGGCCATCTACAACCACCATCCCGACGCGTTTCGCACTGCCGTGGTCGGCGTCGGGCCGCTGGGGCAGCAGCGCCCGGTGCTCGTCGTCGAGCCGCGCGCAGGCAAGATGCCGCGCACACGGGCAGCCCGGCAGGCGTTCGCCGACGAGATGCTGGCTCTTGGCGCAGCGCACGAGATCACACGCGGCATCCGCGACGTGCTCTACCACCCCGACTTTCCGGTGGACGTACGCCACAACGCCAAGATCCAGCGAGAGAAACTGGCCGTGTGGGCCGCAGGGAAGCTCAAATGAAGGCATTGGTCACCGGGGGAGGCGGCTTCCTGGGCCGCTACATCGTCGAGCAGTTGCTGGCGCGCGGCGACCAGGTCACCGTCTTTACGCGGGGTGCGTACCCGGAGTTCGCAGACGCAGGCGCCCTGGTGGTCCGCGGAGATCTCCAAGACACCCAGGCAGTTCGGGCGGCATGCGAGGGGATCGAGGTCGTCTACCACGTGGCGTCGAAAACGGGCTACTGGGGAACGAGGGAGTCGTTCTATGGGGCCAACGTCGCCGGCACGCAGAACGTCATCGCCGCCTGCCAGACACAGGGCGTTCCCAAGCTGGTCTACACCAGCACCCCCAGCGTCGTTTTCGACAACCGACCTCACGAAGGATGCGACGAATCCCTGCCCTACGCGGGCCACTATGAGAGCTTTTACGCGGAAACCAAGGCCATCGCCGAGCGTATGGTGCGCGACGCCAACGACATGGATGGACTGCTCACCGTTTCCCTGCGCCCGCACCTGATCTTTGGGCCGCGAGATCCACACATCATCCCCAGGGTCATCGCACGCGCCGGGAAGGGTTTTGTGCCACAGATCGGTGACGGGACCAACGTGATCGATCTGACCTACGTAGAGGACGCAGCGCGCGCACATCTGCTGGCTGCCGACGCCCTGACCCCCGGGTCGCCCGCCGCCGGATCGGTCTACTTTATCACGCAGGATGATCCGGTCAAGGCATGGGAATGGCTCAACACACTGCTGGTCTCGCTTGGTTATCGCCCCGTAAGAGGAAAAGTGTCCCTGTCCGCTGCCCTGGTAGCGTGCACGTTCCTGGAGTTCATCTACCGCGTGCTGCCGCTCAAAGGGGAGCCGCCGATCAGCCGCCTGGTGGCAAACGAACTGGCCATGAGTCACTACTATGACATCTCGCGCGCCAAGCGAGACCTTGGATACCACCCCCAGCTCGGCACGTACGAAGCCCTGCAGCGTACGGTCGCATACCTGAAGGGGACACCCGCAGCTGGAACTACTGAGGAACGGGAGTGATCGAACCGCCAAGACGCCAAGGACACCAGGTCTGGCGCAGAGTCGAGGTGCACCAGGAAAGGTCGGTGGTGCCCGACTTGGCCTCTGTCTTGACGGTCCTGTAGATGAGCACTGACTTGTAAAGGAGAACGGGCAATGCCAAGCTGTCACGAGATGAAACTGGGTCAAGTGTACGTATGTGAGGAGTGTGGACTCGAGATCAAGGTGATCAAAGAGTGCGAGGAGTGCGGCGAAGAGGGGGAATGCACCCTCTCTGACTGCGCGTTCCAGTGCTGCGGCGAGGAGATAAAGCTCAAGGGGTGAACTCGCTCGCCCCCTCAGTCTCCCCCGCTCCGCAGAGGGAAAGCGGCCTGCCGCCGGTGCAGGACGGCCCTTCCCCCCATGCTCAGCAGGTAGGCCGTTCCTGAGACCAGGATGATCGTCGCTCCCGAGGTCAGGTTCAACGCGTAGGACAGGAACAGCCCGGCGACCGTGAAAGCGACCCCCAACACACTGGACAGCACCATCATCCTCTTGATGTCCCTGGCGTACTGTCCACTGATCGCTGCAGGCATGGTCAGCATGGCGATGACCATGATCAGTCCCACCACACGCATCATCATGACCACCGTCAGGGCGATCATGCACACCAGAACCAGGTAGATGGCGTCCACGGGGACGTTTTCCACGGTGGCGAACGTCTCGTCGTAGGAAATCGCCAGCAGTTCCTTGTAAAAGAGCACGACCAGGGCAATGATCAGCATGTCCAGGCCGAGCATGATCCACAGGTCGCTCGAAGGGACAGCCAGGATGCTGCCAAAGAGGTAGCTCATCAGATCTGCCTTGTAGCCCTCGCTGAGGTCCACAAAGAGGATGCCCACCGCCATGCCGATGGCCCACATCACGCCGATGATCGTATCCGCTCGTTGGCGGGTCTTGCGCTGCACCGCGCCCATCCCCAGCGCCGCAGCCAGGCTAAAGACGATCGCGCCGAGCACGGGGTTGACCTTTAGATAGTATCCCAGGCCGATACCGCCATAGGCCGCGTGCGCGATCCCCCCGCTGATGAACACGATCCGATTGACGACCACCAACGTGCCCACGATGCCACAGGCCACACTGACCAGTACGCCCGCCAACAGCGCGTTGCGCATAAAGGTATACTGGAGCGCCTCCACGATCATCTCGATCATCTCCCTTCCCCCTCGTGGCTGTGATCCGGGAAGACCCGGTGGGGGACGCCGTGGGCGATCAAATCGACCGGGCATTCGTACGCCAGCTCGAGCATCTCTGCCGTGAGCTGGCTTCCCTCGTGGTAGAACAGATGGCGGTTGAGACAGCCGACCGTCTTGACGTAGGAGGAGACGACGTTCATGTCGTGCGAGATCATGAGGATCGTGACGTGGTCGTTCAGGCGACGCAGCAGCTCATAGATGCTGGTGCTGACCGTGGGATCTACACTGGACGTCGGCTCGTCCAGGAGCAAGATCCGGGGTTCCGCCGCCAACGCACGGGCGATGTAGACACGCTGGAGTTGGCCCCCGGACAGCTCGCCAATGGGGCGGCGCGCAAGGTCGAGGAGCTGCATCTGGCGCAGGGCATTGGACACGATCTCATCGTCCTCGGCGGTGTAACGACGCAGCAGGCGTCGACTGCCGAGCCGTCCCATCCGGGCAACGTCCCACACACTGACCGGGAAATCGCGGTCAAACTGCACGATCTGAGGCACGTAGCCGATGTACCGACGGCCCTCCTTGACCGACCTGCCCATGACCCGCACCACGCCCCGCATCGGCAGCAGCAAGCCCAAGAGCACCTTGATCAACGTCGTCTTGCCGCCGCCGTTGGGGCCGATCAACCCCACAAAGTCTCCCTCTCTGACGGAGAGATTGACATCCTCCAGCACCTGCTCGCTGTCGTACCCTGCCCACAGGTGTTCGATCGAAATGACCTCCGGCCTTGCCTTTCTGTCATCCATCCCTGTCTCCTGCCTGCATCACGCCCTCACTCCCCCAGGGCCGCCCTAAATGTGCTTGCCACCCGGCGCATATTGCCCAACCAGTCGGGAGCCAGCGGGCTGACGGACAGCACCTGCCCGCCGATCTCGTGGGCGATGGTTTCCGCAGCCCGCGCGCTGAACTCTGGCTGTGTGAAGACGACCCGGATCCCTTCCTGCTTGGCCAGAGCGATCACCTCAGCCAGCTCTCGCGCGCTGGGCTCCTGGCCTCCGACCTCGACGGGCACCTGCTCCAGACCATAGTCGCGGGCCAGATAGCCCCACGCCGGATGGAAGACAATGAACTTGGCCCCCTCGAACCCGGATAGTGCCTCGCGGATGTCTTGGTCAAGCGCGTCGATGTCGGCCAGGAACTGGCCCAGGTTTGCCTCGTA
>JADHXD010000137.1 GCA_016783145.1 Anaerolineae bacterium
TGGAAGACGCGCGCAGCGCGGTGCGCTGGTATCTGATCGTCGCGATGGGGCGCAGCGCAGGACACCTGGCATTGGGAATCGGCAAGAGCGCTGGCGCGACGTTGACCCTGATCCCCGAGGAATGGCGCGGCGAAAAGATCCGTCTGCAGGAAATCGGTGACATCATCAGCGGCTCGGTCATCAAGCGGTTGGCCAGCGGCCAGGGGCACGGGGTCGTCGTAGTGGCTGAAGGCGTGATCGCGATGCTCGATCCGGACGACGTGGAATCCCTGGAGAACGTCGAGAGGGACGAATTCGGTCACGTCCGCCTCTCAGAGGTCGATTCGGGAGCGATCATCAAGAACCAGGTCAGCAAGACCCTCAGCAGCGTCGGGATCAAGATGCGGATCGTGGACAAAGAGGTGGGCTACGAACTGCGCTGTGCGGACCCGTGCGCTTTTGACATCGACTATACGCGCAGCCTGGGCGAAGCTGCGGTATCGTTCCTGGTAAAGGACGGCACCAACGCGATGATGAGCCTACAAGACAACTGCCCGGTCCCCATACCGTACGACGAGATCATCAACCCCAAGACAGGGCGCGCCCGGGTCCGCAGGGTCAACGTCGACTCGTACGCCTATCACTCGGCGCTCAAGTTCATGATTCGCCTGGAAGCACAGGACTTTTGCAATCCGCAGTGGGTGGAAAAGCTGGCGGGGTTCACCAAGCTGAGCCCGGCAGAGTTCACGGTACGATTTGGCTACCTCGGCGGTGCCGCTATGCGTCCCTTCTAGAGATCCTCTTTTCCTTTGCGCAGCATCTCCTCTCTCCGGTGTGAAGGGAAGAGATGCGCCTTCCCGTTTGCTTCGTCGAGTGAGATGCACTATAATAAAGTAGAGAGAGGATCAGGCTATGGAAATACAGGACCGCGTTGAGAAAAAGATCATAGAGGTGTTGTCCGCTCCAGCCGGGCCGACGACACCAACGTCGGCCGTCGGTGCAGACCAGCTTGCCCGGATGATCGATCACACGGCGCTCAAGCCAGACACATCGGAGGAGCAGATCGCAGCGCTGTGTCAGGAAGCGCGCGAATACCACTTTGGCGCGGTGTGCGTCAACCCCGTGCACGTATCCCTGTGCCGGAAGCTGCTAGAGGACACCGAGACCGTGGTCGCCACTGTCGCTGGCTTTCCCCTGGGCGCCACGCTGCCTGAGGTCAAGGCCTACGAGGCGCAGCGCGCCATCTCTGCCGGAGCGGCTGAGGTCGACATGGTCATCAACATCGGCGCGGTCAAAGACCGTGCATATGCGCTGGTCCTACAGGATGTCACTGCCGTCGCCCAGGCATGCCACGCCAAGGGTGCCCTTCTCAAGGTCATCATCGAGGCCGCGCTGCTCACAGACGAGGAGAAAATCGCAGCCTGCACCCTGGCCCAGGAGGCAGGTGCGGACTTTGTCAAGACGTCCACCGGCTTTGGGCCTGGCGGGGCCACAACCCACGATCTCGCTCTGATGCGTCGAACGATCGGCCCGGTGATGGGCATCAAAGCGGCGGGAGGGATTCGCAGCTATCCCGATGCCCTGGCAATGATCTCTGCGGGTGCCACCCGCATCGGGGCCAGTGCTGGAGTCAAGATCATCCAGGAAGCGCGCGCGGGGAAACACGGATGAGTGCCGAGAACCTGATCTGCCCGATCTGTCACTATGGCAAGCTTTGCGAACGCCTGATCACGCATTCGCAGATCTTTGAGGGACAGTTGATCGTCACCCCCAAAGTCCCTGCCCTGGTCTGCGATGTGTGCGGCGAAAAGATCCTGGATGACGAGGTGCTCACTCGCCTATCGGGTCTGCTCGGGCAGAGCAAGCACGGCGCACGCAGTGCCACTCAGCGGCATTCGTGGCCCTAGCCCCGGCCCTACTTTAGGCCGATCGCTTCAGAATCGACGATGATCAGGTCCGGGCCGACCGAGCGCGTGGCCTGAAACGGGACCTGCTTGGACTCTGCCACCTCCCCCGTGACGAACACCTTGGACAGGTCATAGCCGACGACCTTGCCCGCCTCGTCCACGAGGACATCGTTCAAGATCCCCACACGGACACCCTTTTCGGTGGCGATTTGCCGGCCTTTCATCTGTCCCGAGACAGCGATCAAGCTGGCCACGTTCTGCAGCGTATCGTCGCGGGGCATCGTCTCGTTGCTCTTGACCAAGACCACATCCTCGCCAAAGACGTGGACCACGCTGCGCGGGATGACCAGTGACTCCCGGCGGAGCATCTTGCCCTGTAGCACCAGGGCAGCGATCTCGAAGCGGTCCGGATCGATCAGTACATCCTTGACTTTGCCAACGATCTCGCCGTGCGTCACTGTGACGATCAACCTACCGATCAGATCTCGACTTTTGATCATAGCCCCTTCCCCATTCAACCCTGCCTATGCTGAACCCAAACTCTCTACGTCGTTCACTCTATCCCGGTTACGTCTGGACCCCCTGCGCCTCCCTCTGCTTCGAGGCGCGCAGCGCGACGATGATCTTTTGATCGACCACGGAAAAAGGGTACCTGTCCAGATCCTCCAGCCTGGCCCAGCACCAGTCGTTCACACCGATGGTCTCTGGATCGTGCGTGGAGCCGTAACGGCACTCAAACGCGTACACGGTGACACGAAAATGAGTGAAGGCATGCTTGATGGCGATCAGTTGCGTACCCACCACAACCTGGATGCCCATCTCCTCACACAGCTCGCGCTCCAGGCATTGGGTCAGCGTCTCTCCGGCCTCTCGCTTTCCCCCGGGAAACTCCCACAGTCCGCCCAGCAGCCCATCCAGCGGACGCTGAGCGATGAGCACGGATTCCCCTTCCCAGATCACCCCTGCCGCCACATCATAGTGCGGCGTCGGCTCGCGGCGGAGAGGCGACGGGCAACCCTCCGGATCGCCGCCGGCATACGCCTGGCAGACCTCTCGAAGCGGACATTCGGCGCACAGTGGGTGCCTGGGCGTGCAGATCGTCGCTCCCAGGTCCATCATCGCCTCGTTGAACTGCCCCGCCTTCCCCGGAGGCGTAAGCGATTCCGCCCACGACCACAAGGTCTTTCGCGTCTGTGCTGCCTTTGGGTCGCTGTCGAGCGCCAAGAGGCGCGAGAGCACGCGCCGCACGTTGCCATCGAGGAGTGCCGCGTCCTGAGCAAAGGCCAGGGACAGGATCGCCCCCACGGTATATAGGCCAATGCCAGGCAGGGCAAGCAGGGCATCGCGGTCATCAGGAAGCTGCCCACCGTGATCTCGCAGGACCACCTGCGCCGCACGGTGCAGGTGCCGGCAGCGAGCATAGTAACCCAGGCCCTCCCAGCACTTGAGCGCCTCCCCAAGGTCCGCTTGAGCCAGCGCCTCGACAGTAGGGAAACGGGCTATCCATCGCTCATAGTAGGGAATGACTGTCTCCACACGGGTTTGCTGGAGCATGATCTCAGAGACCCACACGCGATAGGGATCGCGCTCTCCTCTCCAGGGCAGATCGCGGAGAGACGTGCTGGCCCACGATAGCAGACGAGACCGGATCGCTTGGCGGAGAGCATCGGGAAGGTTGGCCATCACATAAGTATACCACAAACGATCTGGTCCACAAAACATCCTTGCCTTTTCCTTCACTTGGAGTATAATTGAGCGCGCAGCCATCGCAGGCCGATTGCCCGACTAATGCGATGCCTGTACCCGGTGGCATCCCCCAAGGGCACAAGCCCGATGGTGGCAACGATAGCCACACTCATAGGAACAGACATCCATTGACAGGGCGTCGGCCCAGGAAATGCTCAGACCCCTCAACCACACGCCGCCGCCGGGAAGCTCCAGGAGGTATGCCTATGTTGCTTGACGCGATCATACTCGCCGGCGGCGATCCGGAAAAGGATGCCGACTTGTTGGCCTATGCCGGGGGCGCCCCCTGCAAGGCATTGATCAAGCTGGGTGAACGTACGTTCCTGGAGCGCATCGTCTCTGCCATGTTGGGCTCGACACGCGTGGACAGGATCGTGGTTGTGGGCCTCCTTGCTGAACACCGCCCGGACCTGGGTTCGAGAGTTGTCTTTTTACCCGATGCAGGCAGCATCCTCACAAATGGCGAGGCTGCTGTTCAGTACCTGCGATCGACAGGGCGGATCAGCGAGCGCATCCTGGCATCGACCAGCGACATCCCCTTGATCACCTCACAGGTGATCGACGATCTGATCGACCAGTGCCTGCCTTACGACGTCGACCTGTGCTACACGATCGTGGACCAAGAGCTGATGGAAGACGCTTTCCCCGGGTCTGGACGCACGTTCATTCCCCTCGACGGCAGGCGCTATGCTGGAGGCGACATCAACGTCGCCAAGCCCTCTTTGCTCGACGCAGACAAGAACCGGTTGCGAGAGATCGTCGGCGAGCGCAAGACATTTTGGAAGCAGGTACGGGTCATCGGGCTGGATACCCTGCTGCTGTTTCTCATCCGTCGCCTGACCATCTCCCGCATAGAGCGCCGCGTGCGCAAGGCGCTGCGCCTTACAGGCAAGGCAGTGATCTGCAAGCACGCTCAGGTGGCCATGGACGTAGACAAGCCACATCATATGGACGTGGTCCGGGAGGCTTGGGCTCGCCAAGGGCCAAGCGCACAGGCCGAGTGAAGAACGTCGTTCGTCGCCTCAGCGACTGGGAGCGTAAAGCCACCCGGCCGATAGCCCTCCCTGAGATATCAGGGTGGCGGCGAGCGGCTTCGCTGGGCGCTCACCTGGGCGACGGCGCTTTGTGGGCGGCAATCGGCCTGGGCCTGCTGATCTGGGGGAGGCCGCATCTCCGCGCGCTGACGGTGTTCATCGCCCTGGCGGTGTTGGGAACGACCATTGTCTCGTCGGCGATCAAGTACACGGTTCGCCGCCCACGTCCACGAGAGCTCGCCCAGTTCTACGCGCTCAAGTACGACCGGTATGCCTTCCCGTCGGGACACGCTATGCGTATGGGCGTGATCGCAACCACCGTGAGCCACTTTGAGCCGCGGTTGGCTCCCGCAGCCTTTGCCCTGGCCCTGATCGTCGGCAGTTGCCGCGTCTTGGTCGGTGTGCACTATCCGAGTGACGTGGTGGGCGGATGGGCGATCGGGATCGCCGGTGGGGCCTGTTTTCTGCTGCTCCTGTGACTGCCCACCGGTCGCTCAGGACGCAGGCTGCCCGAGTCTTCACGCTCTCAGCATCCAACATAGGAGAATGACATGATCAACCAAGAACGCCTCGTCAGAACCTTTCTGGAATTGGTGTACATCGACAGCCCATCTGGCCAGGAAGCACGGATCAGCACCGAGCTGTCCGATCGCCTCCGCGCACTGGACCTCGAGGTCAGCGTGGACGAGATCGGCAACGTGCTGGGGCGGTGGGAAGGAGTGGGGCAGCCGCTCTTGCTGAGCGCGCACGTGGACACGGTGTCGCCGGGTATCGGGATCAAGCCGGTCGTTGCCGATGGGATCATACGGAGCGACGGCACAACCATCCTGGGTGCGGACGACAAGTCAGGCGTCGCCGTGATCCTGGAAGTGCTGGCGGTACTGCACGAGGGTGGACAGCGACCCGCCGTGGAGGTCGCTTTGAGCGTGGGCGAAGAAGTAGGGCTGCTCGGCGCCAAGTCAATGGACGCTGGCTGGTTCCGAGCCCGGCAGGCCCTGGCCTTGGACTCGGGCGGGCCGTTGAGCCAGATCACCTGCGCTGCACCCACGTCAGACAAGTTCAGCGCGACCATCTATGGACGCGCGGCTCATGCAGGGAGCAACCCAGAGGAGGGGATCAACGCCATCTGGGTCGCCTCGCAGGCCATCTCCCAGATGCTACTCGGTCGCATCGACGAAGAGACGACGGCGAACATCGGCGTGATTCGCGGGGGGCACGCGGTCAACGTCGTCCCCGACCGGGTCGAGATACGTGGAGAAGCGCGCAGCCACAGTAGTTCAAAGCTAGACGCACAGATCGGTGCGATGCGTGCCGCGTTGGAGAACGCAACCACCGCTCACAAGGGAGCCAGGCTGGAGCTGGAGATCGAGCGCACGTATCACGCCTACCGGTTGGCAGAGAACGCGCCAATCATCCAGCGGGTCGCGCGTGTGCTCGACGCATTGGGTGAGGAACCGCCATCTTTGCGCAAGGGCGGGGGAGGAAGTGACGCGAACATCTTAAACGGGCGAGGGATCGAGGCGGTACCGATCAGCACCGGGATGCAGGCCGTTCACACCAATGAGGAGTGCATCGCCATTGCCGACATGGCGCGTTGTGCCCGTTTCGTCCTCCTGGCACTGCAGCGCTCAATGGACGAATAGCACGGGAGCGAGGGGATGAAGAGAATCTGGCCTGTGACCTGGTTCGCCCTGCGAGGGGTTTACGATGAGCTGTTCTCACTGGCAGGAATGGGACTGATCTGGTTTGCAGTGGCAGTGCTTGTGCCCTACGGCGCGTTCTACCTGGCGGCCCGCCTTTTCCCGGTGATACCGGTCGTGATCGGCGCGGTTCTGATCTCGCTGATCCCCGCGCCACCGATCACGGCGGCACTCTACAGCGTCACCGTCGAGATCGCTCACGAAAGGCGCATCGAGTTCGGCTACTTCTGGCAGGGCTTCCGGTCCTACTTTGGACTGAGCTGGAAGATCGCTGGCCTGCTGCTCATCAGCGGCGCGATCCTGGCGGTAGACGTGGTATTCTACCTGCGCGCCGACAACATGCTCTTTTCGGCCATCGGATTCCTCGGTCTGTGGGCCTGCGTGTTCTGGTTGGCCATCCAGCTCTATCTTTTCCCGCTGATGATAACCCAGGAAGACAAGCGCCTCAAGCTGATCCTCAAGAACGCCGCACTGCTGGCCCTGGCTTTTCCCTTTTTCACCCTGGGCATCATGATCGTCACCGCCCTGTTGACGACGATCAGCGTCGTGGCCTTCCTCCTCCTGGTCACTGTGTGGATGCCCTTTGTCGCCCTGCTGAACAGTCGAGCCATGGTCTCCTCATTGAACAAAGTCGAGCTGCTCCGGCAGGCGCAAGCAGAACTCAAAGCAGAAGAGTGAGAACGACGAGCCGCGAGTGAGCCGCAGGAAAGGCTGTTGTACGCCTATCCGCCCTCCTCGATCGCCCGGTGCTTGCCGAGAGCGGGAGGCCCAACGGATTCGAACGCGGCAAGCGACAACTGCTTTTGAGCCCCTTGCTCTTCGAACACGATCACCCAGTACGGCAGCCAGGCCACCCCCCAGTCCTCCACGTATACGTCTGCCTTGCGGGGCCGCACGCGGATGGTCTGTAGCGCGCCGTCCAGATCCTCGACCGCCTCTTCCCACCGCGCTCGCGCCTCCTGCGTTTCGATTTCCCGATCCCGGATCAGGTCCTCGAGCTGCTGGTCGAGATCCTCAAGCACGTCCAGCGATTCCTCGACCTCTGCCTTGGACTGTGCGGTCAGCCGTCTCTTTCGACTGGCGACTGAGAGCAAGCGGCTGGAACGCCTCCTGGAAAGCAGGTTCAGCAGGGACTCGCCCGCCGAAAGCATCTCCTCGCCCTTGCGGGCCCGGTACTCGATCTCATCCTGCTCGAGCTCACGTTCCTCACGGCGGATCTGTGCTTCGAGGCGGTCCACCTTGGTCTGGTAGCTCTTGGCGATCTGGGTGGCCTCCTCCTCAGACCTTGCCCTGATGGCCTGGTAGCAGCGCCGCCTGAACTGGCTCGCCGATTCATCGGGCTGGGCGACCAGCTTGAGAGGTGGGCAGTGGAGCAGCGAGACCGCGGACTCGCGGTAGAGATGGTCGGCGTACTCTTTTCGCCTCGTCTCAAAGCGCCGAGCGTTGACCAGCAGGGGAGGAAGCGAAGAGAAAAGAGCTTCCTGTACCGGGCGGTCATCCAGCTCGCCCACGTCCTCGACGATCGGCTCGGCGTCCCAGTCTATGAACGCCCCGTCCCCCGACACCGGCAAGATGCGGGAAGTGAAAAGGCGCTCGTGAACGTTGTACCTGCTGTCGTCGATGCGCACCGTAGCCTGGGCCAGGACGGCGGGCCGATAGACCAACTGCTTGTCCTGATAGAGGATCTCCCCTCTCTCCGCCTCTGCGTTGTGGATAGCCCACTGCAGGGCAACTCGGGCGGGCACATAGTACTGCTTGATCTCTATCGGGAGCAAGGGCAGGGACGGGGAGAACGCGTCCCAGGGAGACCCGATCGCCGCCTGTGCGGGTGCTGCGCGCTTTCGCGCCGGGACAGGCTCGGAGACTGTGGAGAGCGCCGGGCACTGCGCGACTTGCTCGACAGGCCGGCGTCGATCGGACATCAACAGGCGGACCTGCGACCGAGTCAGCGGCCCGCGCAGATAGCTCATCGTATGCCGCGTTCTGAACAGCTCCGGTCCATCCGCGTGCACGTTGTTCAGCAAAAAGGTGCGTGTGTCCAGACGGGCGATCAACCCGTCCAGGGCCGAACGATCGAGCGGCACGCCGGATTCCATCGAAGCTCCGATCAACCCCTCCAACACACGCTGGCGATCGTTCGCGGTTTGCAGTTTTCCGATGAACCACGTACCTGCGTTGGACAGCCCCTTGTAGTCCAGGTCAACCGGGTTTTGCGTAGCTAGAACCAGGCCCAGGCCCTGTGATCGGGCCTGCTTGAGCAAGGCCAGGAGCGGCGGTTTGGACGGAGGGTTGGCAGGATGTGGGGGCATAAACCCATACAGCTCATCTATGTAGAGAATCGCCCGCAAGGAGGGCGTGCCCTCCTGCACGCGCAGCCAGGCACGTACCTGCTCCAACAGCAAGGTGACAAAGAACATGCGCTCCGCGTCAGACAGATGGGCCAACGACAGGATAGAAATGCGAGGGCGGCCATCGGGCGCGCGCAGCAGCCCATCGACGCGCAGGGGGTCTCCCTCCAGCCAGGCCGCAAAGCGCGGCGAGGCCAAGAGCCCGTTGAGGGCCAGGGTCAGTGACATCCGCTCTCGCTCAGGGTAAAAGACCTCCAGAGGCAAGACACCGAGCTGGCCAAAGGGAGGCTTTTGTACCTGTAGGACCAGATCGGCCAGCTCGATGTCCTGGCCGGAGCGCCAGGCTTGCTCGATGATCGTGGCCAGCAGGCTGTGCTCCCGCCCGGTCACCGGATCACTCTCGATCCTGGCCAGGGCCAAGATCGCGGACACAGTGCTGGAGATCTTTTCACGCAGGATCTCAGTATCGCGATCCCAGCCAAGGGGTGGCACTGCCAGTGACTGCACGATGCTCACTTGCCGGCCTGCATCACTGCCCGGCGTGTAGACCACAAACTCGGCGCTCTCCTTCAGGCGGGCGATCCTGGCTCCACCGATCCCCCACCTCTCCAGGCCATCTTGCCACGCGCGCGCCACCTCGGCCGCGTAGGCTTCCGTGGAGAGCCCGCTCCGGTGCGCCTCTCGCGCGTCCACCCAGGGGGCAAAGCTCTCAGGACGGAGATCGGGAAAAGAGAGCAGCAGGTTGGTCATATCTCCTTTGGGGTCTACGACCAGGGCCGGGATCCCCTCTAGCGCAGCTTCTTCTATGAGGATAATGCCCAATCCAGTTTTGCCGCTCCCCGTCATCCCCACGCAGACTGCGTGTGTGGTCAGATCATACGGGTCATAGACAAAAGGTCCCTCGGCCAGGACCTCGCCGTCCCGCTTCACTCGCCGTCCCAGGTAGAACACACCTCGATCGGACACCTGCATGACACATTCCTCTGCGTCCCAGACGCACTATCCCCTGCACCTTCGAGAGAGGCCGAGGTCCAGACAACTCGCTTCGCCTGTCCTCGACGCCAAGTCAAGGCATCTCATTGTACCAAACCTGATACCAGAGCGCAAGGAGGCCTGCACACAAAGAAAAAAGCCACATCTCCTTCGAGATGTGGCTTTCTGCGTCGGCAGAGACGCCCGCTACTTGACCTCGGCAACCGCGCCTTCGGCCTCGATCTTGACCTTGGCTTCCTCAGCGGCCTCTTTGGATACCTGCTCCAAGATGGTGCTGGGAGCTCCATCGACCACCGCCTTGGCTTCCTTGAGCCCAAGGCTGGTAAGCTGTCGCACGACCTTGATGACCTGGATCTTTTTCGGGCCAACCTCTTTCAGCACGACGTCGAATTCGGTCTGCTCTTCGACCTCTTCGACTGCCGCAGCCGCCATGCCAGCTACTGCCATCGCCGCAACCGGAGCGGCCGCGCTGACGCCAAGCTCCTCTTCGAGCATCTTGACCAATTCAGACGCTTCCATCAAGGACAAGCCCTTGATCTCCTCAACAAGCTGTTTCAAGTCTGCCATTGCTGCTACTTCCTCCTGTGATATATTCGGTTCAGAGTGGATGAACAAGTGGTCGCTTGGCTCACCATAGGCCAAGCACTACGCTGCGCTCCCGCTTTCCTCAAGTTGATCCATGCGGGCTTGCAGCACATTGAGAATCTGCCGGATGCCGCTGACGACAACCCCGGCCAACTGGGTCGCCGGAGCATTCATCCCTGCCAGGATCTGTGCAAAGAGCACGTCCTTCGACGGCAGGAAGGCGAGCGCCTTTGCCCGTGTCGCATCGAGCACATCGGCGCCCACGATACCGCCCACGATCTCGAACTCGAGGGCGCCAAGGCCACCCCCAAAGTCGTCGATCGCCTTGACAGCCAGCGCAATGTCCTCAGGGCAGAACGCCACGGCGACGGGGCCGTTGAGGATGTCCGGAACCGACATCTTGGCATCGGTCAGCGCCCGCCTAAACAACGTATTCTTGACGACGTGGTACTTGGACCCGGTCTCGCGCACCTTGGAGCGCAGTGCCGTGACCTGAGCCACGCTGAGCCCGCGGGATCGCACAAACACGACGGCAGAGCTCTGCTCCAGCAGATCGATGTATTCACTGACCAGTTCCTCTTTCTTATCTCTCGTAATAGCCAAGTCCTGAACACCTCCTTGCTACCATACCATACGAAACCAAAACGCCTCTGCATCCGATAGGGGCAGAGGCGTCTCAAAGACTCAAGAACGCACAGTAGTTCGCTGCCTCTGCTGGATGATTAAGCGTCTATGACGCCCCGGCGGTCTACGGCAAACCCTCCAAAGGAGGGGCTATGAAATTCTATGCTTGTCCTATATGGCCTCCAGGGCCTGCGCCAACCCAGGATCAACCTTGATCCCAGGTCCCATACACGACGAAATGACGACCTTGCGTATGTAGGACCCCTTGGACGCAGCGGGACGCGCCTTCTTGACTGCGTCCATAAATGCAGTCATGTTCTCCAACAGCGTGGGAGCGTCAAAGCTCGCTTTGCCGATCGGCACGTGGAGGTTGGCCGTCTTGTCGACTCGGAACTCAACGCGTCCCAGGCGGGCCTCGTTGATCAGCCGGGCCAGATCTTCGCCCTGGGCAATTGTCCCTGCCCTGGGGCTCGGCATCAACCCGCGCGGGCCCAAGACACGGCCCAGGCGTCCCACCACGCGCATCATCGGAGGTGTGGCCAAGACGAGGTCAAAATCAAGCCAGCCGTCCTGGATCTTTTGCGCCAGATCCTGTCCACCGACATAGTCGGCCCCGGCGTCCTCCGCGATACGAGCGTCATCTCCCTCTGCAAAGACCAGGATCCGCACCGTCTTGCCCAGCCCATTGGGCATCAGGACGACGCCTCGCACCATCTGATCGGCGTGACGAGGGTCCACCCCCAGCCGCATGTGCACCTCGATCGTAGCATCGAATTTAGTAAAAGTCGTTTCCTTGACGAGCCCAATGGCCTCTTCGGGCGAGTACACCCTGGCTCGATCGACTTTCTTTGCTGCTTCTAGATACTTCTTTCCGTGTTTCGGCATGTTCCTTCTCCTGTGGTACAAACGGACGGTCTGTCCTCCCACGCACACTGATTGCGCGTTCCTGTTGCTACGCCTCGACGTCAATGCCCATGCTGCGAGCTGTACCGACGATCTGCTTCTCGGCCCCCTCGATATCCACGGCGTTCAGATCCTTCATCTTGATCTCGGCGATCTCGCGCAACTGCCGCCGCGTGATCGTGCCCACCTTGACCCGGTTGGGCTCAGCCGATCCCCTATCGACTCCTACCGCCTTGCGCAGCAGGTCCGCTACGGGGGACGTCTTGGTGATAAACGAAAAGGTACCATCCGCGAATATGGTCAGCTCAACCGGGATGATGCTTCCCGCCTGACTGGATGTGCGGGCGTTGTATTCCTTGCAGAAGCCCATGATGTTGATCCCATGCGGCCCTAAGGCCGGACCCACTGGGGGGGCAGGCGTGGCCTTGCCCGCTGGGATCTGCAACTTGACAAACGCCTTGATTTTCTTCACTCTCTATCCTCCCCACGCTGGCCGTCGAAGCCAGGCTTACACCTTCTCAACTTGCAGGAAATCCAACTCGACGGGTGTCTCCCGACCAAAGAAGGAGACCATCACCCGGACTTTGCCTTTTTCCATGTTGATATCATCCACGGTTCCGATAAAGTCCACAAAGGGACCCTGGATGATGCGCACTTTTTGGCCCTGCTTGAAGGTGACCTTCACCGTGGGCGCCTCGGCCTCCATGCGCTTCATGATACGCTGCACTTCTTCCTCGCGCAGCGGCGTGGGCTTGGTGCCCATGCCCACAAACCCAGTCACCCCTGGCGTATTGCGGACCACGTACCAGGAGTCATCGCTCATGATCATCTCTACCAGGATGTACCCTGGAAAGACCCGACGCTGGTAGGTGCGCCGTTTTCCTTCGCGTACCTCGATCTCTTCCTCGGTAGGGACGATGACCTGAAAGATATAGCCCTCCATATCCATACTGGATATACGCTGCTCTAGGTTACGCTTGACCTTGTTCTCATACCCAGAGTAGCAATGGACGACATACCATCTGCGATCGTCTGACTCGGCGGACTCTACCACTGCCTGTTCTTGATCGATCTCCTCAACCGACATCTCGGGACTCTTCCTCTATCATCTCTACCTGGACCCACGGGGTCAGCCAGTGAGCTCCACGAGCAAACTGAAAAACAGCGCGGACAACCAGTCCACCACCCCGAGGAAAGCCGACATGCCCGCCGTAACCGCCAGCACGATCAACGTCAAGTTGGTCGCTTCCTGGCGGTCGGGCCAATGTACTTTCTTCAGCTCCGCCCAGGTCTGCCGGAAATAGCGGACCACCGCGTTTTCCTTGCGTCGCCCAGTCTTGGGCTTCTTGGACCCCTTGGCTCTCTTTTCCTGACTCGCCTTTTCAGCCCCTCTCACGCTTGCTTGCTCCCCTCGGAATGCATCTCTCGCGGAAACGAGCACCGAACCTTAGGCTCGGGTCACGGGTCACGTCTGGCTTACGGTTCAAGACACCGTCGATCGTGACGGTGTCTTGACTGGCAGGCGAGGCAGGAATCGAACCCGCAGCCTACGGTTTTGGAGACCGTTGCTCTGCCAATTGAGCTACTCGCCTGCGTAAAGGCCAACTCTTGAAAGAGTCAGCCGGCTATCTTGTCTCCCGATGCAACGTGTGCTTGCGGCAGCGACGACAGTACTTTTGCATTTCCAGACGCCCAGCATCGTTCTGCCGATTCTTCTCAGTCAGGTAATTTCGCTCTCTACATTCGGTACAAGCCAAGGTCACCGGTAAGCGAACTGCTCTCCGGGCCATAGTGCCCTCCTCAATAGAGGGAGAAGAACATCCCTCTCTCTACATCTCTTCTTGCTATGCGACGACGTCGGAGACGACGCCTGCACCGACCGTCAGACCACCTTCGCGAATCGCAAAGTGCGACCCCGCTTCCAACGCCACTGGCACGATCAACTCCACCGTCATGTTCACATAGTCACCAGGCATCACCAT
>JADHXD010000138.1 GCA_016783145.1 Anaerolineae bacterium
GATGGGACGTGGCGCAAGGAGTATTGTGGGAATACGACCCGGCACGCTAGAGCACAGGCTCAAGCATGCCGTGCGCACGCCGCAGAAAGCCCTCTCTCAGCCCTGGGGCAGGGATGGTGTCCGCCAACTCTTGGATGAGCTGATGCGCCGCCGCGAACTCTTTTGCGGCCTCTGACCGGCGGTGGGTCCTGCCGTAGAGCCGGGCCAGGCTGGCGTGTAAAGGCCACAGCAGGGAACGCTCCCCTGTTGCCTGGGCGTTTTCCACTGCGGCCTGCAGCAGAATGCCAGCTTGCTCGGTCTGCCCCACAGCAGCCAGCGCTTCCGCTTTGACCTTCCACAGGAAGGCGATGACACGTCCCGGCGACATGCCGGGGGCCGAACCGATCAGACGCTCCACAATCTCTAGCGCCAGAGAGGGATCGCCCTCCCGAAGCGCCAGCTCGGCGCGCCTGGCCCAGCAGGTGCGCTTGTGCACGGAATCCATCGCCGTTTCTGGAGAGAGCACCGCGTCCAGGTACGCTCGGGCCTGCGCCAAATCGTCGAGCAACCAGCACGCCACCGCCAGTGAGCCAGTAGCGTGGTGGATCCAGTGTCGAGATTGTAGGCGTTCGGCCAGGGCCAGCGCCTGCTCGAGCTGCGGTCGCGCCTCCTCTGGTGCGAGCATGTCCGCGTACAGGGCCCCCAGGGCAGATTGGCTGCCCACCATCCACTCACGATGGCCGATGGCCGTGGCGATCTCCAGGGCAGCGTGGGCGGCCTCTAGAGCTCGCCCGAATTGTCCCTGTCCTGTATACGCGATGCTCTGCGTGCAGAGGGCCCACGCCTCGGCGGAAGGCGAGGCGATCTCGCGCGCCAGTTGGAGCGCTTCCGCCAGGTCATTGTGAGCAGCGATCGGGCCAGCAGGCAAGAGCACCGCTGGCATGGCGTTTGCGCCGCAGGTAGCCACACCGCGCCCCACCAGGCTGGCCCCAAGGGCAGCGCGATCCTCGAGCTCTCGGAAAAGCGAGATGGCCCGATCATAGTACCCCACGCCTGCGGCAACGTCGCCTCGTATCAGAGAGGCAAGGCCCAGCAGGTCCAGGGTGCTGGCTATTACCCCTCGGTCTCCCACCTGCTCAACGATCGCCAGCGCTTGCTGGTGGTACGCGATCGCCGCCGGCAGGTCTTCTCCGTTCAGGTGCCAGTTGCCTACCCGGTTCAGGCTCTCTGCCAAGACCACCGGATCGCCGATATGGTAGGCCAGTTCCAGGGCCTGATCGACAAACCCCTGGCCCTGGCCATAGTCGCGCAAGGTCCACAGTCTTCCCAGAGCGAGCAGGGCGCGCCACTCGGCTCGACGTTCGCCCGCCGTTCTCCCTGTCTGGACCGCTGTCTCCAAGTCGGCGCGGGCGCGCTCGAACTCGCCCAGTGTTTTGTAGGCTAGGCCGCGTCTGCGGTGCAGGTCGGCGAGCGCGGAGGCATCGAGGCCAACTCGATGGGCCAACTGCACGGCCTGCGTGTACAGCGTGATGGCTTCCTCGTGCGCGTATCTGCGAGCCGCGCTTTCGGCAGCCAGGGCAAAGTAGTGGAGAGCCGCGCCATGGTCATCGGCTCTGAGCAGGTGCTCGGCCAACTGGACGGCAATCTCGTCTTGGTGTCCTTCGTAGAGAGTCTCCAGGGCCGCTGCGACTTGCCCGTGCAAAAGCCGGCGCTCCCCTCGTCCGAGGCACCGGTAGACGTACTCCTGAACCAGAGCGTGGCCGAACCTGTAGCGGACGGCCCGTCTCGACCCTATCTGCACCTCTCCCTGTTCCATAACCAGTCTGTGCAGCTTTTCCAGTCTCGTCAGGTCCTGCAGCAGCGACCACTGTGCCGCGTTCTGCACCGCCGCTACCACCTGGGCCGTGAACCGCTCCCCCTCCACGCTGGCGATGCTGACGATCTCGCGCAGCCTCGGTTCGAGACGGCTGACGCGCTCTTCGATCACTGCCTCCACTCTCGCGGGCAGCTCCTCCCAGCCTATCTCTGGTCCCTCGATCCAGGCACCATCTGCCTCACTGCGGACCAGATCGCCCCGCTCCTGCAACGCCCGCAGCAGCTCGATGGTGAACAGGGGATGGCCCGCCGTGCGGTGGAACAAGGCCTCGCGAAAGCCCTCCCCCAACTGATTGGGTTCCGTGTCGAGGAGGGCGTCCATGAAACCACGGTCCGCCGTCTCATCCGCCACATCCAGATCCACCCACACGTTCCCCAAGGCGCGCTTGGACTCGTACAGAACCTTCTCCAGCGGGTGGCGCTCGCCGGCACGGCCCAGAGCCAGCTCCTCTGGGCGATAGGCGCAGGCGATCAGAATGCGGTTGCCTGCCCGGGCAAGCCGTCGCCCGAGATGGAACAAGAGACCCAGCGAGGCGCTGTCGGCCCATTGGATGTCGTCCAGGATCAGTACCAGCGGATGGTGCTCCGCCACGGCACGCAGCATGCTGGTGCACTGCTCAAACAGAAAGCTCCGCTCCAGGTCCTGTCCACCGCTCCGTGCTTGCCTGGACAGAGCGCGAAGCCGCTCAAGCCAGTCGGCACGCTCTGGCAGGGCGGCGGCGACGCGCGAGCGCAGCGCATTGCCATCCAGAAGGATGCCGATCAGCGACGAACCGCTGGCCAACAAGGTAGGTACGACCAGGGGCAGCGCATTCCACTGGCGGCGGGCGTGGTCGCATCCGATCGAGCCTGCCAACCAGCGGGTCTCCAGATCGCCGGTGAGCATCCCCATCACGTCACGAAAGGGAAGATACGGATCGCCGGCGCCCGAATAGGCATTGCAGTCGCCCCAGGCGACCAGGAGACCGGGATGCGCGCTCATCGCCCGCCGGGCGAACTCGCCCAGCAGCGCCGTCTTTCCTTGGCCCGGCCCGCCGGTGACAAAGACGACGCGCCCTGTGCCCTCAAGCGCCTGATCCAGGAAAAGGGTCAGCCGTGACAGCTCATGCTCTCGGGCGACAAACACCGGCGGTGCACTCTCTCGTGCCGACTCGAGCATGAAACGTGGCAGCCGTGAGGTCACCGCGTGCTCCCGAGCCGGAGATGAGGTCCCTACCTCTCCATCGCGGATCCGTTCGAACAGCCTGGTTGTCTCTGTCTCCGGCTCGACCCCCAGCTCCCCGGCCAATGTCGTCCGGCAGGTTTCGTACTGGGCCAGGGCGGCGTTTCGCTGGCCGGTGAGGGCCAGCAGGCGCATCACCTGCCGCTGTGCTCGCTCGTCCCACGGCTCCAATGCCACCTCTTGCCAGGCATGTTGGAGCGCTCGATCCCATTGCCCGAGCTGCTCGTGGTCATTGGCCAGTTGGTGGAGGGCGTCGAGCGCCAGGCGACGCAGCCGCTCCCGCGTGAGCAGCAGCCATTCCTCAAACTCAGCACAATCTGTGACCGAGACGTCCTCCAGAAAGGTGCCCCGGCACAATCCGACCGCCTCTTCCAGCGACTGCACGGGGAGCTGATCCGTTGGCTGGGTAGTGCGAAGGAGAGCGAGAAAGGCGCCTACGTCCACCCAGGCGTCGCTGGCAGAGTTGAACTGGATCGTCTGCCGGGTGGCGAGCAAGAACGGAGGCACGGCCTGGCGGCCTGCACCGAGCGCGTCTGGGGTGTCGCCGATGGCCCGCCGGAGGCTGGCGAGGGTGTGGCGTAGGTTCGCGCTGGCTGCCCCTTCAGGTCGTTCGGGCCACAGCATTTCGGCCAGCAAGTCACGACGGTGCGGCCGGTCGGCTTCGACAGCCAGGTAGGCCAGCAGCGCCCGCGTCTTCTCGGTTTCGAAGCGGGCGATCATCTGACCACCCAGGGCTACCTGCATTGGTCCCATCAGGTGAATGGAGAGACGGGCCATCTCGACTCACAAAGCCTCTCAAAACGAAGCACTCGATCCGGGAGTTCGTAGGTGAGGATCGCATGCAGGGCGCGGCCCCTGGACCATCATTGTACCACATTGAGGCCGTCTGTGCAATCCTGGGGCGCACCGGTCGCGCGTTTTTCACGCGTGCTGTGTTTGTACCCAACTGGCGCGCCCGGCGTCCGGCATAGCAGGCAGCGATCCGCTCCACGGCCTGGAGGGCACAGGGGCGGATCTCGACCTCTTCGGGCGAGCCGGCGGTCATCAGCGACAGAGCGCTCAGCTCGCTGGTCCGGCGGCTCATGCGCCTCGATCCCAGCCACCGCTACATCTACGCCGTACGCGGGCACGGCTTGTGCTTCGAACAGCCAACGCGCCCGCTAGATCCTGTGCTGCAGCGAGATCAGGGTCGGGTGGAGCTCGTGGTAGAGCACATAACGCACCTCGTACGCCCTGTCCTGCGGCGCCGGGGTCACCTCCCGGAGCAAGTGCACCGTCTCCGAAATCGCATCCGCCAGCGAGGAATAGGCGCCCGCGCCAACGCCAGCCGAGTCGGCTTCAGCGAGTTGTTCGCCGGCTTCTTCGACGGGCCTCTCCAGCTTTGCTTTGCTGTGCTCTGCCACGGGGCTGCACCGTCGCCTCGGCGAGCACTCTGAAGATACCCACCTCGGTCCTGGACTCGGTCCAGTCGCCAAAGGCGGCGTCCAGGCTAGAGTACTCGGCCTTGCGTTCGGCCAGCATCTGCTCCCGCTGAGCCCCTGTGTCCCAGAATTCGATCGTCAGATACCGCCGCGGATTCTCCGTATCACGCAGCAGGGTGGTGCCTCGGAAGCCCGGGCACCGTGCGAACAGCTTGCTCCACGCGCCGCCCGGGCCGTACGCCAGCTCGAACTGGCCTCGGGCCTCCTCCTTGACGACGAACTCCCAGACGATTTCGATCATTCTGGACCGACCCCTCTGTCAACCAGCTTCCGTTAGCCAGCGTTCCTCGAGCGCCCTACGACTCGCCGCCCAACTACTGAGTAGACCGAAATGGTTCGCTCTATCTGCCCTGGCCCCTAGACAGAGTCCGGCACAGCGTCCTCGGAAGTTGACCTATGCCGAATCCTAACGATAATGCCTGATGATCGAACAGGATTGAGGGACGTCAGGCGGCGCTCACATTATGAGACCAAGAGCCATTCTTGTCAAACCGACCGAAGGGGCAACTCGTGGAGGAAAAGCGCCCGAAGAAGCTGCTGGATCAGGTCCGCGCCCGTCCTCCCGGCAAGACACCGCGCCGGTGTGAGCGTGCCAAGGGGACACCATCCCCCTCCCGTGCTGTCGCAGGACAGTGCAAGCACTACGCCATCCGCACGGAGCAACGGCCAGCGCAGACAGGACTAGAACCTGGGACCTGCGGGCCGCGGGTCCCAATCCGACATTTGTGCTTCAAACACAAAGAGGCGCCCTCTCGGGCGCCTCTCAGGTAGCGGGGGGTGGATTCGCCTGTCCCGCCGAATGGAGGGGAACCACCGGCCCCCGAGTCATGAGCTCCAATCTTGTTCCCGTACCCTCAGACCGTCAAACCGTGCAGTTGAGCTAGCCTGGTGATCTCGGGTTCACAGGAGCTTAACGTGCGCCGGTATGCACGCTGGGCATTGCGCAGTGCGGGCGGGCCGGGCTGCCAAACGAGCGGCTACCGGTTGTCGCTGGCGCTTGGCAAGAGGCGCTGGCACACCCGTACACCAGCAAGCCCCCCTCGCGGTCGGCTGCGGTGGGCCATCACGGAGGCGCCACCACCGCCCGGCGGTCTATGTGGTCAACATCGCGCAATGTCAGCCGAGGCCAGCTGACGTCGCAGGTAAGCGGCGCCGCTATGACGCGTCCGCTCGCCCTGTTTGCTGTGACCTGGTTTTCTCTAGTCTCATGCTATCGGGACCGGACTCGAAGGTCTTGTACCCACACTTACGGAAAAGGGCCAGTGCCGGCACACTGTCCGGTTTCGTCTCGAGAAACAGCCGGTCGAGACCAGCCGACTGAGCATAGTCGTCTGCCTTCTACATCAGCATCGAGCCGATGCCCTGCCGTCGAGAGGGGACATCCACTTTGATTCCGTACACGGCGGCACACGGAACACCGTCAAGATCATATGGCCCGACAAGCAAGGCTCCTGCGATTGCTGCGTCCGCGATTGCGAGCCAGAGGCCGTCAGGGAAAAAGAGCTCAGTGAACCTCCTGCCGGCTGACGGCGATGAACAGGCGGGGACAGCATTCCTCTCCACTATGGTCTCTTGGGCTGAACCTCGGTCTTGACCGGTTTGCTGAAATGGATGAACCACGAGAAGGCAAAGCTGATCACCATCAGCACCGGGGGAACGATGGTCATCAGAAAGCGGGCGGCAGCATCTGGATGGGGGCCGGGACTGTCACCGCTTTCAAAGAGGTATACTCTGGAGACCAGAAAATAGGCGACGCTGGTGAACAGACCGTTTAGACGGTTCATAAAGCCGAGGGCGTTGGAGATAATGCCCTCCCGCCGCAGGCCGTGCTTCTGGGTATCCTCGTCCATGATCTTGGCGCCGATCAGATCCATCGTGGTGATCACGCCTGCAAAGCCAAAGCCCACAAAGGCCGAGAAGACGATGGCCGCTGCCAGGTTGGAGGCGAAATAGAGCGGGACGAATGTGATTGCCAGGACAGCCAGGGCAGCCCGCCAGATGGGGATCAGCGAGAACTTGTTCACCAGCCAGGCCCAGATGGCTACACCGCCAATGGCGATGGCGAGAACAGCGCCGAGCAAAAAGGTAGACTGCCCACTGGAAAGGCCGAGAGCATATTCAACATAGAATGCTACGGAGGCCAGCACCAGTGACATCGCGGCACTGTAAAACGCATTTGCCAGGCCTGCGACCCAGAATTTCCCGTTGGTCAGCAGATCCTTGAGCGCTTTCCACAGGCCAGGTTTCGCCTCCTCGGGTTCGGGCTCTTTTTCCCGGCAGGTGAAGGTCATGTACAGGATGACCACGCCGCCGAGGATGCCGTACAGAATGGAGGTCAGGCCGTAGCCGAGGGCTTCGGTCACCATAGGAGTCAGGGCAATGCTGATGATCATAGCCACCAACTGGAAAGCCTGGCGCAGAGCGTTGGTCTTTGCACGGCTGGCGTCGTCGCGGAACAGCTCGGGGAATAGTGCCGCATAGTTGGCGTTGATGACCGAATCGAGCGTCCCGGTGAGGATGTAAAAGAGCATGCCATAAGCAAAGATGGAACTGCCCGACAGGAAAGCCGGTATGTTGTAGAAGGCGATGAAACACAGGATCAGGAGCGGGGTGCCGATGGTCAGCCAGGGACGGCGCCGGCCCCAGCGAGACCGCGTCCGGTCGGAGAGGAGGCCATAGACGGGTTGTCGAGGGCATCGATAAAGGTATAGATCAGCAGCATGGCCGCCCATTGTTCGGTCGTCACTCCCAGGCCGAGCACGTAAAAGGTAAAGGCAAAAGTCTTGAGCATGTTGATCGGGATGGATGTGCCAAACATGCCAATGGCATAGTTGAAGGATTTTCCGCGTGGCTCTGGCATGACAAAGGCCTCCTTGGTCTTACATTTCCTCCGACGACGGCCTTGCGGCTCTGGACGCTATCACGTCATTCTTTGAGCTCCGACAGCTTGACCGGTCTTCCCTCCGCAGCCGAGAGATCGGCGGCGAAAACAACGCGATGGCTCTCAAACGCCGTATCAAAGTCTGTCAACGGCATCGGCTCTCCCCGGCCAATGCTGTCGATAAAGGCCTGGAACTGGGGTTCGTAGGGATGATCGCTCACGTCTCCAGAGTCGATAAGGTGGGTCTCCAGCGTGCTCCATCTCTCTTTGACCATACCCGGCAGCCTGGCCGAATAGATGCGGTTGTCCAGCAGACTCCCTTCACTGCCCACCAGGTGGATATGAAAGTAGTAGGGCTGCAGACAATCGATGCTGGAGGTGACCTTTCCCACTCGCCCATCCTCGAACTTGAGGAGGGTCACGCTGGTCGTATCATACTCGTAAGGACGGAACTCTTTTCTCCTTGATGTGGTGTGATAGCTGGTGACCTCGCTCACCTGGCCGTCCATAAAGAACAACAACGCGTCCAGTGCATGACAACCGGCGGTGAGCAGACTGCTGCCGCCAAAGTCCTTCCTGATGTTCCACTCGTACTGTGCGTACCAGGGCCCGATGCCGTGGTAGTAGTCCACCTCGGAAAAGTGGATCTCGCCAAGCAATCCAGCATCGATGACGGATCGAATCATGGTGAAATGAGCGCTGTAACGGCACTCAAAGCAGACGCATGCGCTGACACCGTTCTTGCGAATGGCATCGCGCACGTCCTTTGCGTCCTCGTAGGCAATGGCGATCGGCTTTTCGATGATCACGTGTTTGCCTGCCTGCGCAGCAGCAATGGCCTGTCCCGCATGATAGGGGTGAGGTGTGCAGATGTCGATCACGTGCACGTCCGGATCCGCGAGCATATCCTCAAAACACGTGTAGGCTCGCAGCGGAGTGCCACACTGCCTGGCAAGTTCTGCTTCGTCGTGCTCACGTCGAGAGCAGACCGCCGTTATGTTGGCGCCATGCACAGCCTTGAATGTCTCAATGTGCGCGCCAGCAGCCCAACCCAGCCCAACAATACCCACGTTTAGATCGCCCATCATTGGTCTCCCTTCTGGTAAAAGTCTGCAACCATAACAACGAATTCCAGCCCAGACCACATATCGCTCACGCGGTGACGGCATAGACCACGGCGTTCCACACAGCGGCAGGGTCCCTTTGCCAGACCAGCTCGAAATCCCGGAAACCGGCCTCCAACAGCAGGGACCTCTGTGTGCCGATGGAAAAAGGGACGTCAATATGGTAATGTCCATCTTGCGCCTGCGGCACATAGGCGGCTTGCTCATAGTACTCGTCGAGGAACTGGTACTCCATGTCTGCGGGGACAACGGAATCCCCTTCGATGTACTTGCCGCCCAGTTTCAGTGCGGCGTGGATTCTCACATACAGTTCGCGCTTGGTGGCGCGCAGCAGGTGATGGAGGGTCATTGCCGAGATGATATAGTCGTATGCTTGCCTTCCAAATGGCATAGCTAGATACGAATCCACGACGAGCGTGATCTGGCTCATGTAGGCGATGTATCTTGTCCGCAGCCCCTCCAGCATGTTTTCCGACAGATCGACCCCAGTGATCAATGCACGTGGCGCTCTCTGGAACAATGCTTCGATTTCCAGTCCGGTTCCACACCCAAGATCCAGGATATTGCCTAATGTCCCTTAACAACTGAGGCAATTTGTGGTATCATGCCCATATAGACTGAGACCGAGTCAGAAACGGTGCGACTATGGAGGTCGACTATGGGCCGCAAGAAGCAAATCGATACCAGCATGTACTTCTGTCCTCACGAAGACTGCGCCAACTATGGCAAGATAGGAACGGACAACCAGATCATTGGCGCCGGCACCTATGGAAAGCAGCACACACAACTTCTGGAATGCAAAGTATGTGGGCGCAGGTTTTCTGCGCGTCGTGGTACTCCCTTGTTTGATCTGAAAGCAGACGAAGAGCTTTTCTACGATGTGATTGCCTGCTTGGCCGAAGGCAACGGCATCCGGGCAACGGCTCGGATCAAGAAGGTCGACAAAGACACAGTCTCGGCCTGGCTGGACAGAGCATCCCAGCACGTCGAAGCTGTCTCCCGCTATTTGATGGTTAATCTCCACTTCGAAGCGGTGCAACTCGATGAATTCTGGAGCTTTGTGAAAAAAAAGAAGCCCAATGCACGCCTTTCGAGCGTCTGGCAGAACAGTATGGCGACTACTGGGTCTGGCTAAGCTTCGACCCTGTGCACAAGATCGTGCCCGCCTTTGTCGCCGGCAAGATCAGTCAAGAGAATGCAGACTTGCTGCTTCAAAAGACCAAGGATGTCAACGATGGTTCTTTGCACGTCTTCTTCAGTGACCAGCGACCGCACTACAAGGACGCGATCCTCAAGTCCTTTGGCCACTGGGTGCAACCAGAACGCCAGGGTTCACGTGGACCGTGGCCCCAACCACGGCTAGAACCACCGCCTGACCTGCTCTATGCCCAAGTGGTCAAACACCGACGCAAGGGCCGAGTCGTCAAGGTGACGGACAAGATCGTCTTCGGCACGCCCGAGATGCTTCAAGACTACTTGGATCGCTCACCGGTCAGTCAGCATCTCAACACGGCCTTCATAGAGCGTCAGAACGGCACGATGCGCCATCAGAACAGGCGCTTTACCCGCAAGACCTGGGGCTTCTCCAAGAAAGACGAGTGGATGGTGCGCCAACTCCATCTCAGTCTCGGCTATTACCACTTCTGTTGGGCGCACGGTGGTCTACGCCAAGAGATCAAACCTCCGCTACCAACCAAGGGCAGTGGTTCACCCAAGAAGTGGAGAGAGGTCACACCGATGATGTCGATTGGCGTCACTGATCACAAGTGGACGCTGGAAGAGCTTTTGACCTTCCGCGTCCCACCCGCTAATAGCTCAACTGTTAAGGGACATTAAGGGATATTGAGCGGTTCGTTGGTTTCTGGGATCGGCGAGGACACAGCGTGATAAAACTGCGTGAATGTTGTCTCCGAAAAGATATAGCCTCGCATATGGTCATCGTACCCTGCGGCCCTGGTATCAAAGAACGCAGCCATATTCTCGGGTTTCTCTACATCCTCTACACTCATCAGATTTCGCCCCGTGTCTTATCTTCTCGCTTTGCAGAGCCGATCGCGCCAAATGTGCGGTACTGCCACAGAGCTGCCCGCCACGTGAGTAGACCGAACCACTTTGGTCTATCCGCCCCAGCCCCTGGACAGAACCGTTTCGGCATACTACCCCTGGGAGCTAGCTCATGCCGAATCCTGACTATGATACCTGATGATCAAGCCGAGGTCAAGTACGTCCGGCGGCGCTCACATGATGAAACCAAAAGCCACCCTTGTCAAACCAAGCGATGGAGTACCTCTTGGGGGAACACCGCCCGGAGAAGCGGCTGGGCCAAATCCCCGCTGCCGAGGGTGCCAGGGGGACGCCATCCGCCTCCCGTGCTGTCGCCGGACAGTGCAAGCACCACGCCATTCGTACCGCCTGTCCCGAGTCCGCGAAGGGAGCAACGCCTAGCGCAGACAGGATTGGCACTTGAGACCTGCGGGTCGTAGGTCCTAATCCTGTTTTCGTACCTGAAACGCAACAATGGCACCCCTAAGCCTGTTTTCGACATAGAACAAATGATCGACTGTGAGACTTGACAGACCGTGCGATAGGTGTAAACTTGGCTGAACGAACGCTAGAACAAGCAAACCAAGGCCGGAAAAGCCAGACCGGCAGGCTATTTGCTCGGTCAGGACAGATACCGTGTGTCTGGTTCGACCCAACTGGCCGAAATTGGGGCCTGTTCGGGCCACGGCGGCCTCGACTTGGTGGAATCGGCACGTCTTCACGGCTCGTTATGTCGAGCCTCGGGTGCGGTGCACCTTGAACCGAGTGGAGAGCCGCGTTGCCGAGAGCTTGGTCACAAGACCTTTATTTGAGGTCCGCCGTCGCTTGTAGTTATGTCAAATTAGGACGGGTGGCCTGTTTGTGTTTGTCTTGCTCTTTTCGTTGGTGTCGAAAACAGGCTAAGGCAGAAAGGGACAGATGATGAGAGCGAAATGGATCCTCGTAGCGCTTCTCGGCCTCGGATTGGCCGTGGCTATGCTCTGGCTGCTGAGCAGCAGTACATCGGACGTCGCCCGCGCCCAGGGACCCGATGGGTTCGAGACCTACTATGTCGCGCCCGGCGCTGCGTGCGGCGGGGCCGCCCCCTGCTACGGCGACGTCCAGTCCGCAGTGGATGCCGTCGATGCGCCTGGCGAGGTGATCAAGGTCGCCACCGGCATCTACACCGGCGTGCACGCCCGTCCCGTCCCCCCTGCCTACGTCATCGAATTGAGCGGCCTCACCGCCATCACCCAGGTCGTCTACATCACCAGGAACGTCTCCATCGCCGGCGGGTACGCCATCACCGACTGGACGACAGCGTATCCCCTCACCCAGCCGACCACGCTGGACGCGCAGAGCCAGGGGCGTGTGCTCTTTGTCGCCGGTCACATCAGCCCGGTGATCGAAGGACTGCGCATCACCGGCGGAGATGCCGCTGGGCTGGTCGGTCAAGAGTGGGCCGGGGGATCCGACGCCGGCGGGGGGATGTATGTCCTGTCTGCGACGCCCACGGTCAGCAACTGCCAGATATTCAGCAACACCGCCGACTTTGGAGGCGGCATCCACCTCCGCGACAGCGCTGCCACGATCCGAGGAAATGACGTCTACTCCAACACGGGTCACTGGGGCGGCGGCGTGTCGGCGTTCCTCAGCCCGGCCACAATTCACGACAACGCCATCTGGGGCAACTCGGTCACCGAGGGCGGCCCCGGCGAGGGCAACGTTCTCTGTCGAGGCGGCGGGGTGGACATCGATGGCAGCGTCTGGTTCACGGTGACGGACAACGTCATCACCTCCAACACCTCCGAGTCCGAGGGAGGGGGACTGAGTGTGGCAGGCTGGGGAGGCACCGAGGTCGCGGGCAACGAGATCTCGGCCAACCGGGCGATCACCGGGGGCGGCGTCATGGTCGGCTACGGCAACCCCCATTTTGTCGGCAACACGATCTCTGCCAACGTCGCCATCACTGTGGGGGGTGGGCTCTACCTCAAGGACAGCCGGGCCGGCCTCTTTGACAACGACATCATCTCCAACAGCGCGCGCTATGGGGGCGGCGTCGCCATGAACGGGCCAGGTTGGGGATTCCGCGATGACCCGGGTCCCGACCTGGATGCAAACAACATCCTGTCCAACACCGCGACCGAGGGCGGGGGCGGCCTGCTCCTCGAGTTCTGCGCTGCGGCACTGCGCGGGAACTTGATCGCCGGCAACGACGCCCCGAACGGCGGTGGGCTCAATCTACTCCTGAGCAACGCCCGGATCGAAGCGAACACGATCCGCGCGAACCAGGCCAGCCGTGGGGGCGGGCTCAACATGCAGGGCGGCGAGCCAGAGATCATCAACAACGTGATCGTGGACAACCAGGTCACCACGGGGGGCAGCGCGCTGAACAGCTTTGGCTCTGCCCCTCGCCTCTGGCACGACACCATCGTCAACAACAGCGGAGGCGATGGCAGCGCCATCTACCTCCAGGACTGGCAGCCCTCCGAACCGACCCACGTCCACATCGTCAACACGGTCCTCGCCGGCCACAGCACCGGCATCCGCCTCACGGCGGGCACCACCGCCACCCTGGACGCCGTGCTCTGGTACAACACCCCCCTCACCGTCTCGCAGGGGGCCGGCAGCGCCCTCTTTGCCCAGAACGAGCTCACCGGAGACCCCCTCTTTGTCGACCCCGCCTCGGGCGACTATCACATCTCCTCCACCTCGCCCGCCCGCGACGCGGGCGCAACCCTGGGCGTCGACCGGGACATGGATGGCCAGGTGCGGCCCATGGGTTGGGCGCCCGACATCGGCGCGGACGAATACCCGGACGCTCACCTCCTCCTCGTCGTACGGGCCTCCTCGCTCGTCGTTCATTCCGGTGCAGAGGTCACCTACACCATCTGGGTCACCAGCGATGGCGAGGCAGACGCCACAGGCGTCTCCCTCACCGACGCGCTGGACACCTGGCAGCGTGCGCTGAGCGTTTCGCCACCGGGGACTTGCGCCATTGCCGACGGGTCCTGGGGCGGCAGCGTCACCTGCTCGCCCGGAACGCTCGTCACCGGCACGACCTTTGCCGCCACCCTCGTCGCCCAGGTCTCGCCCGACGTGCCACCGGCGCAGGGGATGCTCAACGCGGTCGACGTGATCGCCAATGAGACGGCAAACGGAAC
>JADHXD010000139.1 GCA_016783145.1 Anaerolineae bacterium
TGCATCATTTGCAGGTGGTGTTCGATCGTGCGCAGCAAGGTGTAGCCATCGGTCAAGACGCGGTACTCGTCCGCCGAGAGGCAGCCCTGTGCCAAGAGGCGCCCGAGCGCGTCGAGCGTGTTGCGGCTGCGGACCTCGGGCAGGCGCGCGCCGTGCACCAGTTGCAGGTATTGGGCGACAAACTCGACGTCGCGGATGGAACCCTCTCCCAGCTTGACTTGACCCCATTCGCGGCCGCGCTCGCGCAGTTGAGCTTCGGTGCGCTGCTTCATGGCGTGCACGTCCGCGCGGACGTCCTGAGGACTGGGCTCGAACAGGATGGGCTCCACGCGCCGCAGAAACTCCCCACCCACCCTCTCGTCGCCGGCGATCGGACGCGCCTTGAGCAAGGCCTGTTTCTCCCACAGACGGGCGTGCTCACTCAGGTACGCTGCGTATCCCTCAAGGGAGGAGACCAGAGGGCCGACCTGCCCCCACGGGCGAAGGCGCATATCGACGCGATACAGGAATCCCTCCGATGTCACGCACGTCAGGGCGTCGATCAGCCGCTCTCCGAGCCGCCTGTACCGGGTGGCGTCCGTCGAGGCGAGGAACAACAGGTCGATGTCTGAGCTGTAGTTGAGCTCGCTGCCCCCCAGCTTGCCCAGGGCGATGACCGTAAAGCCATCCGCCGGCGTGCCCGATCGCTGGGCAGCGACCGCCAGGCAAGCACGTACGAGGCCCTCCGCGAGATGAGAGAGCTGTAGGGTCACGGCAGGCAGATCGAAGAGGTCGAGCAGGTCGCAGGCCCCGATGCGCAGCAACTCCCAGCGCTGGTAGCGTCGAAGGGCATCGAGTTGGTCGCTGACCGGTCCTCCTGCCGCGAGGGACCATGCCTGTGCTTCCGCGCAGAACTGATCCAGGCCCTTGGGCAGTGCGAGCTGCCTGTGCGCCAACAGCCGCTCGAAATACTCGGGGTTGCGCAGCAGGATCTCGGTGAGGAACTGGCTGCCGGCAAAGAGCGTGACCAGGATCTCGACGGCACGCGGGTTGCCGGACAGGTGGCGAAGCAAAGAGAGGCGGTCGCCGGCACTACGGACAAAGCGCTCCAGGCTGACCAGAACACGGTCCGGGTTTGCGGCGCCCGACAACGCCGTCAGCAGATGGGGGAGGATACGGTTGACGGCCTGCTCCGCCCTAGGATCACCCACCACGCGCAGCAGGCGGCGGTGGGCCGCTCGCCAGTCGGCAAAGCCGACAGGTGCCAGAAGGCTGTGCGCCTCGTCATCGCTCAACTGCCCAAGGGCCAGGAAAGCATCGTGATCTTCCGAGCCTTCTGGATCCATTCGTGCTCCTGCAGGTCACAGGGGGTCCGCGCCCTGATCCTCGGCGCGGCACCCGTAGGACCATCGGGTGGCTGGGAGGTGCCCGGCAGTGCACGCCCCACACTGGAGGTTGAGGGCGTCCCGCCAGGCTTCGTTGAGGAGGTATTATAGGAGCACGGGCTCTCCTTGTCAACAGTTCTTGTGCGTAAAGATGACCCATATGGGTACTAGACTGTGCGGGCCAAGCCGTCTATAATGGTCAGTGTACACAGAGAACGAACCCAAACCTGGAACGAGGAGGATGATCGGCATGGGAAAGACAGTGGCAGACGTGCTTGAGATGGGCAAAGAGGTCAAGATGGTGGACCTGCGGTTCACCGATCTGCTTGGTATGTGGCATCACTTTAGCCTGCCGGCACGGGAACTCACAGAGGACCTGTTTGAGGAGGGCATCGGATTCGACGGCTCGTCCATTCGCGCCTTCCAAGAGATCCACGAATCGGACATGATCTTGATCCCAGATCCCAGCACGGCCTTTATGGACCAGATCTTTGAGGTGCCGACGTTGGTGGTGATCTGCGACATCTACGATCCGCTGACCCGGCAGCCGTACACGCGAGACGCCCGATACGTGGCCAAAAAGGCGGAAGCGTATCTCAAGCAGACGGGCATCGCCAACACCAGCTACTGGGGGCCCGAGGCCGAATTCTTTCTGTTTGACAGCGTTCGCTACGGCGCGGGCACCAACGAAGCGTTCTACCACATCGACAGCGCCGAGGGGTGGTGGAACAGCGGAGAAGTGGGAGGCAAAGGGGGACAGATCCCGCCCAAGGGAGGCTATTTCCCCGTGCCGCCGGCGGATACCAAGCAGGACGTGCGAAGCAAGATCGTGTTGGCCCTTGAGGCGGTCGGCGTGCAGGTAGAGGTGCACCATCACGAGGTCGCTACCGCCGGCCAAACAGAGATCGACCTGCGCTACGGCCCGCTCACCAAGATGGCGGACAGCATGATGATCTACAAGTACATCGCCAAGAACGTGGCGCGTCAGAACGGACTGACGGCTACCTTTATGCCCAAGCCCCTGTTTGGGGATAACGGGAGCGGGATGCACGTCCACCAGAGCCTGTGGAACGGCGACACGAATGTCTTTTTCGATGAGGCCGGTTATGCGCAGCTCTCGGATACGGCCAAGTACTACATCGGGGGCTTGCTCAAGCACGCACCCGCTTTGCTGGCGATCGTGGCTCCGACGACCAACTCGTACCGGCGCCTGGTGCCCGGCTTTGAGGCACCCGTCAACCTGGCGTACTCGCAGCGCAACCGCTCGGCAGTCTGCCGTATCCCGGTGTATTCCAAGAACCCAAAGGCCAAGCGCGTCGAGTTTCGCGCGCCAGACCCTGCCGCCAACCCGTACCTGTGCTTTGCCGCCCTGCTGATGGCGGGTCTGGATGGGGTACAGAACCAGATCGACCCTGGTGAGCCGATGGACAAGGACCTGTACGCCCTGCCGCCAGAGGAGGCAGCGATGGTCAAGCAGGTTCCTGGCTCACTGGGCGCGGTGCTCGAGGCCCTGGAGGCGGATTATGAGTTCCTCCTCAAGGGAGATGTGTTCACCCCGGACCTGCTGGAAGCGTACATCGCGTACAAGCGCACGGCAGAGGTCGATCCTATGCGGATGCGTCCGAACCCGTACGAGTTCATGCTGTACTATGACATCTAGGAGGATGACGCCACCGTGGCCTCTTTCTCTGTGCGTGGGCCTTCTCGTTCTATGAGGGCGGGTCGCTCTCCGGAGCGGTCCCGCCCTCTGTGAAGGTGCCCGGTGCACAGGCGTCCGGGAAGCCCTTCTGAGGAGACTGCAGGTCCTCTGCGAGGTCCTTCGACGGGCCGATTGGAGTGCTGAAGGGGGCACAAGCGAGCCGGCTGTGCTACAGGGGGGGACACAAGCGAGCCGCTTGTGCTACGGAGGGCGACACAAGCGAGCCGGTTGCCCTCCCGTCCGGGCCAGGACGGGGTGCTGCTGTTGGGACGGCTGCAGTGGTCGCTTGTACGAATCGCCAGCCTGTGCTACAATGCATTCAGTTTGCGCAGGGGTCGTTGTCAGGCGCATGGCCGAGTAGGTAAGAGGCAAGTGCCCGAGGAGCAGGCATCTCGGGGGCCTTGCACCTCTCCTCCGCCGTGCGCTTTTGTGTCAAGCCGGACAGACAGTGGAATGGCCGGAGGACTGAATGGCGTACCCACCTCTCACAGTCGAGTCCGAGCGGCTTGCGCTCGGCGCGCTGGGCAGCCTGAGGCAAATCGGCGCGGCCATCAACCAGATCGCTCCTGGCGACCAACGGAGAGCGGATGTGGCGCTGCGCCTGATCGCGGAAAGCGTGGTCGAAGCCATTCCCAATGCGCGGGCCGCGGTCTGTCCCTACGATCGCGATCGTCTCGCCTTTGATCCCTCCTCCGCGATCTTGACTGGGGAGGATGCCGGCCCTACACCCGGTGACCCGGTTTGGACGCACGGGCTGTGTGTGAGTGCGATCAGCCAGCGCCGTACGGTACTGTCCTACGAACAGCAAGAGTCGAGCGGCGATCTGATCCGCGGCGGCCTCGCTGTCTGCCTGCCGTTGGTGGTTGCCGACCAAGACCTCGGCGCACTCTACGTGGCGGCGCACCGGGAGCGCCCGTTCAGCGAGGTCGAGCTGCTGGTGCTGGAGACCTTGGCTCAGCAGGCAGCGATGGCACTCTACCAGGTCCGGAGGGCAACCCCTGTCCAGCGCGACCTGGCGCGCACAGAAGAGGAGTTGAGCAGGCTGCGCCGCGCTGGCCTGTTGATCTCTTCTCGGCTGGGCTTGAAGGACACTCTGGCCGCTATCTTGCACATGGCCCTGGAGGTCACCGGCGCTCACTATGGCATTTTCCGGCTGGTGGACCGGAGCGGACGGAACCTGATCACCGAGGCGATCGCCGGAGAGCATCTAGGCCGGCCGCAGGTGGAAGCGCTGCCGATCGGCACGGAAAGCGTGATGGGCTGGGTCGCCATACACCGGCAGCCCGTGTGCATCCACGACCTGCACGCCGAGCCCTGGAGAAACGTCTACTACCCGTTGGATGCCGAACTGGAGATGCGTTCTGAGCTCGCCGTACCACTGATCGGGGCCAGCGGTCGCCTGGAGGGCGTGCTCAACCTGGAGAGCCCGGTCGTGGGCGCCTTCAGCGAGCAAGACCGCCATCTGCTGCAGTCCCTGGCCACCCAAGCGGTCATCGCCATACAAGAAGTGCGCTTGCTCGACGCACTGCAAGAGGTCGCAGGGCTCTTGCTTGCCCAGCCCAGCCAACAGGTCTTGGGCCGGCTGGTGGAGCTGGCCTGCGACCTGCTGAACGCTGCCGCCAGTGCCATCTGGACCCTACAGGACGATCAGTTGGTGCTGCAGGTGGCCAATGCGGGCTATCTGCGCGGCGAGCGCCTGCCCCTGCGTGGCAGCCTGGCGGGGCAAGCGGTGCTTACAGGCCGGCCCGTGGTCACGGACGACGTGCGCACCGACCCCCGATTCCACCGAGCCGACCTGGCACGTACGCAGAACTGGGCTCGGGCGCTGGTTGTGCCCCTATTAGCCAGCGAGGACCGCGAACCTATCGGCGCATTCAGCGTCTACAGTGCCGGCTCTGAACCAGGACGCTTCGCCGAGTCCGAGTGGGACGAGAAGGTCCTCACCTGCCTGGCACACTATGCAGCCCTGGCGGTGCACAGTGCCGCGCGCCAGGAGGCTCTGCGGGCGGCTCAGGAACGCCACGCCGTCGCCGAGACCTTTGCTGCCGTGGGCGATATCGCCGCGAACCTGCTGCACCATCTGAACAACAAGGTGGGCACGATCCCGGTTCGCGTCCAGGGCATCCAAGACAAGTGCCAGCCTGCCCTGCTGGCCGACCCGTACCTGGCCCGAAACCTGGCAGAGATCGAGCGGAGTGCGTGCGAGGCGATGGAGTCGGTGCGCGAGAACCTGTCTCACCTGCACTCCATTGACCTGGGTCCGGTGCAAGTGGCGGCTTGCGTGACCGCCGCCATACAAGACGCGGACTTGCCCGATGGCGTGCAGATCCGAGTCGAGGGCCTCGATGATCTGCCGACGGTTGTGGCCGGGGAGCGCAGCCTGACCCTGGTCTTTGCCAATTTGCTGGGGAACGCGGTCGACGCAATGAAGGGGAGAGGCACGATCACCGTACAGGGCATAGCCACAGAGGACCAGGTAGAGGTCACAGTCAGCGACAGTGGCCCGGGCATCGCCCCCGAGCTGCACGACCGCATCTTTGAGTTCAGTTTCTCGGGACGCACGCCCGGACGCGCTGGCCAGTTAGGGTTTGGCCTGTGGTGGGTCAAGACATTGATGGTCCGGTTGGGTGGGGCTGTGTCCGTGGACAGCGATGGGGTGCACGGCACGACGTTCCGGTTGTGCCTTCCACGGATGCCACGACCGCCTACTGCCGGGAACGCGCTGCCTACGGACCAGCGGGAGGGCCTATCGTGAAGGGGACAGGCCCGCGCGCCCTGGTCGTCGAGGACGATCGCTCGTGGCAGCAGATCCTGAGCGAGATCTTGATGGACTCTGGGATGACGGTGGACGTGGCCGACAGCCTGGACGCTGCAACGGTCAGCCTGCGAGCGGCTCCCCATCGCCTGGTTGTGGTCGACCTGTCTTTGGGTGGGGGCGACCACCATAACCAGGACGGCCTTCAGGTACTCGATGCCGTGCGCCGTCACGACCCAGGATGCGTGACGGTGATGCTCACCGGCTTTGCTACGGTCGAGCTGGCTGTGAATGTCCTGACCGAACACGGAGCATTCACCTGCCTGCGCAAGGAGACGTTTCGCCGCTCCGAGTTCCGCGAGGTCGTTCGCCAGGCGCTGGTCCGCCCGCCTCCGGTAGAGGGGGTTGGCAGCAGCGCAGACCACGGCGTACAGGAGGACCGATCGCCGGGGGAGCAGCAGGCCGGTCCTGAGGAGCAAGCGCCGGGGCGGATCCTGGTCGTCGAGGATGACGCTGGTTGGCGCAGCATCCTGGCGGAGCTGCTGACCGATGCGGGCCACGAGGTGCGGCTGTGCAGCAGCTATGGGGAAGCGCTGGGCCGCCTGCGCCGTGAAAAGTACGCGCTGGCAGTCGTTGACCTGTCCCTTGACCGCTCGATCATACCCCCTTTGAGCCCCTGGAACGAGGATTCGTCGGAACGAGGCCTGGAGGGCTATCGGCTGTTGGCCAGCACCCGGGCCGGAGGAACGCCCACGGTCGTGGTCAGTGGGGTGGGCACGCCCGCAGAGATCGAGCGCGCATATCAAGAGCACGGCATCTTTGCCTACCTGGAAAAGGCCACCTTCAGTCGGCGCACCTTCCTGCAGAGCGTGGACGAGGCGCTGGCAGCCGGAAGACCGGACGACGAGCTGAACGCCCTGACCGGGCGCGAGCGTGAGGTGCTCGCGCTGCTGGCGCGCGGCCTGACCAACAAAGAGATCGCTCAGGCCCTGGTGATCACCACCAATACCGTCAAGCGTCACCTGAAGGCGATCTTTGCCAAGCTGGCCGTCCACACCCGGTCCGCTGCTGCCGCAAAGGCCGTCAGCGCGGGCGTGTCCATCGAGGATACAGGACCGGATTCGGCCTCTGCCGACTAGTAGGCGTAGAGCTGCCCGTAGGGGCGCAGCGACAGGGGCACCAGCTTGGTGAACGGTTGGCTGAGAATGGCCGCCGGGTCGCCGCCAAAGTGGTCCGCGTACTCGCCGACCAGCCCCTCGAGGAGGTGGCGGTCATCGTCCTCCAAGGGCACCGATCCGACCTCTTTGCCCAACTGGTAGTCGGCCAACTCGCCCCGGATGTACATCACGCCGCCGTGCATCCCGGTGCCGATGAAATTGGCGATGTGGCGCTCGCCTGGGCGCAGCGTGAGGCCCAGCACGACCAGCACGCCCCCGGCCATGTACTCTCCCAGGAAGTGCTGCGCCGTCCCTCCGATGACGACGGCGGGCCGCTGCTCTTCGTACTCTTTCATGTGGATGGCGACCCGGTAGCCGACGTCGTCCCGCACAAAGATCTTGCCCCCGCGCATTGAGTGGCCCGTAGCATCGCCTGCCCGTCCGTGGATGACCACCTCGCCGCTGTTCATGGTGTTGCCACAGCCATCCTGCGCATTGCCGTGCACTACGATGTGCGGGCCGTCCATAAAGGAGGCCAGGTCGTTGCCTGGCGTACCGTGAATGTGGATCTCGATCGGGCGGTGCAGATCCGTGCCCAGGTAACGCTGACCGTAGACGTTGTGCAGATCGACTCGCCCTACGCCGTCCCGCACGGCCTCGCGCAGTCGTGCGTTCAGCTCGCGATAGTGCAGACTGCTGGCATCGATCTCTAGAGCGGACGTAACCTCTGCCATACCATTTCCTCCTCGTTATCCAACCGGGGCCAGGGCGTGAGCCTGCCTGGGCTGTGCCGTCCTGCTCTGTGGTGAGGCATCCTCCCGATCCAGAGACATACCCAACCGGCCGATGACCGGCTCTCCGCCGACGGGAGTCCACACCCTGCTGAGCTGCGGACTGATCAGTCGGATGGGTGCCTCTTCGGAAGCGAGATAGAGCCGGTTCCCTTGCGTTGCCGCGGTGAGCGGGCGCAGTCGAATGCGGTCGGTGAGGCCGATCATCTCTCCCTGCCGGGCGACGATGATCGTAAAGGGTCCATTGACCAGGAGGCTCGAGTAGACCTGGCGCAGGGTGCGGCACAATTGGCCCTCCTGGGCAGGCATTCTCTCGATCTCTACCCACAGGGGTGGGGCCATCACCTTGGCCGCGACCTCGACGGGCAGGTTGTGGCGGCGCATCAAGAGGTCGGCCGCATAGGCCATCACTTCGGTGTCGGTATGCATGGTGCAGTGGTATCCCTGCATCTCCAGGTAGCGACGGTTGGTGCCATAGGATGAGACCTCGCCGTTGTGGACGACCGTCCAGTCGAGCAGGGCAAAGGGATGCGCACCTCCCCACCAGCCGGGCGTATTGGTTGGGAAGCGGTTGTGCGCTGTCCAGATGTAGGCGTCGTACTCGGGGATGCCAAAGAACTCGGCGATCTGTTCGGGATGGCCCACTCCCTTGAATACCCCCACATCCTTGCCACTGCCATAGATGTAGGCGCCCAGCCCAGCCGTGTTGACCGCCATCACCTTGGACACGACGTATTCGGATTCGTCCTGAGGGTCGCGATTCGGATCGCTCTCATCTACGCGCACAAAGTAGCGCCAAATGAGCGGTGGGTGGTGGAGGCCCGGCGTCGGGTTGTGCGGCACCTCTTCATCGTGCACCAGGATAAAGCTCTCGTTGATCAGGGCTTCGACCTGCGGGCGGCTTTCGGACTCGGTGTACATCACGTGAAGGGCATAGCAGTCGGCGTGTTCTGGGTAGCAGCCGTAGGCGGCGAACCCAGAGCCCAGGCCATTGCCGCGCTCGGTCATGTTGACGATGCCCTTGACGATGTCGTGGCCCGAGAAGCGCTCGCCCGTCACGTCCATCACCCCGATCAGCCCGCAGGCGTCGTATACCTTGTCGTCGTTATACCAGTTCTCGTAGGATATCGGTCTCATGGTTTCCTCTCTCTGGCCTACACCTCGATCCCTTCGCCACGCACGAGATGCTTGCGGTATGCCTTGGGCAGCGAGATCAGGCCAAAGCTGCCCGACAACAGGTGCTGCTTGAAGGGAGAGACATCCACCTGATCGCGGATCAGCCCTGTGTAGATGCCCGCGCGATCGATCTCACCGACAAAGATGGCGCCCACCAGCCGGTTGTGGTGCAGTACCAGTTTCCGGTAGGTCAATGCCTGGCGGTCATACCTTTCCAGGACCTCATACTCTGCCGCGTCCCCGGGAGGCTCGACGAGGCCAACCGAAATGGTGGGCACGTCACAGACCTCGATCGAGTTCATGGCAAAGCTGTCCCTGGACGATTTCTCTGCACCAGCCATATTGATGCCTGCGACGTGTCCCTGCCGGTAGGCGTTGGGCCAGATGGGGATCGGACGGCAGGCATCGAGCAGCATGTCATACGCTTCCACACAGTCGCCGGCGGCGAAGACGTTGGGGGCAGTGGTCCGCATCCGGTCGTCCACGCAGATGCCGCGCTCCACCCGAATCCCTGCTTCCTGCGGGATGAGGCTCGTGTTGGGGCGGACACCGATGGCGAACACCACCAGGTCGCAGTTGATCCGTTCTCCGTCGCGCAGGACGGCGTGGTCGACTCGGCCTCCGCGGCCGATGATCTCTTCCACAGTGGTGCCGGTCCGCACGTCGACGTGCTCGCGCCGCAGGATCTGCTCGGCAAGCTTGGACCCTGTGCGGTCGAAAATGGTGCTGAGGATCCGGTCGGCCAGTTCGATGACCGTGATGTGGATGCCCCGCGGGAGCAGGGCTTCGATGGTCTTGAGGCCGATCAAGCCCGCGCCCACCACCAGCGCCGAGCGAACGCCCACGTCCTCGATGTAGCGAGCGATGCGCCGTGCTTCGTCCCACTTGGTAAAGGTAAAGACGCCGTTGAGGTTGGTGCCCGGCAGGGGAGGGACAAAGGGCTTGCCGCCGGTGGCGATGAGCAGCCGATCGTAGGGCACCGAGCCCCCGCCTGCCAGGGAGATGGTCTGGTCCTGGGTGTTGACCCGGGTCACCTCGACGCCAAGCATGGTTTGTACGCGGTGGCGCTCGTAAAAGTCGGACGGACGGTAGGACATATGTGCCTCGTCGATCAGGCCTCCCAGCAGGTAGGAGATCAACGGGCGGGAGTAGACGTGGTGCGGCTCGTCGGCGACGACGGTGATCGGATTGTCCTGGTCGTACTGGCGAATCGCTTCGATCGCGCCCACAGCCGCGGCCGAGTTGCCGATAATGACATACCTCATCTCGCACCCTCCTCCTGTCCATTGACCTCGACGTAGACCAGGGCCTCGTTCGGACAGTGGGCCACGCACACGGGCGTGCTCTCACCGTAGCAGAGGTCGCACTTGGAGGCTGCCTTGCGGCCGACGAGGCTGCGCTTGATAGCCCCAAATGGGCAGACCATGATACACATCCAGCAGCCGACGCAGCGGTCCTCGTCACACAGGACCGCCCCTGTCTCACCGTCGCGGTGCATGGCCCCGGTCATACAGGCCTCGATGCAGGGGGCTTCCTCGCAGTGCCGGCACTGCATAGCAAAGGACAGGGGCCCCTCCTCCTCGACCAACAGCCGCGACATGGCCCTCGGGTCTTCCTCCTTGAAGGCCTTGATGATCTTTTTGGACTGAGAGTGCTGTACCTGGCAGTGGATCTCGCACAGGCGGCAGCCGATACAGTACTCTTCGTTCACGTATATGCGTTTCATCGTCGTTCTCCCATAGGCCAGTCTGGCGTCTCCTGGTTTGGGCCGCGCCGGGCAGCTCAGGCAAAGTCGAGCCGGGGCGCGGCTCAACGCCTGCTATGCCATTCCCGCCGGCTTGATGCCGAGCATATCCAGCTCGACTTGGTTGAGGCCCAGTCCGCGCAGGTGGTCGCGATTGCCGCGCAAGCTCTCGATGGCGTTCACGCCCATGCCGCCGAGCATCTCTTTGATCTCCAGCGACCAGCCCCGTATGAGGTTGGCGAGCCGCCTGCTGCCGATGTTGGGATTCAGCCGCTTGGTCAGGTAGGGGTCCTGGGTGGCAATGCCCCAGTTGCACTTGCCGGTGTAGCACTTTTGGCAGAGGTGGCAGCCCAGGGCGACCAGCGCGCCCGTGCCAATGTAGGCCGCGTCCGCCCCAAGGGCGATGATCTTGACGACGTCTGCGCTGTTGCGGATCGATCCGGCTGCGAGGAGGGAGACCTGGTTGCGGATCCCCTCCTGGCGCAGCCTCGTGTCCACGGCGGCGATCGCCAGCTCGATGGGGATGCCCACGTTGTTGCGGATGATGGTTGGGGCTGCGCCCGTGCCCCCTCGGATGCCGTCGATGGCGATGTAGTCGGCCCCGGCCCTGGCGATGCCGCTGGCGATGGGAGCGACGTTGTGAACGGCGGCGATCTTGACACCGACCGGCTTTGCATAGTCGGTGGCCTCTTTGAGGGCATAGATGAGCTGCCGCAGGTCCTCGATGGAGTAGATGTCGTGGTGGGGCGCTGGCGAGAGGGCGTCGGTCCCCTGGGGGATCATGCGCGTCTTGGACACCTCGGCCGACACCTTTTCGCCCGGCAGGTGCCCACCGATCCCCGGCTTGGCGCCCTGTCCGATCTTGATCTCGAGGGCGGCGGCCACGTCAAGGTATTTGGAATGGACCCCAAAGCGTCCCGAGGCAACCTGAGCGATGGTATAGGGACCGTACTCGTACAGGCTGGGGTGCAGTCCGCCTTCGCCGGTGTTGTAGAGAATGCCACTGGCCTTGGCTGCCCGGGCCAGGGATAGACAGGCGTTGTAGCTGATGGAGCCGTAGGACATGGCCGAGAAGAGGATCGGGGTCTCCAGGGTGAGCTGCGGGGCAAGCACCGTCTTGACCTCTATCCCTTTGTCATTCGACGCCACCTCCACTCGATCCGGCTTGCGACCCAGGAAGGTCCGCAGCTCCATCGGCTCACGCAGGGGGTCGATGGAAGGGTTGGTCACCTGCGAGGCGTTGAGGACCATGTGGTCAAAGTAGATGGGATATGGGCTGTCACATCCCATCCCGGTGAGCAGGATGCCCCCGGTCTGCGCCTGCTTGTAGATGCTGGTGATCCGCTCCGCTGTCCAGTTAGCGTTGGCGCGAAAGTCGAGGGCCGTGCGGCGGATGGTCAGGGCGTGGGTCGGGCAGAGCGTCACACAGCGATGGCAGGCGACGCATCGCGACTCGTCACTGAAGACCCAGTCATCGTCGACGTCATAGGCGTGGATGTCATTGGCACACTGGCGCACGCAAACCTGACAGGCGATGCACCGGTCATGGTCTCGCACAATACGGAATTCTGGTGTAAGCATCGTCAGACTCATCGTTCCAAGTAGCCGCAGGCCGGCAAGGGGCCAGAGCGCCCAACTGAGACGCAGCACGCCGCCGAGAGGACCAGGGCCTCAAAGCCCGTTCACGGCGGCGTGAAGATGGCAACGTATGAGATGCCGCATCGCGTTCCTTGCCAGACTTGTCAGGCGCAGGAACGGGTCGCTGTGCGAATCCTTGCTTCTCTGCGGCCGTCCTCCTTTCTATGAAATGGTCTCCGGTCCAGTCGAGGCGGCGTCCTCGCCCTGCAGGCGGCCCTCAAGAAGCGTAAAGTGCTGCACGAGGATCTCTCTGCCCTCCTGGTAGCGGCCTGATGAAACGGCCTCTACCATCGCCCGGTGGCTGGACCACATACGCTCATAGTAGCTGAACTCAAAGTAGCGGTGCAACCCCACGGCCTCATAGGCATCCCAATATGCCTTGAGCAGGCCCTGCGCAAAGGGGTTGTCGAGCCTGCTGAAGAAAAGCACGTGCAGGTCGCGGTGCTCCCGGTGGGGGATCACCACCGGCCTGCCCCGAAGCTTGCGCTCCGCGCGCTCCAGGATGCGTTCGAGCCGTTCGAGCTCGGGACGTTCGAGAGCGCGGACCGCATCCTCCCAAAATGAGATCTCGAGCCGGGCCCGCAACCTGTAGAACCGGTCAAAGTTCTGCCGGTTGCAGGCGATGCTGTACAGGACGGCGGGGCGGATGATGGTGTAAAAGTCAAAAGGACGGACGTACGTGCCGTCGCCAGGTCGCATCTCCACCACGCCGCAGGCTTGCGCTGCGATGAGGTCTTCGCGCAGCTTGCCCCGGCTCACGCCGAGCTCCCTGGCGAGCTTGTCCATGGGAGGAAGCTTGGCTGGCTCGCCGTCCTGTCCGGCGAGCTCTTCATCGATGATGTATTGGAGGATAGAATGGCTGAGCAGGTCCTGGGTCACTTTTCCTCCTCACTGGATCGATACAAGGGTTCAGATAGATTGTACCTATTGTATCTTTAGAACGCGGGTTTGTCAAATCGGTGATCTCACCGCACTGTGCACAAGTCCCCTGCGAGGATCTGCGACGAGCCGCTCGTGCTACATTGTCTCCTACGTGGTCTTGTCCTCTGCCACGAGCGGTGATACAATGTGAGGCGTGGGTTGGCCACCTGTGAGTTCTCTCGGAAGGTCGTTGCAGGAGGACACAACAGCGAATTAGGACACGTGCGCCTGCGCGCAGTGCAGGTGAACCAACGAATGGCCGCGTATGAGTTGTAGTGTTCGTGGGAGCAGACCGCACTTTCCGAGGGATCTCATCCGAGGCAGGAGGGGCGAGTGGAAGACATTGACGGGCACACAGCAGATCTTCGAGTGGGACACCCCGTCGATCTCGCTGAATT
>JADHXD010000140.1 GCA_016783145.1 Anaerolineae bacterium
GCATCGTCGTATAGGGCGAGAGGATCCCCGACGCTGCCGCACCACGGCCCCTCATTGCCCGCCGAAGCGACGACAAAGACGCCCGCGGTGCGCAGGGCGCGCACGGCGTCGAGCAAGGCGTTTGGGTCGCACCCTTCGAGCTCAGGGCAGCCCCACGAGTTGTTGATCACCTGCGCCCCGAGCGCCGGGTCGCCGTCCGCGAAGGGGTCACCATCCAAGGGAAACGGGGCGAGCATGAACTGCATACAGTCCAGGTAAAGCGCCGGGTTGGCGAGATTGCGGGCCAGGTTCACGCAGCCGTACCACTCTGCACCCGGCGCGACGCCCACCGTCTGCCCGACGATCGAGCCCAGAGTGTGCGTACCGTGACCGCCGATGTCCGTGGGCTCGCGTGTCCCGTACCAGGGATCGAGCCAGTCATAGTCGTTCTTTCCGTCCCGACCACGGTAGGTTTCCCTCAGTTCCGGATGATCCCACTGCACGCCCGAGTCGGACTGGCCGACGACCACCCCCACCCCCGTGACCCCGAACTCACTCCACACGCGATCGGCGCCGATGCTGGTCAGGTTCCACTGCGGGTCGGCCGGCGCGGACGCACCCCCGCTGGCGACAGGGAGTGGGGCAGGAAGCGGGCGCAGCACGGGGCTGTGTAACACCCGGTCGACCTCTGAGCGCCGGCTCAGCCAGGCGCGCACCAGCGGTCCTCCCTCCACCTCCATCGCGTTGACCAGGTAGTAGGGCGTATAGTCGACCCCCAGGCGGTCCAGGGTCCTGCGGATCGGGGCCTGTGTATCGTTCGCGTGGGCCACGAGGGTCTGGTACACCTGCTGGCGGCGCGCGAGGGGGTCAGCGATCCCCGGGGCCTGGGAGAGGTCTGCCTGGTCCTTTAGGACCACGTAGAGTCTATCTCCGTGCAGACCGGGCTGGCCCAGGATCAGGTAGAGGGCTATCGCGACCAGCCAGGTGAGGGTCGCACCCCCAGCAAGGAGGGCACGGCTGCGGGGTCGCGGAGCATCCCGTCCTATACGGGGTCGCGCAGCATCCCATCCTATACGGGGTCGCGCAGCATCCCGTCCCATACGGGGTCGCGGAGCATCGTGCCCCAGGCGAGACCGCCGCAGCCAGTACTGCAGTAGGGTGAGGACCACGCCAATAACCCAGGTCGCTGCCATCCCCACCCCTGTCGCGTAGAAGGCCCACGTCAGCACGTCGCGCGTCTCGAGGTTCAGCACCAGAGCCAGTTCGTCAGGGTCAACCAGCAGCATGGGCCCTGCAGCGACGAGTGCGACCAGCAAGGAGACGGTCAGCCAGCGGCCCTCGCCCCCCTCTTGAGCGCCCCTCTCAAACCAGGTCAGCGCGACCAGCGTCCGGCCCAACACGGGCAGCACCAGCATCAGCAAGAGCTGCAGGCCGTTGAACCCCAGCGCTGAACCCATGATCACCAGGCAGCCCCCAGCAGCGAAGCCGCCAAGCGTGATGTCCCAGCCAGGGCCAGCAGAGGTCTGATCGAGGGGAGCGAGCAGATAGTGGCCGACGATCCCCCCCACCGCCAGGCCAAAGAGGCCCGCAGATGCCAGGTTGAGCAGGATGTCCGACGCCGAACCGAGAGCGCCCCAGGCGAGCCAGCCGCATAGAAGTGTGGGAGCCAAGGCCACTGCAAGCAGACGGGAGCCGCGCGGTGCGACGTAGCCCGGACCGCCTCTTCGCCGTCGCAGCCAGATGAGGGCCGCCAGAAAGGCGAGGTACAGGGCGGTGCCAGCGATCTGCAGCGATGCGGCCAGTGCCGCACCGTTCGGTGGCGCGAGGCGTGCGGGAAGGGTCGTGAGGACATAGACCGCGGCCAGTGCCCACGACTGGAACACCGCCCGGTAGCGCGGTCCCCGCCAGAACCAGGCCAGCGGGAGCAGGGGCAGGGCCAGCAGGACAAACTGCCCACAGGCGATCAGGGGCCAAGCCCAACCAGGCCAGTCACGGCCTGCGATGATCGCAAACTGCTCCCCTATCCAACCGATCCAGTGAGCGCCGAGCGAGACCAGGGTGAGCCAACCCAACACCACCACAAAGAGGATCAGGCCGGCCCAGTCGCGCTTTGCTGTCGATGGCTGTGTGTTGTCCACAGTAATCCTACCCCTGATTGACCTCCGCTTCGGCCTGGTGCGTGCCGTCCCACAGCCGCTTCAGCACCTGGATCTGGGCGGTATGGTGGGCATTGTGCATCGCCGCGCCGAGCAGAAAGTCCGCATAGGTCATGTGCTCAGTAGCCTTCTCCCCAAGACGGCGAGGGTCCCATCCGTCCGCTGCGCAAACCAGGGCTCGATCGGCGGACCAGGTCTTGTCGTCGATCACATCGGGAAGCTCAGGCCAGGAGTACCCTTGTCGCGGGAATCGCTCCCTTGATCTGCTTTCCTCGAACTTGCGCGCGACGTACCACTCCCAGTATGCGCAGTGAAGTGCCAGCCGCCAGATGCTGTTGCGCAGGCCAGCGGGCGTCCAGGCTGCCAGCTCTGCGCCCACGCCGCGCAGAGCGCCGAGCAGCGTCGCCCCTCCATACCACCGGCCCACGCCAGGGGCTGGCTGCAACGCGTGGGATAGCAAGCTATGGAATGGCTGCTCGTCCATCCTCACCTCTCTGCCCTGCTCGCGATCCACGCGGCAACACGCCCTGCGGTCTCCTCGGTCGCTGTTCCCGTGGTGTCCAGCACCTCGATCGCTGGCTCGGTGCCGCTTCCACGGTCTCGGAACCACTGGTTGAAGCGGATCTGCTCGGCCACAAAGCCCGCATCGCCGCTCCGGCGCCACTCCGGTCGGCTCAACAGCCGCTCGGCCAATACCTCGTCGTCGCACACCAGGGCCAGGATATGCACATCGGCCAGGTACCGCCGCTCCACGCACGCCTCGAGGTTGGCCGGGACGCCCACTCCCGCCCCAAAGAGCACGACCGGTCTGCCCGACTGTGAGATGTTCTTGCACAGGCGCAGCCAGGTCTCAAAGAACCCGCGATAGCCCTCCGCCGGCCCGTTGAACTCTGACCGCCACAGGATGTCCGCGTCCAGGAGCACGGCGCCATCGACGCGGCCGGCCAGCCGCTGCAGGACGGCCGACTTGCCCGCGCCACTCGCCCCGGATACCACCAGGAGGGGTAGCTGGCGGAAAGGATGCCGGTGGCCGCACAACGGGCAGACTGCATTCGGACCATCGGGATCGATCCTCTTATCCGCGCGGTATTCCCCACAGTGGAGACACACGTTCATCATCGCCGTGCCCTCGCGGTCCCCTCTCGATCTCTCACCCCAGCGCAATGCCGTGATCGATCAGGTAGCGAACCACCTCCCCGTGCTCGGAAAGGCCCTCATCGATGAACGCCTTGTAGACCCAGTACCCACTGTGCATCGGCGTCCTGTGCTTGTCCGTCAGGATCGCGTACTTGAACCGGATGATCTGCTCTCGGACCTCTTGGGTCATCCCTTCCTGAAAGTGTCGCAGGATGGCCATGTTCTCCTCGATGAGTGCATCGTCCACCGACCAGATGTCGATCTTCCAGGGACGTCCCCAATTCCCATAGTGGATCCTCGGCTTCAGGTACAGCCCCCCGGGCAGTTCCGGGACCCGTGACCGCTGGAAGACCACCTCATAGACCAGTTCCGATGCCGCAAGCTGTCCGCCGGCCCGGAAGAGCTGAGCGACCGACACCTTGGGGACGTACAGATCGATGTCCGGATAGATCATCACGTCCAGGTAGTAGCTGCCGGTCAGCGAGATCTGTCCACAGGGTGCCAGGGCATGGTGCAAGCCGATAGCCCGCATGACGACGTCGGCCTCCTCGCGGATCCTGCGCGAGCGTTCCATCGCATCCATGGCAACTTCCCTCCCTCCGACCATCCCGCTGCCCACTCTACCGGGAGCTCGCTGTCCCTACTGAAACTCTGGCATCCACCATTATACCATAGGTCCAAGAGTTCGGCACCCCAAGAATGTAGCACAAGCGGCTCGCTTGTGCACCACCGGCGCGCGTAGACCCTAGCGTAACTTTTGTGCAACTGTGGGCCAAAGTCCCGAAAACGGCCCAAAAACTGAACTTTTTGCTTGCCATAAGACGGAAACTCCTAGACTGCGGGAGTGCAAAGGCCCAGATGCTTGGGCCAAAGAGCGCCGTTTGAGTCTCCAAGCGCGACTGTAGAAAGGCATTCCGTCATAGATGTCCATAAAGCTGTGCAATATGCAACAAATAGCCGTTCTGAAAAGTTTCTTTTTGGGGTCGTTTTGGGCAGATCGGCTTCTATTTGCACAAAACCTACGCTAGCCGAAGGCTTGCATCTCAAAAGTAGCACAAGCGGCTCGCCTGTGCGCCACCGGCGCGCATAAATCCTAGCCGAGGGTTTGCAGCTCAACAGTAGCACAAGCGGCTCGCTTGTGCACCACCGGCGCGCATAGACCCTAGCCGAGGGCTTGCATCTCAAAAGTAGCACAAGCGGCTCGCTTGTGCGCCACCGGCGCGCGCAGCTCCTCGCAGAAGGTTTGCGCAGAACTCGCATGAACTCGCCGTCTCAACAGCAAGAGCCTCACAGAGCACTTATGAAATCTGGAAATCCGGCCTCAGATTCGCGCGAGTTGTGTCGTTAGGTGTCACACCATCGAGTATAATGGGAATAGAACATACGTTCTATCAGGGCAAACTCTCCCTATGGGACAGCTACCCTGTCTGGGGAGACTGTCAAATCTTTGTACAGGAGGTCAAGATGAATAAGGTCGTCTACCGAGGCAGCGATTATAGGAATCCGCACAGCTACAATAGCTGGTTTGCCAGACCGGCAACGGTGGCCATGGGTCTGGCTCTGTTCACGTTGGCCATGGGCTTCGCCTGCGTGCTCGCCTCACTCGCGCCCGTATAGCGGCGCCCCGAGAGGGCGCGCCCAGCACCATCCCGATCAGTCTGCGTGGGATTGCCACGGACCCGCTCGTCCTGTGCCGTGGCACAGGACGAGCGGGCCGCATGCTGAGCACATCGTTGAGGAGGCAAAATGTCTGCCAGGGTCAAAGAGGTCACGATCCAGATCACGGTGCACGATCCAGAGCGAGAGGGTCTGTTGGCGGTCAGTGAAGCTCGCGCCTTCGCCGACCTCTACTTTATCGGGCAAGGGCAGGACGCTTGGGTTTTCTCCAGCGCCGACAGGACCTTCCGCGACGAGGTCGTCCTCCGCTATGGCAGGCAGAGTGAGATCCGCTGCGCGCTGGACAAGGCACACAGATCCTACAGCATAGGGCGCTTGCCCAGCCAGAACTGAGGCCATAGCCCCCCCGGCACAGTACGACCCGCAAGGCCCTCTGGCCGCCGGCCAGGCCTGCGTTCGAAGGGCCTTGCGGCCGGTGACCGTCCGGGACCGTCGACGGCTCTCTGACCAGCCTCGGCCCCACGTGCACGCGAAACGAGCAAGGCGTGTCTCAAGAATGGGCAGCCCCCAGATTGGGGACTGCCCACTTTCTGTTTCTCTGTAGAACTCTTGCACGGCTGCTGCCAAGTACCTTGATACAGACTTCCGGTTTCTGCTGCCCGAGGGCCGGACGCTGTTGCGGGGAGACTTTCGCTGCGCTGTGCGAAAGCGTGCGTGGCAAGAAACCAGAAGTCTTGACCTGTCGACTTTGCGGACATCCACAAACTTTGTTGGCAGAAATCTTGACATTCCCCAATAATTTTGGTATACTATACTAAACTATGAGGAGATGCCCAATGAGAAAAGTCCTGGAGAAATGTCCCTCCTGCGACGGGAAGCTTGATGTCACCCAGTTGAGTTGTCCTTCGTGCGGCACCGTCATCCAAGGCCAATTCGAGCCCTGCCCCTTCTGTGCCCTATCCCCCGCCGATGTCCAGTTCGCTATGACCTTTGTCAAGTGTCGCGGCAACGTCCGGGAGATGGAGAGAGAGCTGGGCATCTCTTACTGGACGGTGCGCAGGATGCTCGACGACCTCATCCAACAGCTTGGCTTTGAGGTCGAACCGGTCCCGGAGGCGGATGCGACCGTACAGATGCAAGAGATCCTGGAACAGCTTGACCGAGGGGAGATCAGCGCGGCCGAGGCCACGGAAGCACTGTCGCAGCTCAAAAAGCCAATGTCTCAGTGAAGGGAGAAAAGGATGTCGAAAGCACAGATCAAGATCCTCAAGATGCTCGAAGGCGGGACGATCACCGCAGAGGAGGCCGACCGGCTCCTGGAAGCTATCGCTGGCCTTCAGGCCGCCCCGGAACAGCCAGGTGAGACCTGGACGTTCAAGGCATACCAGCGGACACACGAGACCCGTCAGCGGACACACGAGGCCCATCAGCAGCACAGCGCCACAGCGCGTCCGCACCTGGCCCAGGGGGGAGGGCTCAAAGGAGCTGTATTGAGCGCGACCGAGTTGCGCGGGGCTGACCTCTCCCACAAGGACCTGGAGGGGGCCGACTTGAGCGAGGCGGACCTCCAGGAGGCGGACCTTCAGGGCGCGAACCTGGAGAACGCAAACCTGGAAGGTGCAAACCTGGGCGGGTCCGACCTGGAGGGCGCAAACCTGGAGAGCGCAAACCTGCGCCAAGCCACCCTGCAGGGGGCGAACCTGCAGGGTGCCAACCTGGAGAACGCTGATCTGGCAGGGGCGAACCTGCAGGGTGCCCGGCTCGGCAACGCCAATCTAGAGAACGCGAACCTCCGCGAGGCCAGGCTCGAACAGACTGCCCTGCAGAGAGCCAACCTGGAGAACGCGGACCTTGCGGGCGCGATCTTGTCGGGTGCCCGGCTTGACGACGCAAACCTGGAGAACGCGAACCTGCACGAGGCCGATCTCCGACAGGCTATCCTGCAGAGAGCTGACCTCGAGAACGCGGACCTGGCAGGGGCGAACCTGCAGGGGGCGGAGCTCGATGACGCAGACCTGGAGAATGCCAACCTGCGCGAGGCCATCCTCCAGCAGGCGAGCATGCAGAGAGCCGACCTTGAGAACGCCGACCTGGCAGGGGCGAACCTGCAGGGGGCGGACCTCGATGACGCGAACCTAGAGAACGCGAACCTGCGCGGTGCCATCCTCCAGCAGGCGAGCATGCAGCGGGCCAATCTGGAGAACGCCGACCTGGCAGAGGCAGACCTCAGTGCTGCCAGGCTCGAGGATGCAAACCTCGAAGGCGCGAACCTGCGGGGGACAAAACTACACGAAACCGACCTGCAGAGGGCCAACCTGGGGGGCACAAACCTGGACCAGGCCGACCTGCGGGGCGCGGACTTGCGCGGTGCCTATGTTCCAGGTCGCGAGCCCGAGGAGTTCTCTGAGGCCTGAGACGGGGGTCCCGCTCCCGCCAAAGAGCACGGTCTCCGGTCAGGGCCCAAGGGCCTCCCCTCCCTCAGGGACAGCGAGGCCCTCGACGATCACTGCCCGCGAGACCGTCGAGCCCTCTCTGAGCGGCGCGAGGGCCGCGTACTCGGCCGAACTGAAGCATCTGCGCATCTGCTCGGCTCTGTCGAACTCGATCACGATCAGCCGTTCTGGCTGCCAGGCGGGCGACAGCGGGGTCACCTTGCCACCTCGAACCAGGTACCGGCCCCCGTACCTGGCAATCACTGCCGGCACCTGGTCCACGTACTCCGCATACAGGTCGGGGTCCTTGACTTCCACCTCAATGATCATATAGACAGTCATCGGCGGAATCGCCTCACCGGTCGATGCCCGCGAGGTCCAGCAAGAACGCGAACTGGAAGGCCGTTTCCCGGTAGCGCTTGTAGCGACCCGAGACGCCCCCGTGCCCGGCCTCCATCTTTGTCCTCAAGAGCAGCCGGTTCCCGTCAGCCTTGAGCGCGCGCAGCTTGGCGACCCACTTGGCCGGCTCCCAGTACTGAACCTGCGAGTCGTGCAAGCTCGTGATCGCCAGGATGTGGGGATAGTCCTTGGCCTCGACGTTGTCGTATGGGGAGTAGGAGAGCATGTACGCATAGCCCTCTCTGTCGTTCGGATTCCCCCATTCATCGTACTCGCCCGTGGTGAGCGGAATGCTCTCATCGAGCATGGTCGTCACCACGTCCACAAAGGGCACCAGGGACAAGACGCCTGTCCACAGGTCGGGGCGCATGTTCAGGATCGCTCCCATCAGCAGACCACCGGCGCTGCCCCCCATCGCAAACAGGGCTTTCGGGTTCGCGTATCCCTCCCGCACAAGGTATTCCGCGCAGGCGACAAAGTCCGTGAACGTGTTCTTTTTCTTCAGGAGCTTGCCATCCTCGTACCACGGGCGACCAAGCTCCTGTCCTCCACGCACGTGGGCAATGGCATACGTGAACCCTCGATCCAGCAGGCCGACCCGGAACGGGTCGAATGCGGCGTCCATGCTGTACCCATAGGACCCATACCCATAGAGCAGGTGCGGGCTGCTGCCGTCCCTCGCGGTCCCCTTCCGGTACACGATAGAGATCGGAACCCGGGTGCCATCTTCCGCTTCCGCGTGCAGACGCTCAGTCACATAGTGGTCCGAATCAAAGCCACCGAGGACCTCCTCGCGCTTGAGCAAGGTCTTCTCTCGCGTCACGGCGTGATAGTCATACACCGAGTTGGGCATGGTCATCGACGTGTAGCCATAGCGCAGCAGCGGGGTATCCAAGTCATAGTTGTCGCCGACATAGGCCCGGTAGGCCGGCTCGCCAAAGTCAATGTAGTGCTCCTCCCCGCCTGAGGCGCCCGCGCCTCCGGCACAGATGCAGACAGGATGCTGCGCGACCCCGCCCGACCACGGCTTGATCCGCATCTGGATCAGGCCGTTCGCGCGCTCCACGACAACCAGAAAATCGCGCAGTATCTCGATTCCTTCCAGCAGCACGTCCGGTCGGTGCGCGATCACCTCCTCCCAGTGCTCCTGTGCCGTCCGATCGACGGGCGTTCGCATCAGCCGAAAGTTCTTGGCCTGGTCGTTGGTCACGACGTAAAAGTGATCCCCGTAGTGGTCGACGGTGTATTCGTGTTCCCGCCTGCGGGGCAGAAACACCTTGAACGCGTCGCCCGGACGATCGGCGTCCAGGTAGCGATATTCGGCGCTCAACGTCTGGAAAGAACCGATCATCACGTACGCCTTGGACTTGGTCTTGAACACGTAGCAGTTGAACGTGTCGTCCGCCTCTTCGTAGATGAGTTCATCTCGATCGCTGCTCGATCCCAGCACGTGCCGGCATATCCGGTACGACCTCAAGGTCACAGGGTCCTGCTTGCCGTAAAAGAGCGTTCGGTCGTCGTTGGCCCAGGCCATATTCCCCGTCACCTCGGGGATCGTGTCCGGCAAAAGCTCTCCTGTGGCCAGATCCTTGAACTGGATGGTATAGATGCGCCGTCCCACCGCGTCGGCTGAGAAAGCAAGCAGGTGCTGTCCAGAGCTGACCTCCCACTGGCCCAACGCATAGAACTCGTGCCCCTCGGCCAGGGCATTGACATCCAGCATCACCTCTTCGTCACCGTCCTGCGAGCCTTTCTTGCGGCAGTGAATTGGATATTCTCTGCCCTCCTCGTACCGTGTATAGTAAATATGGTCATCCTTCTTGTACGGCACAGACATGTCGGTCTGCTTGATCCGCCCTTTGAACTCCTCAAAGAGGGCATCCTGCAGGGCCTGCGTATGGGTCATCATCGCGTCCGTGTATTCGTTCTCAGCGCAGAGATAGTCGATCACCTGCGGTGAGTCTCGATCCCGCAGCCAGTGATAGTTGTCCACGCGCACGCGCCCGTGTTCCTGCAGTGTCTTGGGGATCAGGCGGGCCACCGGCGGCTGCACCGGTTGTCGATCTGTGCTCTCTACGGCCCCTTCCTGGTGCATTGAGGTCATCACGGTCCTCCAATCAGTCTGTCCAGATGGGGCAGCGTCTCCGCTCTCAGCCAAGGCCGCTACCTGAACGCTTGCTTGTGGCTTCCAGGCACAGAGCGATCCCAGAGACGCTCCTCCGATGCCTGAACCTGAGTTGCTCTACGACGCCCTATTCCTCTGTGTGCTCTGCGTCCTCTGTGGCAGACCGGGTTTTCCCCCGCTCTCCATGTACTTGATCATGTGGTAGACGACCTCGTTTGCAGGCACGCTGACCCCGTGCGCCCTGCCCAGCTCCACGACCGCGCCGTTGAGGGCGTCGATCTCGGTGCGTTTCCCTGCCCGCAGGTCCTGGAGCGTGGAAGAGAGATGCAGGGCAGTGAGGGGGATCAGCTCGCCATAGAACTTGAGCAGGTATTCGGCAGGTGAGCGCCAGTAGGTCGCGTACCCCGCGGCCCTCATCACTTCAAAGATCTCTTCGATGATCAGTTCCATCACCCGCCGGGTCCGTTCGCTCTCTCCCAGTGCTCCATAGGGCACCTGAAAGATCGCTCCCAGCGCGTTCAGCGGGCAGTTGAACAGCATCTTGGCCCACAGGTCTTTGCCGATCTCGGCCACCGCTTCGCAGGGAATCCCCCCCGCTGAGATGGCCTGACAGAGAGGCGCGATCCTGGCGCGGTCTCCCGAATAGAGGCTCCCCACGTGGATCGCGTCGGCGTGGACAGTGACCTCGACCTGGTTCTTTGCCCGGCGGATAAACCCGGTGATCACCCTCGCGTTATAGATCACCTCCTTGGGCAAAAACTGGGCCAGGATCTCGGCATTGCCCCAGCCGTTCTGAAAGAGAACGATGCAGCCGTCCCTCCGCAAGAGAGGACGATGCTCGTAGATGTCCAGCGCAGCTTGCTCCGAGTCGAACGACTTGGTGCACACCAGCACGTGGTCAAACCGGCGGCCCTCGAGATCCCTCAGGTCCGAGATCGCGTCAAAAGTGCCTGGTGCGGCGAACGCCGGCCCAAATATCCCCGTCCGGATCAGACCTTCCTGCCTCAAGAGGCTTGCCGTCTCGTCCCGAGCGAGGACAGTCACCTCGGTCCCCGCTTTGAGCAGGCAACTGGCGATTCCCAGGCCAACGGCTCCACCCCCGTAGATAAGGACCGTCACCCGAACTCAGCTCCTTCCCTCTCACCGGCGCAGGCCACACGCACAGCGGCCCCAATCTCCGTCGTGTACCGCAAAGGAACCGCCAGCCACCCTCAGCGCCCGGGCAGGATCGCGCAACACCTGTCCGCATCCGTGCCGGAGGCGCGGACGCAACGCAGCGGAGTGAGCAGTTCCGGACAACTACCCGACCCAGTCCCTGAGGGGACTTCTCACCGTCAGCCCGGAACATCCGGTTCCGGGAACCCAGTCCCTGAGGGGACTTCTCACCTTCAGCCCGGAACATCCGGTTCCGGGAACCCAGTCCCTGAGGGGACTTCTCACGTCTAGTCCGACGCCTCGTCGGGCCTTCAGCCCGGAATCTTCAGTTCCGGGGCCTCTATCGCCGTGGGACCTCTCCCTCCACCGCATCCGACCAGGGATAGATCTCGGTTCCCCTGGCGGCCTCACGGACGGCCGGATCGTCCGAGTAGAACCCGCACCGCTCCGGAGGGATCAGTTCCGCGATCTGCCTCATGATCGTGTGGCCGATCTCATCCAACTGCCTTCGGCGTTCTCTCCCGCGTCCCTCGGCGCTAAAGGGGCCAAAAGGCTGGCCGATGCGCACCGTAGCCCGAGCGCGCCTCCCCTTGCGGAAACGTGGAAAGATGTCGATCATGCCGTCGAATCCCATCGGCACGATCCGCGCCCCCGTTCTCGCCGCCAGGAACGCAGCCCCCGGGCGCGGCGGGCGCAGCACCGTTGCCCAGCTCCCCCCTTCCGGAAAGATCCCCAGCACACCCCCCTGCGAGATCACCGCCTCCGCACCGCGCAGCGCATGGCGCGACCCGGTGCCCCGAAAGACCGGATAGCGTCCCCAGACGGCGGGGATCCAGGTCACGACGGGCGGCGCGTTTAGGGCGTCAAAGGCTCCTACGAATTCCAGGGGCCACTCTGTAGCCCGGATCATGGCCACAGGATCGATAAAGCTAAAGTGATTGCCCACCAGCAGCAGGGGTCCCTTCTCAGGGAGATTCTCCCGCCCAATGATCCGCATGTCGGCAAGCAGGGCAAAGGCCGCCTTGATCATCTGGCGCAGCGCCCAGCGGATCACTCGTCGGCGTGGGTACTGAAATGTGGGATCTTGGGTTTCCATCGTCTCCGTCCATCCAAGTGCGTTTCAGGATCTGCGCTCGCCAGACGTCGTCAGGCTGGCCCGTGTCAAGCCGACACGTCTCCGGCGGGTGACGCCACGGCTGCGCGGGCCCGCTTCTCGTTGACCAGCAGCAGCAGCACCAGCCCGACTACCAAGAAAGCAATGATGGAAAAGAGGGCCACCCGGTGCCCGGACTGCTCTGCCAGGGCAACGCTCTGGCCCTGCATCCGGTACTGCCTGGTCGCCCACTCGGCCAGCAAGCCAAAGATGGTCGGACCGATGAACGAAGAGGTCCGTCCGGCCACGGCAAAGAACCCGTAGAACTCGGCGCTCTGCCCGGGTGGGCTGAACATCCCGACGACCGTCCGGCTCACGGACTGGACGCCGGTCAGGGCAAAACCGGCAAACCCGCCGATAAAGTAGAACTGGAGCCGGGAGTGGCTGAAATACAGCCAGACCACCGGCACGATCATCAGGGCCAGCGAGATCACCAGGGAGCGCTTGCCGCCAAAGTACTCGGCCAGCAGTCCAAAGAGATAGGCCCCCACGACGCTTGTCACCTGTACGATGATCATAAAGATGATCAGGTCTTGCTGGGTCATCCCGTACAGCACCGCGCCGAGGATGGCCCCAAAGTCCAGGACCATCAGAATGCCATCGTTGTAGACCAGGAAGGCGATGATGAACTTGAGGAACTCCCTAAAGCTCCGTACGGCTCGGACCGTACGGGACAGGCGTTTCAGAGCAACCGTCCAATAGCTCTCGCCTTCGGGCAAAGTCTGCGGCTCGGCACGCTCCCTGAGCCAGAAAAAGATGGGTAAAGAAGATACGGCGAAATAGACCGCGGTAAAGACCAGTGAAAGCCGCACGACAAGAGCGCTGCTGCCGGTTAGCACGATCGGCACCAGGACGATCAGCAGACAGAGGATCCCGCCAAGAGATCCGATCGCCCAGCCATTCCCCGATATGCGCGCTATTTCATCCTGGCTGGCGATCTCGGGCAGCAGCGAATTGTAGAACACTTGCGCGCTGCGATATCCGATCTCAGCCAGCACAAAGAACAGCACACCGATGAACCGATCCCCTTCCTGCACAAAGAAGAGCAGCGCACAAAAGACCACCGCCATCGCAGTGTAGATGAGGAGGAAACGCTTCTTTGCCCCCGAAAAGTCCGCGATGGCCCCCAATAGGGGAGCGGTGACGGCCACGGTCAGCATGGCGATCCCCACAGCGATCCCCCACAGACGTGAACCCTCCGCCCCACCGACGACGGACCCCTGAAAGTAGGCAGAGTAGACAGCCAGCAAAACAACGGCGGCGTAGGCCGAGTTGCCAAAGTCGTACAGGTACCAGGCCCAGTGCTCGCGTCGAGATGCTTTGGGTTGTGACGTGGCTGTTGACATGTTCTCTCTCTCCTTGTGTGAATGGGTGGCGACAGGGCCGGGATGGACCTCGATAAGTTCTCTTGATCTAACACACAACGGTTCGTACGGTTACC
>JADHXD010000023.1 GCA_016783145.1 Anaerolineae bacterium
CGCCGTCGCCTTGTAGACGTCGAGCGTCAACTGGTGGCTCTTTTCCCACACCTTCAGCGTCCTGAAATCCCTCACAAGCCAGCCTCCCCTGCTGTTCGCTGTCTGCTGTCCCCTGACCGCTGATAGCTGACTGCTGATAGCTGTCTGCTGTCCGCTGTCCCCTGACCGCTGACGGCTGACTGCTGATAGCTGCCTGCTGCCCACTGCCCGCCGCTCGCTGACCGCTGATAGCTGATAGCTGTCTGCTGTCCGCTGCCCGCTACTCCCCCATCGCCCTCCACGCCGCCTCTCCGTTCGGGCCGTACCAGTCCAGGTCAAGGGCCTGCTGGTAGGAGCGGCGAGCCAGGTCTTCCTGCCCCAGTGCGCGATAGACCTCGCCGAGCCGGTAGTGAATGCGCGCACCCTGGGGCCGGAGGTCTCGAGCGCGCTCCAGCGAGGCCAGGGACCGCTCGGGATCGCCTGCCAGGTGATATGCCCACCCCAACGTCTCCTGCGCTTCGGCGCTCTCTGGCGCCAACCCGACGGCGACCTGAGCCACCGCCACGCCGCGCCGGGAGGGATCGACCATCGCGTCCACGTAAAAGTGGGCCAGGAGCAGGTGGAAACGCGGATCGTCGGGTGCGCGGTCCACCGCTGCGTGCAGCCACTGTTCGGCGGTGGCATAGTCGGGCGGCTCTACACGCAGGTAGGTATCAGCAACAGCGGCACAGATCGCCGGGTCATCCGGATCGAGCTCGTGCGCCCCCTCCAGGATCTCACGCCCGGTGATCCACCACTTGCGCCGCACATAGTGCATCCCCAGCAAGTAGCGCGGCAGCGTGTACCCAGGCTCCAGGTCGATGGCGCGCTCCAGATGCCAGACAGCGCTCTCGTCCTCCCCGAGGACGCTGAGCACGTGGCCCAGGTAGGCGTGCCCGTCCACATAGGCCGGTTCGAGATCGACCGCGGCCTGGAACTGGCGGCGGGCCAGTGCCAGGTCGCCCCACCACAGCAGCGCCTCCCCAAGCTTTGCCCGCGCCAGCGCGGGCTCGCTTCCCAGCGCCGTCTCGCGCAAGGCAGCGGCCATCCGGGCAGCGTGACGGGCCAGTGTGGGGTCGGGGCCACGTTCGACGAGCTCAAAGTGGGCCAGGGCACACTCGTCATCGTCCTGGACACACATCCGCCCCAACTGGGCGTGCACAGACTGCCGCTGTCCGGGAGAGAGGTCCAGCTCCAACGCCCGGGAGAAGGCCTCTTTGGCCGCAGCCTGGTCCCGGACGGCGAGATATGCCTCCCCCAATGCGATCCACAGATCGCCCCGTCCTGGACGGCGCGCCAGCAGGTCTCGCAGAGGACCGATGGCTTGGCCCTCGAGGCCTTGCGCGATCACCAACCGCGCCAGACCCTCCCTGGCCTCGTCGCCGTACCCACCCCGGCGAATGCCAGCCAGGTAGGCCTCCCACGCCTCACCGTACCGCCCCTGGGCAGCATAGATCGCTCCCTGGCGCAGCCACGGCTCCGGGCAACCAGGACATCTCTCCACAGCGCCGTCATAGGCGTGCAGAGCGGCAGTGTATCGTCTCCCCTCGGCCAGCCGCCCCGCCTCTCGCATGGTTGCGACGCCCTCCAGGTCAACGGGAAAGAGGCCCAGGAACAGGCACGCTGCCGCCAGCAGTACGATTGGCATCCATCGTCGGTAGTTCATCGTCTTGAGAGGTTATACTCCCGACACAGCCAAGACATTGGGATGTGGCTCAGGTCATACTCAGCCAATTGCGGCGAGCTCTTGCCGCGGATTCAAGGCTTGGCATCCTTTGAGAAGGGGACAAACGTCCCGGGTAGCGAGGCTCGGGCCAGCGGCAAGCGAAACGTGTTGTCGTGGCTGGCGATGTAGATCAGGGAGACCGATCAAAGAAGGCGAGTCGGCATCAAGCATAAACCTCGACGGGGACCTCGATCGCGGACTGCGGCTTGGCGTGTTGCTCGTAGATCTCTTGGAAACGATGCTCGATCTGCAGCAGAACAGGTCCCGCATAGTATCGCTCTCCACAGTGGAGGCAAACCTCGCAGGGCACGTCACGCACTACCCAATAGCTCCCCCGACGCCTGTAGATGTACTCCACAAGGCGACCTTCAAAATCGGTGCTTCCACAAACGTGGCAAAGTGTTTCGCTCATCGCGACCTCCCTCGCGTCCAGAGGTCTTCAAACTTGGAGTTTGGGAATGTTCCTCTCTGCACAAAGTACCACATCAGGGGTAGATTGTCAAACCCGACAGATGATAGGTAGCCACGTTCGCCTGGCAGACCCCTCTGCGCGACCCCGCCAAGGGCGGGATGCTACGCGACGTTGCTGCTGAACGCTGTACGCTGATTGCTGTACGCTGATTGCTGTACGCTGATTGCCGTCGATTATAGCACAGGGAAAAGATCGACCCAAATGGGGAATCGAGCACATGGGTCCGGCCTGCGCCTGTACCTGCACAACTGCCATCCCGTGTTCTACCCGTGACTTGACAGCCATCCCAACTCGGGCGATAATGCGCGGCAGGGTTCACAAAGATCCATCTATCCCACGTAAGAAAGGAGACCTCTTATGCCCAGGCCACCTGTACTGCCAGTCCTGGACTGGAAAGCCATCTTTGAGTCCGGAAAGCCTTTTGAGGAGTGGCTGGAAGCCGGGGAACACGACAAGAACCGGGAAGCCATGGAGCAAGGGCTCGCGGGCCAGGAACTCGAGCCGCACATCGAAGCGCTGCTGGGTGCATTGCCCCGTCCCGTCCACGTCGTGGCCATCGCCGAGGGCTGGTGCGGTGACGTCGTGCGCCACGCGCCCGTCCTGCAGCGGCTTGCCCAGGCCGCGCCAAATCTGGAGGTCCGCTACATCACGCGGGAACAGCACAAGGACGTGTTTGTGCGCTTCCTGACGAACGGCGGCGAAGCGATCCCCAAGTTTGTCTTCTTATCCAGCCAATGGGTGGAGTGCGGGAACTGGGGCCCCATGCCCGCGGCGGACCGGGTCCTCATCGCGCGCGGAAAGGCCTGCGGGGACGTGGGCGCTGCGAGGAAAAAGACCGGGCTGTCCTATCAGATGGACCCGGGCCGGCGCATCGTCGTCGAGGAATTGGTGGCACTCATCCACATCGCCGTGAGCGCATCGCCATAGATGAACACCAACGACATCCGCGAGCACCTGCTCTCCCGAGCGCCGTGGGTGGACGGGGCGCGCACGGTGGACACGGTCAAGGCCGGCGATCCGACTCGGGAGGTGGGCACCGCCGCCGTGGGCTGGGTGTCAAGCATCGAGAACCTGCGCCGCGCACACGAACTGGGATGTGACCTGTTCATCACCCACGAGCCTACCTTTTGGGAGCACCGCGCGCCGGAGCAGCACTACCGGACCGTCGAGCCGGGGATCGCCAAGCAGCGCTTCCTGGACGAGACGAGGATGGTCGTTCTCCGCGTCCACGACATCTGGGACAACTGGCCCGGGATCGGCATTCGCGACTCGTGGGCCGCAGGACTGGGACTCACCCAGTTCGTCGCCGAGGACGAGACACGCTGGCACGCCGTGTACGCGATCGAGGAGATCACCCTGCGGGAGTTTGCACGCACCGTCGCAGGCAAGGTGGCCCCGCTGGGCCAGGACAGCGTGCAGGTGATCGGCGATCCCGAAATGAAGGTCAGCAGGCCCGCGCTGGGCGTGGGGTGCGGCGGCCCCGACACAGACATGATCGCGCGGGGAGCGGACGTGCTCATCGTCTGCTTTGACGGGGCCTCCTACTGGCAGGCGCGGCAGCGTTTCGCCGAGCTGGGCGTCGGTGTGATCACGGTGGAGCACGGGACCAGCGAGATGTGGGGACTGGAGAACCTGGCCCGCTACCTGCGCGAGACCTACCCCTCGCTCACCGTCCACTACCTGGACCTGCACGCGCGCCCTTGGACGGCCATAGCGTGACAAAGGCTCCTGCCTGGTGATTACCCGTATTTCACCACGGAGCCACCGAGAGCACTGAGAAGAGAGCATAGAGCGGCAAACCTTCGTGTTCCTCGCGCAGCAGGGCGAAGGACAGCGCCTCTGTGGTGAGAGGGTCACCACTCAATGTGGGCACCAAGCACTTGTGAGTAATCACCCACTCCCGCCGCTTGACGCAGGTGGGCGACCCAGAAGCGGAACCCGAACGTCGTATCGCCACGATGTGAGGTGGACAGCAGACCACGAAAGAGAGGAAGGACCATGAGGGTCTTGATCGGCGCCATCGGACACGAGTCCAACACTTTTACGCCCTTTCTGACCAGATTGGAGGATTTCTACGTCCGCTACGGCCCAGAGATCCTCGACAGTCCGATCCGCCGCGGGGCCCTCGGCGGGATCGTGGCCACACTCCAGGCGCACGACGTCGAGCTGGTGCCCACGGTAGCGGCGGGCGCGATGCCCGGCGGAGTGGTCGAACGGCGCGCCTACGAGATCTTCAAACAGGCCGTACTCGACCAGGCCCACGACGTGGACGGCGCCTGCCTGTTCCTGCACGGGGCGATGCGCGCGGAGGGACTGGATTACGCCGAGAACGACCTGCTCTGCGACCTGCGGGCCGCTCTCGGCCCCGACGTGCCGATCACCATCGGCCTGGATATGCACGCCAACATCGTCCGCGAGATGGCGGAAACCGTGGACGCGATGGTGGCCTACCACACCGCCCCGCACACAGACGCCCATGAAACGGGAGAGCAGGCCGCCAGGATGCTGATGCAGATCCTTCAAGATGGCGTCCGGACAAAGATCGGCTTTGCCAAGATCCCCTTTCTCCTGCCCGGAGAGATGGCACAGACGGCGCTCGACCCGATGGCCTCGATGATGCGCATGGTGGCGGACATCGAGGCACATCCCAAGGTGCTTTCCGCGTCGCTGGCGAACGGGCACTGCTGGGCCGACGTGCCGGACATTGGCGTCATCGCCGTCGTGGTCACCGATGGCGACGCCGAACTGGCGCAGGCCGAGGCGAACCGCCTGGCCTACACATTCTGGGAGCGGCGGGCCGAGTTTGGCGTCAGCGCGGAAGCGTATCCGGTCAAAGATGCGGTCGCTGCCGCGATGGCAGCGGACGAGACGACCGTATTCCTCTCTGACTCGGGGGACAACCCCGGAGCGGGCGGGACCACAGACGTGCCCGTGCTCCTCAAAGCGCTGTTGGACCGCAAGGCGACGGGTGTCGTGATGGCTTCGATCTGGGACGTGGAGGCCGTGGAGGCGTGCATGGCAGCCGGCGTGGGCCAGCAGGTCACCCTCTCGATCGGCGGCAAGCTGGACGTGCGCCACGGGACGCCGCTGGAGGTCAGCGGACAGGTGCGGCTGCTGACCGATGGACAACCGTACCATGGAGGCATCCGCAGGTCGTGGATGAGGGGGGGACACGGCCCCATCGCCGTGCTGAACGCCGAGGGCGTCGACATCATCCTCTCTTCCACGCGGCTCAGTTTCGGGGACCCGGCCCAGCTTCGCAGCCTGGGCCTCGAGCCCTTGGACTATCGCATCGTCGTCCTCAAGCGCGGGTACCTGACCGCCCCCTTTCAGGCGATCAGCCAGCGCTCCATCCTGGCCTTCAGCCCTGGGGCAACTAACTGCGACCTCACGCAGATGACGTTCGAACGCGTCCAGCGCCCGATGTACCCGCTGGATCCCGATGCAACCTGGCAGCCCGACTGATCCGACCCCCGGAGGAGACCCGTTGTGGCCATTCTGAACGCGTTCCTGCTGAGCCTGGTCTCCGGGCTAGCCACGGGCCTTGGTGGCCTGATGGTCGCGCTTTTTGGCAAGCTGAGCATGCGCACCTATGACACCCTGATCGGCTTTGCGGCCGGGGTAATGACCGCCATCGCTACACTGGGCCTGATCCAAGAGGCGCTTACCCAAGGGGGCACCATGGTCTCCCTGCTGGGCATCGTCGTCGGCGCTGTGGCTCTATACGCGCTCGACCGCTACCTGCCCCACGAACATGAGCACCTGCCCTTTGCCTGCACGGACACCATCGCTTACCGCCGCGGGTGGATGCTCTTTACGGCGATGACGCTGCACAACGTGCCCGAGGGACTGGCGGTGGGCACCAGCTTTGCGGCGCAGCCCCGGCTGGGCATTCTGCTGGCCGTCGCCATCGCCGTGCACAACATTCCCGAGGGCGTGGCCGTGGCCGGGCCATTCCGGGCCTGCGGCATGCCGCGGAGACAGTACCTGGCCTGGACCATTGGCTCGGGCCTTTCCGAACCCGTGGCAGCCCTGCTGGGCGCTGTCTTTGTCACCCTGTTCAAGCCCCTTCTGCCCTTCAGCCTGGCCTTTGCGGGTGGGGCTATGCTCTACGTCGTCTCCGACGAGTTGATCCCGGAGAGCCACAGCCACGGCTACGAGCACCAAGCGACCTTTGGCTTTGTGCTGGGCTTTTTGCTCCTGCTGACGCTGTCGCAGGTGCTGGTGTGAAGCCGCCTCGGAGGAAAGACTACTGATCCCTCGCCGCGCGGTTCTGGATCCACACCCACGTGGCGGGAACAGGGGCAGCGATCCCCACGAGCGCGCCGAGCAGGATCAGGGCGATCCCGATGCCGAGCGCCGTCAACAGGAGCCCAAAGAGGAAGCAGAGCAGGGCCAGGGCGCCGATGACCAGAGAGGCGATCGCTGCCTTGCGCTGTGACATGAGCTTGATGCCGCAGACCTGCCCGCTCTGTCCGTTGACCCACACCGGGTGCAGCGCATCTCCCTCCCGATAGTAGGTCACGTAGGCCGGGACCAGCATCTGCGTCCAACGGACGTTGTCGTACCGGGCGTGCATTCCCCAGTTGCGCACGTGGTCCGCCTGGCAGGCGAGCTTGCATTCCGCCGACGCCATGCGGTCCAGGGCGACCTCGGCCTCACCCCAGGCAGCCTCCGGCTCGAGATCGGGGATGCGGACGACGCTTCCGGCGACGGCGACCGCCGAGTAGGATTTGCGCGTGCGAAAGTCATATCCTCCCAGGCGCGACATCCACCGTTCGTGCTCCTCCAGTGCGGGGACGGCAACGTTGTCATAGTGCCGCCGCAGCCGGCCCACGCGGGGCTCCCAACGGGTTTGCGTTTCGGTGACCTGCTGCGAGGCCCACTGCCCATCGCGGTATCGCTCCTGGAACGAGGCGACCTGGTATTCATAGCCCGCCTCCACGCGCCAGGTAGCGTCCACGTCCGTGTCCACCAGCCAGAGAGGCAGGCACCAGCGCCGGAGCCGCGAACGCAGCAGGTCTGCGCGGAGCTCGGAGGGCCGGAACCACATTCCCTTGAACCACTTGCTCAGCTCGTTCGTGGCTTGCCCCTCGTCCACCGCAAAAGGGATCACCAACTCGGGCGGCTCCCGGCGCATCCGCTCTGGCTGCGGCAGCGCCTCTGCTTGCAGGCAGGACGGACATACAGCCAGCGTGGCATGGTTCGGCACCAGGTGTGCGCTGTGGCAGTTTGAGCAGTAGAACACCTCGAGGGATGTGCCCCAGGCCTCGTTTACGGAGGGCTCTTGAACCATGATCTCACCTCCTCAGACATCGTCGGCGGAGCGTGCCTGGTACAGGATGTAGAGGACGGCAGCCAGTCCGGCGACGAACAGGCAAAGGGCAACAGGGAGCAAGAAAGCGCCCACACCTGCCAGCAGCGAGGTGAGCAGGCCCAGCAGCCCGCAAGACACGCCCGGCAGCAGCAGCAGTGCGACCGCCAGCCACACGCGCAGCCAGGCTACCGGTTTCTGCCCGGCGACGACCCCTGTTTGCCCGTTGACCATCACGTGATAGGTCTCATTCTGCAGCGTGTACGTGGCCAGGTAGGCGGGCAGCAGCACGTAGCGCCATCGTTCCTCGTCAAAATCGGCGGTCATGCTGAAATTGCGGACGTGTGAGGAGTGGATCTGGTCAGAGCACGCGTCCTTGGCCTGCTCTCGCATGCGCCGCTTGCCGAGATCCCACGCCGGCTTGAGCTGGATGTCATAGGCCTGCGCCTGCCAGCCCGCCAGATAGTCTGGATCATAGGTCACCAGGGCGTCGAGATCGTACGGCTGAAGCCTCTCCTGGAGCACGGTGCTGATCTTGTCGGTGCCACAGATGGGCAGGTTGTGAATCGGCAGGTGAACGTTCCCATCTTCCCAACGCCAGCGGACCACCGTCTCTGTCTCCCACTGTCCATCGCAAAGCACGCGCTTCTCTTCCTCATACCCTACTTCGGCCCTCCACCGGGCGTCGACGTGCGCGCCAAAGACCCAGTAAGGAAGGTACATCCCTACCAGGCGACCGATGGCGTCTATGTGGCGCAGGGCCGGCGGGTGCATCCACCCTCTGCCCAACCATTCCTTGACCAGCGCGCTGCATCTCTTGTCGTCGACGGTGAACGGGACCACGGTGCTGGGACGGATAAAGTCGTGCAGAGCGGCAAGGCCGACCACGCGGTTGGACCCACAGAACGGACAGGTGGCGGACAAGCCGCCCTCCCCCACAGAAAAGAGCGCGCTGCACGCCTCGCACTGGATCTGCCGGCGCTCGATGCCCCAGCCCCGCTCCGACCCGTCGAGCGCTTGCAGGGTAAACTCGAACCGCTCTGCCGCCAGTCCGACGCGCTGCGCGCCGACCGGCTGGGTGTATCCGCAGTGCGGGCACGCCAACTGCTCATCGCTGGCACTGTATGCGGTGATGCCATTGCACTGCGGGCACCGGAACGTCTCGACACCGGGCGCGGTCTCTTCCTCTGGCACAGGGGCATAGACCTCGATGCCCGGCACCTTGGAGGGGACGGGACCAAAGCCAGGCGGTGGGGTCCAATCCGTCACGGTCTGCTGGTTCGCCATAGGTCACATCCGATTTGAGGGAAAAAGCGCGGCACAGAACGCGCTGACTATAGCACCGATCCAGGGGCTTGTCAATCGATCCTACTTTGCTTGCCAAGATGCGTCATTCGTGCTAACATCAGGCCCGTCGCCCCACCAGCCAACCGATAGCCGGGGCAGCCCATCATCAGAATCTACGCAGAAGCCAGGAGGACGTTTCCCATGCTCGATGCACTCTGTGCTAAAGTCTGCAAACTGAACCAGGACCTGTCGCGTTACGGCCTCGTCACGTGGACCAGTGGCAACGTAAGCGGGCGCGATCCCGAAAGCGGGCTCGTAGTGATCAAGCCCAGCGGTATACCCTTTGCGGATCTGACGCCGGAGAATATGGTCGTGGTAGACGTGGAAGGCAAGGTGATCGAGGGCTCGCTTGCACCTTCATCCGACGTGCACGCCCACAACTACATCTACCGCCACCGCCCAGATGTCATGGGCGTGGTGCACACTCACTCCAACTATGCGACCGCATTCGCCGCCGTCGGCAAGCCGATCCCCGTCTGCCTGACCGCCATCGCCGACGAGTTTGGGGGCACGATCCCCATCGGCGGATATGCCAAGGTGGGCAACGATGAGATCGGCCGCGAGATCATCCACTCCATCGGTGACTCGCCGGCGATCCTGATGCAAAACCACGGCGTGTTTACCATCGGTCGCACTCCGACCGCAGCACTCAAGGCAGCGGTGATGGTCGAGGACGTCGCGCGCACAGTGTGGCTGGCCCTTCAATTGGGCCAACCGATCGCGCTTTCCCCAGAAGAGGTCGCCCGCGCGCGACACAGGTACGTCACCGAGTACGGTCAACAGCCCACGTAACTGCACCTCACCCGCCCTCGGGGGAAGGGATCGTGGGCATCGAGTGGAACCACACGCTGTCGGCAACCGCCTGCCCGTTCTCATTGACGACCAGGAGGCGGAGCCCGGTATCGTGGTCATAGAACCCCGCCTCCAGGATCCCCGTGCCGGGGGCGGGCGTCCACTCGGGCAAGGTGAGGTAGAACGTGTCGGCGATGATCTGTCCAGGCTGCCACAGCGTGGTCGGGTAGCGGCCCATCCCCGTATAGGTGTCCTGCTGCACGACGATGTTCCCCTGCGCGTCCACAAAGTGGACGAACACCGTATAGTCGATGCCAAAGGGAACCATGGCCTGGTAGTAGAGCGTGATCTCGAGCGTATCTCCGGGCCACGTACCCTCCTGGGGAATGTGATACCCCAGGAGCAGGATCTGGCCCTGGTAGTTCGCGTCCAGCCGCTCGGTCAGGGGGCCTACCTGGGACTCGTCCAGGATAGGCGGCGGCGCATAGTTGGGGAACAAGTAGACGAACGGGCAGGCGACCGCCAGCGCGCACAGGGCCAGGCTCAGGACCGTAGTGAGCGGGGGCCACCACCTCTTGGGGGCAAACTGGCACAGGCCGAGCACTATCCACAGCGAAAGCGCCGAGAGCGCGGGATAGAGCAGGCGTCCCAGGTTCACGCCCTTCATCAGGTAGATCCAGTAGAACACGCTCGCCAGGCTGCCCAGCGCCCACACCCCGGTCAGCAGAAGTCCAAAGCGTGCCTCCCGCTCGAACCGCCAGCGCGTCCACTGCTTGATCGCCAGGGCGATCCCCCCGACGAACGTCAACCTGTCGACAGCAAACAGGATCAGGTTGATCCAGCGCTCGATAGGGATGCTGTTCAGCCCAAAGACAGCCCAGTAGGACTCTTCAAGCCCCTGGATTTCAAGGGGCAGGGCGTCGAGCGTGAGCGCCCTCCTGCGCCGTCCCCACTTTTCAATGTGCACGACCGCGCCGGTCAGGTCTCCCCCCAGCGTAACCGCGTTGCGGATGAACCACCAACCGCTGACCGCCAACGCGCAGAGAAGGGCGATCGACACCCAACGCGCGCCCAGAAGGACAGCGCGCCCAGCCCCTGCGCGAGAAGCCTTGTACGCCCCGTATCCCACGGCCAACACCACAACCGGGACCACGACCACCGCACTGACCTTTGAGAGCAGGGCCGCGCCCAGCGCCAACCCAGCGACCGCAGCGTGACGGGCGCGAGGTTGGGGCGCGCGCACGATGCGTGCGGCAGCCAGGCCGGTGAGGGCACACGTCGCGGCGACCAGGACGTCATTGTTGACCGTGGCGCTGACATACAGAAACTGCGGGTTGAACGCGCAAAAGGCAGCCGCGCCGCCTGCAAGCCAGCGGTCATCGGGGAAAAGCGTCCGGGCGATCGCGTAGGTGGCGGCGACAGTCACACCCCCCAGCACGATGGACAGCGAGCGCAAGAGACGCACCGCCAGCGCCGCGCCGTGGGTGGGCGTGACCTCGTCGACGAGGTGCAGGTAGCGGTTGCGGTTGTCGCCGGCGACCCCATCCCAGATCGGCCGGTAGTAGGGGTTCAGACGGGTCAGCGTATCCATATCCCCGGTGTCGATGGGGGCGATGATCAAGGCTCCCAGGAGATAGGCGAGCGGGGGCTGTGTGGCCTCTTGCCGGGCGGGATTGTGGGGATCGACCGGGGGAAAGCCCTTGCCGTCGGCCAGGTGAACGACGTAGGCGACGTGATAGACTTCGTCCGTCTTTTCAAAAAAGGGAATAGCCAGGCTGTAGGTGCAGGCCAGTGCAGCATAGAGAACGAGAATGGCCGCCAGCGGGGCTCGTCTGCCAAGAGGGACCAATTTAGCCTTTCCAGTCATCCGTGCGAAGGGAAGAGAAGCTGCCGAAAGAGGTTACTGACACCGTGCCCAGCCGAAGGTCACTCTTCTTCGAAAAAGTCTATCTCGTCATCCCCATACTCGGCTTCCAGCATGCTGTACAACAGCCACTCTTCCATCGCCTCGTCCGCGGCCTGGCGGACCTCGGGGTCCGGGTGCAGGCTTAGTTCATCCAGCCGATCGAACGCCCCCTCCCATCCGGTCTGTCCCAACGACCAGACCGCCGCCAGCAGCACATCCAGGTTCTCCGAGAAGGTCAGACGCCACAGATCTTTGCCGCAGGCATCGAGGCCGCATTCTCCGGCGGCCACGATGGCGTTGATCTGCAGCTCGACGTCAGGGCTGTACAGTTCATCCGCCAGGATATCGGTCCATCGCAGGGAGCAGTTCCTTCCCATCGCCACCAGAGCACTGGACCGGGCAACCTTTTCGGGGCGTGCATAGAGCTCGGCGATCAGGTCTTCAACCGTTTGATTGCAAAAGTGGCTCAACGACTCGATCGCGTATCGCCTCTCGTCCAAGGAACGTCCCTCGTCGCGGTAAACGGACAGCAAGAACGCATACGTGCGCTTGAGGTCTTCTCGAGCCATACGATCATCCGTATAGTGGGCATTGTCATCGGCCTCTGGATCGTAGGCCCAACTACTGGCAACGTAGGTAAACTCGCCGATGCCCAATACCGCCGCGCCGCGCACCTCCGAGTCGGGATCGTTCTGTGCGAGATCGATCAGGCGATCGAGGACCACGACGTCGACAAAGTCCGACAACGCGTCGATCGCCAGGATACGCTGTTGAGGATCGGGATGGTTGAGGTTGTTCAACAAGCGAGAGAGGATCGCTTCAACTGAAAAAGGTGTAGAGGAACCGTTGAGCGGTTCCAGGGCATCGCGAGTCAGGTTGCCCTGCAAATCCATAGGAATCCCTCCTCCATACCACAAGCTACGTGCACTCCGATTGTACCATTTCTTGGTGCTGCCGTCAATAGAAAATATGTTTTTCTCGCCCGATCATGCTATAATCGCACGCGGCAGTCTGGTGAGAGAGGACGGGACGTGGACACAAACACCCAGGGCGCGTTTGGGGCATCTCAGCGAGGAAAGGCCCTTGTCAGCACGGCAGGCATGGTGATGGTCGCCTTTGTCCTCAGCCGGGCGCTGGGATTGGTGCGCGTGGCGCTGTTGGGGAGTATCTACGGCGCCGGCGACGCGTTGGATGCCTTTAATGCCGCTTCGCGGGTGACAGAGACGCTGTACATCCTGATCGCGGGCGGAGCGCTGGGTTCGGCGTTTATCCCGACGTTCACCGCCTACCTGGCCCGCGACCGGCACCAGGCGGCCTGGCAGGTCGCCAGTGCGATCACAAACCTCGTCTTTGTCGTCGCCCTCACCGCCTCGATCGTCACCATCCTCATCGCACCGTGGGTTGTGTCCAGGGTGCTCGCCCCCGGGTTCGCACCGCCCGTGCGTTCGCTGACCGTCGCCCTGTTGCGGTGGATGTTGGTCTCGACAGTCCTTTTCAGCGTCAGCGGACTGCTGATGGGCATCCTGAACGCCAACGACCACTACCTTCTGCCCGCCCTGGCGCCGAGCACGTATAACCTGGGCATCATCGGCGGCGTGGCCCTGCTGTCCGGGCGATGGGGCATCTATGGGGCAGCTATCGGCACGGTGATCGGCGCTCTGCTGCATCTCCTGGTCCAACTGCCCGCCCTCCGCAACCTGGATTGGGCCTATTCGCCCACGCTGGGGCTGCGCACCGAGGGCGTGCGCCAGGTGGCACGGCTGATGGGCCCCCGCGTGCTGGGCATGGCGATCACGCAACTGAATTTCTGGGTGAACATCAACCTCGGATCGAGCATCGGCGTAGAGGGCGTCGTCACCGCGCTGAACTATGGATGGCTGCTGATGCTCCTGCCACAGGGGATCTTTGCACAGGCCATTGGCACCGTGCTTCTTCCCTCCCTTTCCGCCCAGGCCGCCCGGCAGGAGCGAGACGCCCTGCGGGCGACTCTGCTCTCTGCCCTGCAGATCGTGTTCTACCTGACCGTCCCCGCTACCGTCGGGCTGATCGCTCTCTGTCGCCCACTCATCGAGATGTTCCTGATGCGCGGTGCGTTCGACAACCAGGACGTGATGATGGCCGCATGGGCGCTGGCATGGTACGCCGTCGGCCTGGTCGCCCACTCTGAGCTCGAGATCGTCACTCGCGCCTTTTACGCCTTGCACGACACGGCAACGCCGGTGCGGGTGGGCGCGGCAGCAATGGCCTTGAACGTAGGGTTCAGCCTGGCCTTTAGCTGGCTGTTCGAGCGAATCGGGCTGCGCCCCTTTGGCCTCCCCTACCAGCCGTGGACTCCGCTGGGTGGATTGGCCCTGGCAAACTCGCTGGCGACCGCCCTGGAGACGGGGGTGCTGCTCTGGCTCCTGCACCGCCGGCTGGAGGGACTGGATGGACGGCCAGCCTGGACATCCCTGTGGCGCATCGCATTGAGCGCGGCAGCGATGGGCCTGGCGATCGCCGCCTACCTCCGCCTCATGCCCACGCAGAGCGCCTGGGCCCTGGGCATCGGGGGCATGGTCATCGGTGCGGGGACCTTTTTCCTGGCGACCTACCTCCTGCGCTCGCCCGAACTCGGGTTCATCCTCGGTTCCTTGCATCGCCGGGGAGAGCGGTGAGCGCCCACACGCCCCTGCGCTGGCTGCTGGAAACGGACAACCCATCCGCGCGCTACCTGGCCCTGCGCGACCTGCTGCATCGTCCCGCAGACGACGAGGAGCTGGTCGCCGCTCGCTCGGCGATCGTGCGCTCCGCCCCTGTGCGAGCGATCCTCGATGCGCAGTACCCCGCCGGGTACTGGATCAAGCCGGATCGAGGATACAGCCCCAGACACAAGGCCACCATCTGGCAACTGATCTTTCTGTCCGACCTGGGCGCAACGAGGAGCGACGCGATCGCCCTGGCCTGCGAACACGTGCTGGCAAACGCCCTGCGTGCCGATCTTGGGCTGTTTTCCGCGCACGCGCACAGCACCGACCTGTACCCCTGCCTGAACGGGGACCTGCTACGTGCCCTGGGGCACTTTGGCTATGGCGATCACCCCACGGTACGCGCGGTCGTCGAGTCACTGGCCGATCGCATCCTCACCGACGGGTTCATCTGCGCGCGAAACAGCGCGCACCCCCAGGACAAGGCGACGTGGATGCCCTGCATCTGGGGGTGTGTCAAGGTGTTGCGAGGATTGGCTGCCCTTCCGGGTGAGCCCCACACTCCCGCCACCCAGGGAGCGATCGAGCGTGGAGTGACCACCCTGCTCTCGCACGACCTGGCGCGAGACCAGTTCCCGGCACAGGCAGGGGTGCGTTCACATTGGCTGCGTCCCGGCTACCCGCTGGGCTATGGCAGCGATCTGCTGGAGGCGCTGCTGGCACTGGTCGAATTAGGCGTGGCGGAGTGTCCGGAGAGCGCCCTCCAAGCCATCCACCGCAAGCGCGATGAGGCCGGACGCTGGCCCCTCGAGCACGCGCTGCGCAACACGTGGGCCGACTTTGGGGCCCCAGGAGAGCCCAACAAGTGGGTCACACTGCGCGCGCTCCAGGTGCTCGAGGGGTCCAAATCGCCGCAAGGTCGATCACGCTGACCCTGCCGCACGGCCTGACCCGCGCCATCGTACCGACTCAGAGTCTCACCCGCTCCCCACTGCCATTCCACGGCGTGACCTCGCCGATCACCACGGGCGGGCCTTCCGGGTAAGCGCCGCGCAGGGCACGAACCGCCCTATCCGCGTCCGCCGCCGTCAGGTAGAGCACCATCCCCATGCCCATGTTGAACACGCGGTACATCTCCAGCCGGTCGATGCCCCCGCGCTCCTGGATCAGGCGGAAAATCGGCAGCGGCTCCCAACTCTGGCGATCGATTGCCACCCCGACATCGGGGGGGATCACGCGAGGCAGGTTGTCGGGGAAGCCCCCCCCCGTGATGTGGGCCATCGCCTTGACAGTTATCCCCAGCTTCCACAGCTTTTCCACAGATCCCAGGTAGGATCTGTGGAAGAAAAGCAGGTTTTGTCCAAGGCTTGTCCCCAGCTCCTCCACATGCCGATCCCAGGGCGTACCGGCGAACACCTTTCGCGCCAGCGAGTACCCGTTCGTGTGCAGGCCGGTGCTGGGCAGTCCCAGGCATACGTCGCCCGGGCACACGTCGCGCCCGTCCACGATCGCCCCCTTTTCCACCCACCCGACGAGGGTACCGACCAGGTCGAACTCGCCCGCAGCATAGACGCCGGGCATCTCGGCCGTCTCGCCACCCAACAGCGCGCACCCAGCGGCAGCGCATGCCTCGGCACAGCTATCCACCAGGCGGACCAGCATATCGGGATCGAGATGAGAGGAGGCGATATAGTCCATGAAAAAGAGAGGGCGCGCGCCCTGCACCAGGATGTCGTTGATACAGTGATTGACAATGTCGTGGCCCAGGCCGTCGAACTGCCCCAACGCCGACGCGATCTTGGTCTTGGTGCCCACGCCGTCGGTCGAGGCCACGAGCACCGGCGCTTGTGCGTTGTGCAGCACGCCGGCATCGAACAGTCCGCCATAGTTGCCGATGCCCGCCAGCACGGCTGGCGTATAGGCCTTGCGCACGACCTGTTTCATTCGCTCGATGGCACCCATCTTGCGGTCGATGTCGACGCCCGCCGCGGCGTAGGCGGAGGGTGGAGATGGCTGCTCAGCCAGCCCCTTGGCCCCAATGTCCGTGCGCACGTGCATTCCCTCAAAGCGGACCTGTTCGATGCCCGCATAAGCACGATCGATCGACCCCCTCAAGGTCGGCGCCACGGCGGTGACCCCCAGGACCCGACCGCCGTTGGTGAGCAATTGGTCGCCGGCACGCACGGTCCCGGCGTGGTAGACGATCGTGCCCAGCCGCTGCTCCGCGCGCTCGACGCCCGAGATGACCTTGCCTTTCTCATACGCGCCCGGGTAGCCGCCCGAAGCGGCAACGACGCAGGTGGCAAACTCGTCCCGCCAGCGCACAGCTGCCTCACCCAGCCGTCCGTCCACGCAGGCCACGATCACCTCCAGCAGGTCCGTTTCCAGCAGAGGGAGGATGACCTGGGCCTCCGGGTCGCCAAAGCGACAGTTGAACTCGAGCACCTTGGGCCCCTGGTCGGTGAACATCAACCCGGCGTACAGCACACCTACGTACGGCGCGCCGAGCGCGCACAACCCATCGACGGTGGCCTGCAAGACCTGGCGGGTGATCGTCTCCACCCGCTCCTGGGTCATCAGGGGTGCAGGGGCATAACACCCCATTCCTCCCGTGTTCGGTCCCCGGTCGCCATCGTAGACCGCCTTGTGGTCCTGCGCGGACACCATCGGGACCACGGTCACCCCGTCACAGAAGGCCAGGAGGGACGCCTCCTGCCCGGTAAGACATTCCTCGATCAGCACCAGGCTGCCCGCATCGCCAAACACTCGCTCGATCATCGCCTCGCGCAGGGCACGCTCGGCCTCGGCCAGCGTGGCGCACACGGTGACTCCCTTGCCCGCGGCCAAGCCGCTGGCCTTGACCACGATCGGTGCACCGACCTCTCGCAGGTGGGACAGGGCCGCGCCATAGTCGGCAAAGACCTCGGCACGACCAGTGGGAATGCCCTGAGCCAGCATGAACTGCTTGGCGAACGCTTTGGACCCCTCCAGCCGGGCCGCGGCCTGTGTCGGCCCAAAGACGCGCAAGCCCGCAGCCACGAACGCATCCACAACCCCCGCCACCAGCGGGGCCTCGGGGCCGACAACGGTCAGATCGACCCGCCGTGCTCGCGCGTAGGCCAGCAGTGCCTCGACGTCTGTCGCGTCGATCGCCACGTTCTGCGACGGAGCGACCCCATCACCGGCCCCCTCCCAGGCGGTTCCCCCATTCCCTGGCGCAACGTACACCTGGGTCACGGAAGGGGATCGCGCCAGCTTCCACGCCAGGCAGTGCTCTCGTCCCCCGGAGCCCACGATCAGCACGTTCATCTGCCCTCCAACGCGTACTTGCCGATGTCCTCACCCAAGCTCAGCGGGTAGTCGCCGCTAAAGCAGGCCGCGCAGTGTCCCGTCACGGGATGCTGAATGGCATCCTCCATTCCTTCCAGGGACAGGTATTTGAGGCTGTCCACGCCGATGCGAGCGGCGATCTCTTCCACCGAGTGGTTGGCGGCGATCAGTTCGTCGCGCGTCGCCATATCCACGCCCATAAAACAGGGGTCGGTGATCGGCGGCGAGGCAACGCGCATGTGCACCTGGGCGGCTCCCGCCTGGCGAAGCAGGGCAACGATCGGGCCGCTGGTCGTGCCGCGGACGATCGAATCGTCCACCAGCACGATGCGCTTTCCGCGGAGTGAATCGGGCAAGGGATTGTACTTGAGCGCCACTCCCCGCCGCCGCAGCCGGTCGTCAGGCTGGATAAAGGTGCGCCCGATGTAGCGATTCTTGATCAGTCCCTCGCCAAATGGTATGCCCGATTCCCAGGCATATCCAATCGCGTGCGCGGTCGCAGAGTCAGGGACCCCCATCACCATATCGCCCTCGACAGGGTGTTCGCGAGCTAGCTGCTCGCCCAGGCGACGGCGCACGCGGTGGATCGACTGCCCCTCCAGGAGCGAATCGGGCCGTGCAAAGTAGATGTACTCAAAGATGCAGAGCGCTTCTCGCTCTGCGGTGGGCGCACCCAAGATCGACGTCATGCCCCTCTCGTCCAGGCGCACGATCTCACCCGGTTTCACCTCGCGCACATACTCGGCACCGACCGTGCCCAGGGCACACGACTCGGAAGAGACCGCCCACCCGTCCCCGTTCATCTTGCCAATACACAGCGGTCGGAATCCCCACGGATCGCGCACCGCGTAGACCGCGTCACGGGTCAAGAGGGTGAGCGAATAGGCACCGCGGGCCTGGCTCATGAAAACTCGCAGGCGATCTTCCCACGTCTGGCCCGCCGCTCCGGCGAGCATCTGCGTGATCACTTCGCTGTCCGAGGAGGAGATCAGGCCCACCCCGCGCTGCAGCAGATCGCGCCGTAGCTGGGGCGAATTGGTCAGGTTGCCATTGTGCGCCACGCCCAGGGGGCCCAGAGCCGTCTCGATCAGGTACGGCTGCGCATTGTAAAGCTTGGATGACCCCGTGGTCGAATAACGCGTGTGACCGATGGCCAGGTGTCCGCGCAGTGGGTAGAGATTCTCCTCTGTGAACACCTGGGAAACCAACCCCATCCCTTTGTGAACGTTGGCCACACGTCCATCACAGGTCGCGATGCCGGCGCTCTCCTGCCCGCGATGCTGCAGCGCATACAGGCCAAAGAAGGTCAGGCGGGCCACATCCACACCGTGCGCATAGATGCCAAATACGCCACATGCCTCGCGCGGCGCATCGTTCCACTCGTGCATTCAACACCTCAAGTCGGGGACCGCTCTGAAACAAGCTCCTGGCCCGATCACGATCGACGATTCCTCACGGGCGGTTCGCCTGCAGGTCCTTGTCAGCCGAGATCACGCCCTCTGTCTGCGCCCTCTGCGCGGCGGCGATCCGCTCGCGCAGGCTCGCGTCGCCCACAGCGAGGATCTTGGCAGCCAGCAAGGCGGCAGCGGCCGGTTCCAGCACGACCGCAGGCGCCACGCCCGAGGGCATGCGCAGCGACGAGTAGAGGTCCGCCCCAGCGAAGGTCCCCGAGTAGGGCGGGCAGGCGATGACCGGGGCGGTGACATTGGCGTCCACCATGCCGCTCAAGGCATTGCTTCGCCCGGCGACGGTGATATAGACGCCGACCCCTCCGCACCCTTCATATTCAGCCAGCAGCGCAAGCAGGTAGCGCGCGCTCTTGTGCGCCGAGGCCACGCGCTGCTCGTAGGCAATGCCCAGGCCCTCCAGTGCGGCGGCGATCTGTCCCACAAAGGGCAGATCCGAATTCGATCCCATCAAGATGACAACAGACGACATATACCCACTCCCATCAAAAAGGGCCAAGACGCGACCGCTCGACGCGCCCTGGCCCCGTTGCCAAGATCCTCACCCTACGTGAATGCCGATCTGAGCCGCTCTTCCACCGGGTACGCGCCCGGCACAAAGGTCTGCCCGGTCAGCTTTTCATAGCAGGCGATGTAGCGCTGGCTGACCTGGACGATCAGATCGGATGTGGCGACCGGTGGCTCGCCATCGCCGCGATACCCTCGCTCAGCGTACCACAGGCGCAAGAACTCTTTGTCAAAGTTCTCCGGTTCCTCCCCCGCCGCAACCCGCTCCTCATAGCTCTCCGCCACCCAGAAACGGCTGCTGTCCGGTGTGTGTACCTCGTCGATGAGCGCGATCTGTCCATCGGGCGTACGCCCGAATTCATACTTGGTGTCCACCAGGATCAGCCCACCCCGGCGAGCGATCTCCTGCCCTCGCCGAAAGATCACCAACGCCGCAGCCTGAACCCGCTCCCACGTCTCACCGTCAAGCAGCCCGCGCTCGACCACCTCAGTGCAGGTAACGCGCTCGTCGTGCTCGCCCTCGCGCCCCTTGGTCGTGGGCGTGATGATCGGCTCGGGCAAAGGCTGGTTCTTGACCATTCCTTCGGGGAAGGTATAGCCATAGATCTCGCGTTCGCCCAGTGAGTAACGGTACCAGAGCGCGGTCTGCGTTACCCCACTGATATAACCCCGCACGACGACCTCCACCGGGAACGGGTCGCACTCGAGGGCCACGGTCACGTTCGGGTCGGGCACATCCAGCACGTGGTTGGCGATCACGTCCTGTGTCTGCTCGAACCAGAAGGCGCTGAGCTGGTTGAGCACCTGGCCCTTGAAGGGGACTGCGGTCAAGATGCGATCAAAGGCCGACAGCCGGTCGGTGGTGACCAGCACGCGGCGGCCCTCGGCGACAAAGAAATCGCGCACCTTGCCGCTGGACCTGGCCCCTAGCGCGGGCAGGTCAGCGCCTACAAACGCCTGCGGAATCAAAGATCGGATCGTCGCTGCATCCAACATAGGTCCTCCTCGTAGAATCACCAATCTCGGGGTTCAGCACTGCCCCGCAAAGCGGATGCCATTCCTAAACAGTTCGAGTCCCAGGTTCCCCCCTTCGCCGCGCGTCCAGCGGGGATGCTGCTCTGGAAAGACGTGGTCTTCCGGGTGCGGCATCAAGCCGAAAACGGTCCCGCTCGCGTTGCAGATCCCGGCAATGTCGGCCACAGAGCCGTTGGGGTTGTCGGGGTACGTGAGCGGGCCGCCGTCTTGCGCGGCATAGCGGACGACGATCATCTTGTGGTCCTGCAGGACACGCAGCACCCCCTCATCACGAGGCACAAAGCGACCCTCTCCGTGCGCCACGGGGCAGTAGATGCGCGCCGTACTCCCTGCCGTAAACACGCACGGCGAACCCGGATCGGGCTCCAACCACACCCAGCGGCATTCGAACCGGTTCGACGCGTTGCGGGTCAGCGTTGCGTGGACCTTCGAGCCCGCCCCATCGGCTCCCGGCAGTGCCCCGGGCAGCAGTCCGGACTTGACCAGCGCCTGAAAGCCGTTGCAGATGCCAATCACCGGCTTGCCCGTCTCGATAAACGGCTCTATCCCCTCGCGCAGGGCGTGCCCCAGATCGATCGCCCAGAGCTTGCCCGCGCCAAGGTCATCGCCGTAGGAAAAGCCGCCGGGCAAGACAAGCATCTGGTAGTCGCGCAGAGAACGCGAGCGGTCTCGTAGTTGGTTGACGTGAACGATCTCGGCCTGGCCCCCCGCCAACTCGCAAGCCTGCAGGGCTTCGCGATCCCGGTTTGTGCCCGTAGCGTGAAGGATCAGCACCCGTGGTTTGGTCATCCCGTCCTCAATCCTGCCGGTAGTGGCACCCTCTCGACGTATTGTTCTCCCACGCCGCGCGGGCCACGATCAACGCCGACTGCACGACACTGCGCAGGCCGATCAGCGAGTCGCTGAGCTGGGTGTGCCGGTAGAAAAAGTCGATCTCGCGCTGCATATGTCGCAGATCGTCAATGGCCCGGCGCAGGCGATACGTGGCCCGGATCAACCCCACATAGTACCACATCGTGCGCCGGATGGTCTCCATGTCCTGCTGGAACAGCGCCGGATCGGTGGAATAGGTCAGGTGTGAATCGTCCCAGGTCGGAATGTCCGCCGGGCTCACCGCGAGATCGCCGGACAGGTTCTCAAGGGCGTGCTGTGCCGCTCGCGATCCCCAGACCACCCCCTCGAGCAGCGACGCGCTCCCCAAGCGGTTCGCTCCGTGCACCCCGGTGCAACTGACCTCCCCTGCCGCGTAGAGATTCCGGATACTGCTTCGGCCCCATTCGTCCACCCACACGCCCCCGCAAAAGTAGTGCACCGCCGGGACGACCGGGATCCACTCACGCGTGATATCCACGCCATAGCTCAGGCAGGTCTCATAGATGGTTGGGAAACGCTCACGGATGCGATCCGCCGGCATCGCCGAGCACAGGTCCAGGTATACGTTGCTGATCTCGCGGTCGATCATCTCCAGGTGAATGGAGCGTGCCACCACGTCGCGCGGGGCAAGGTCCTTCCACACCGGCGCATACCGCTCCATAAAGGCCTCGCCCTTGTCGTTGAGCAGCCGGCCGCCCTCTCCGCGCACTGCTTCGCTGACCAGAAACCGCGGCGCACTCCGCCGGAAAAAGGCCGTCGGGTGGAACTGGACGTACTCGGCGTTGACGATCCGCGCTCCGGCACGGTAGGCCATCGCCAGCCCGTCTCCTCGCGCGCCTTGAGGGTTGGTGGTATGCAAGAAAATCTGCCCCAGGCCGCCGGTCGCCAGGATCGTTTTCCGGGCCAGGATCGTGCGCACCTTGCCGGTGACCTGGTTATACACATAGGCGCCGGTGCAGGTCAGTGGCTCGTATACATCGCGCGGGTTGCGCGAATGATGCGAAGGGGTGATCAGATCCACGGCCGTGTGGCGCGTCAGCAGTGTGACGCCCTTGTACCGCTTCAGGGCGGCGATCAGCTTTACCTCGATGCCCCGCCCGGTTGCGTCGCCGATGTGCAGCACACGTTCGGTGGAATGCGACGCTTCGCGGGTAAAGGCCACGTCCCCGTTCTCATCCCGGTCGAACTCTACCCCAGCCATATCGACCAGGTACTTGATCAGGAGGCGCGGTCCTTCCTCGGCCAACAGGCGGACCGCCCGGGGGTGGTTCGCCTGGTCGCCGGCTCGATACAGGTCCTCGATCAGCAGATCGACGGAATCCTCCGGTCCCCGCCCAATGATGCCTCCCTGCGCATAGTAGGTATTGGCTTCCTGCGGCTCTGAGGCTGGCGTGATGACCAGCACGTGCGCATCCGAGGTAGACGCTGCTTCCAGGGCCGCTACACTCCCAGCGACGCCACACCCCAGGATCAGCAGGTCAACGATCTCTCGTTCGTTGTTCATATACACCTTGCCTGTATGAGCTCGATCGCTCACTGACTCAGCATCCTCTCCAGCGCCAGGTTGGCCCATCGCCGGGTCTCCTCGTCCACGCGCACGACGTGAATGGGTGCGCCTGCCACGCACGAGCGCAGCGCGTCGCGCAGTCCCAGTGGTGTGGTCCGGTACATGGCGCCGCACAGCGAGCGGGCCAGGGGGACGACGGTCTTGTCGGGGTATTCCTGTGCCAGGCGAGCGACCATGTTGATCTCGGTTCCCACGGCGATCGCGCTGCCCGGCGGAGCCTGCTCCACGTAGCGGATGATCGCCGCCGTCGAGCCATAGGCATCCGCTGCGGCGACCACATCGACCGGGCACTCGGGATGGACGATGACCTTGATCCCAGGGTACCGTTCACGTACCTCGCGCACGTGCTCGACCCTGAAAAAGGTGTGCACGTGGCAGTACCCTTTCCACACCACCACGGTCGCCTCTCTGGCGCGAGCGTAACTCGTGTCCGGATCATCCGGGTCCCAGACAGCGATCTGGTCGCGGGGGATGCCCAGCGCCAGCGCCGAATTGGTGCCCAGCCATTCGTCCGGGAAAAAGATCACGTGTCCCTTGCGCGCCAATGCCCACTTGAACAGCCGTTCCGCATTGGACGAGGTGCAGACCGCACCTCCGCGTTGGCCGCAGAACGCCTTGAGCGCAGCCGTCGAGTTCTGGTAGGTGATCGGCACCAGGTCCTCCCCCCACGCGGAGGATAACCGCTCCCACGCTTCTTCGGCCTGTTCCACGTCGGCCATGCGCGCCATCGGGCAGGGCGCGTCACCGGCAGGAAGCAAGACCTGCTGCGCCGGATCGCACAGCATCGCTGCCGTTTCGGCCATAAAATTGACCCCGCAGAACACAATGTACCGGGCCTGTCGCTGCTCCGCAGCCACGCGAGAGAGCTGCAGCGAATCCCCCCGAAAGTCGGCGAAACGGATCACCTCATCGCGCTGGTAGTGATGCACCAAGATCACGACGTCGGATCCGAGTTCCGCCCTGGCGCGCTCGATATCCGCGTACAAATCGTCAAGATTCATCGAACCGTCCTCACTCTACGTTCTCCACTTCCAGACTGATATCCAGGGCGGTGACCGAGTGGGTGAGCGCGCCCACCGAGATATAGTCCACTCCCGTCTCGGCAACTTGGCGCAGGGTACGGGCGGTGATCCCACCCGAAGCCTCCAGGGGCACGCGCCCCGCCACCCACGTTACCGCCTGACGCATCTCGTCCAGAGACATGTTGTCCAACATGATCCGGTCAGGCCGCAGAGCGACGGCCTCCTCCAGCTCTTCCCAGGTCTTGACCTCTACCTCGATCGGCAGCCCCTGGTCGTTATGCGCCCGTACACGCTCGACGGCGGCGGTAACGCCCCCTGCAGCGGCGATGTGGTTGTCCTTGATCAACACCATGTCATCCAGGCGCATGCGGTGATTCTGCCCGCCGCCCAGGCGCACCGCCCACTTGTCCAGCACGCGCAGGCCGGGAACGGTCTTGCGCGTGTCGAGGATGACCGCCTTGGTCCCCGCCACCGCCTCCACGTAGCGGCGCGTCGCTGATGCGATGCCGCTCATGCGCTGCATGAGATTGAGCGCGGTTCGCTCCGCGGTGAGGATCGCCCCCATAGGCCCTTCGACGGTGGCGATCCGGTCCCCGGGAACGATCCGATCGCCGTCAGACTTGAGGGCGACAAAGCGCACCGCGTCCGACACAGCGGCAAAAACCGCGCGTCCGACCCCCAACCCTGCCAGCACCCCGCTGGCCTTGCACAAGAACACACCGCTTCCCATCAAACCTGGGGGCAGTGTCCACAAGCTGGTGACGTCCCCCTGGCCGATGTCCTCTTGTAGCACGTGGTGGACGATGGCGGCTAGCTGATCCGAATCGACCATGGTATACCTCACTCGTTCCCTGCCGGCTTTTCGTAGCCTCGGTTGGTGTGCTGGGCTGACCCTGGCGCCGCCCTCTTGACCCAGGCGTCGAAGGCTGTCTCCGACGCCACAATCTCGACCCATTCCTCCTGCTCCACCTTGAAGGCGGCTGCTCTGAGGCGGGACAGCTCTTTCTTGCCCAGCCGGTCCTCCAACACCCCATACCAGCGAGGATGGAGAAAGCGCGGTTGTGCTACGCCGATGACGACCACCACGGCAAAGAGCCCGCCCGCCGCATAACCCAGGCTCTTCGCATTCACCCAGACGGTGTCCAAGGCAAAGCGCAGGCCGATGAGGGTGAAAAAGACGCCCAGCAAGATACCAGAGATTGGATAGGGATAGCGGTCCTGGCGAGTCACCGGACGCCACCAATCCTTCTCCGTGCCCCACTGCCTGTTTACCCCTTTGCTCGCGAACCAGATCCCATATCCAACCAAGATCACCCCGATGAATTCAGCGATCCACATACGTGCCTCCTTGCCACGCAGCCTTGAGCACCTCAATGCCCATCTCGATCACGACCTGGGACTCTGTGCCCAGGACGCGCATCACGTCGCCCTCTGTGTGCCCGACGCACGCACAGGCCACTCCACACATCACAGCCTCGAACGCCTCCCCATCCGCCTCTGCGACCTCGACCAGGAAGCGACCTGCTGTCTCGCCAAACAGCGCGGTGATGTCACCCACACCATCCTCAGCGCAAGGTAGGTCCGCCAGGCGCAAGGTAGCGCCCACACCCCCGGCAAAGGCCATCTCGGCCGCCGCGACCGCCAGCCCCCCTTCGGAGCAGTCGTGGCAGGCGCGAACCAGACGCTGGCCCATCGCACGGTGGAGGGCGCGCATCGCATCTATCGAACCAGGAACGGGCGCGGGCACCGACGCTCCCAGATCTCCGGAAAGGGCATAGAACGCAGATCCCCCCAGTTCCACCCGCGTCTCGCCGATGGCGTACAGCCGGCTGCCAGCGGACTTTAGGTCCATCGTCACCGCCTGACGCACATCCGGGACGAACCCCAGGGCAGAGATGAGCAGGGTTGGAGGGATGGGCATCTTGGCACCGGTGGGGTCCACATACTCGTTGTTCAGGGAGTCTTTGCCCGAGACGAAAGGCGCCCCGTAGGCCAGGGCAGCGTCGTAGCATCCCTGTGCCGCACGCACCAGGCCGCCCAGGCGATCGGGCAGGTTGGGATTGCCCCAGCAGAAATTGTCGAGCAAGGCCACCCCATCCGGGTCTGCACCCACGGCGACCACGTTGCGCAGGGCCTCATCGATCGCCGCCCAGGCCATCGCATACGGGTCGATCATACCGTAGCGCGGGTTGATCCCGCACCCGATCGCCAGGCCGCGATGGCAGGCACCCTTCCCCCCGGGCTGTTGTACCTCCAGGGGCCAGATCACGGTCGCATCGGACGGTCCATCGTTCGCCACGCCGGTGAGTGGTTTGACGACCGTTCCCCCCTGCACCTCGTGATCGTACCGGCGGATCACCGCCTCTTTGCTCGAGATGTTGGGGGAGGCCAGCAGCCTGAGCAGGACCTCGTTCAGATCGTCGACGTGCAGGGAGGGCTCTGCCCCCTGCGGCCTGCCCCGGGCATCCCAGACCGCCTTCAGATGCCGGCGCGGAATGCCATCGTGCAGGAAATCCATATCCATCGAGCCCACGACCTGCTCGCCGTAGCGGAGGGTGAGTCGCCGGTCTCCGGTAAACCGCCCGATGACCGTCAGCTCCACGTCGCGCGCGGCACAGATCTGGCGCAGGCGGTCGAGGTGCTCGGGCGGCACGCCGAGGACCATCCGCTCCTGGGCCTCTGACAGCCAGACCTCCCAGGGGCGCAAGCCAGGGTACTTGAGCGGCACCGCGGACAGGTCGACTTGCACGCCGACGTCCTTGCCCATCTCTCCCACCGCCGAGGAAAAGCCCCCAGCCCCGCAGTCAGTGATCGACGTGTACAGCCCTTCGTCGCGGGCCACGAGCACGGCCTCCAGGAACGTTTTTTCGGTGATCGGGTTGCCGATCTGGACCACACTGCCCACCGTCTCTCCCGTTTCGTGCGTCAGTTCGGCAGAAGAGAACGTCGCTCCATGCAGTCCGTCGCGCCCCGTTCGCCCGCCCACGCTGATGCACAGGTCTCCAGGACGCGCCCGGTTGCGGTGGCTATCGCGCGGAGCGATGCCAACGCAGCCACAGAAGACCAGTGGGTTGCCCGTGTACCCCGGGTCGTAGAGAATGGCCCCGTTGACGGTGGGAATGCCCATCTTGTTGCCATAGTCCTCGATGCCCGCGATCACGCCGGCGGCAATGCGACGGGGGTGCAGCACGCCGCCCGGCATCTGGTCTGGGGACAGGTCCTGTGGGCCAAAGCAGAGCACGTCGGTGTTGGCAATGGGTCGCGCGGAGACGCCGATCACGTCGCGCACCACGCCGCCGACCCCGGTGTTGGCCCCGCCAAATGGTTCCAACGCTGAAGGATGGTTGTGCGTCTCCACCTTGAACGACACATCCCACTGCGCGTCGAATTCGAGAATCCCGGCATTGTCCACAAACGCCGACCGCACCCACGGTTTGTCTATCGCCTCCGTCGCCGCGCGCAGGTAGGTCTTGAGCAGCCCGTCGATGCGCTGGCTCGCGATCGGGTCGCACGGAGATGCGCCGTTCGCGATGGGCGAGCTGGAGTCCCGGCACTCATAGTCGATCAACGCCTTGAACGTCTTGTGGACACAGTGCTCGCTCCACGTCTGGGCCAGCGTCTCCAACTCGACGTCGGTGGGCTCGCGCCCCTCGGTGCGATAGTACGCACGGATGGCCCGCAGCTCAGCCAGATCGAGGAACAGCACGCGCTCGACGCTCATGCGCGCGAGCTGATCGTCGGGCATCTCGCGGATGGGGATCGACTCCACCACACCGCTCGACTGGGCCGGAGGTGCGAAGGGAGGGCTCATCTCGCCCAACGTGTAGGACTGGATCACCTCGTTGCACAACAAGCCAGTGGCGATCCGGCGCGCATCCGCCTCGCACAGATCGCCGGAGAGCCGGTATCGCGTGCCGGTTGCGGCCTGCTCCACCTCGATGTCCAGCCGCCGGGCACCGAGGATCAGGTTCTCTGCTACCGAATCGGTCACGCCAGGGTGGAATCCCACCTCGATGATCCGCTCAGAGCCAGCGGCACCCTCGCTCTCGCCGCGCCCGGTGAACCGAGGCTCAACGCGCGATACATGGACTCCCTGCACCACCGGATCGACCAGCAGCTCGCGGGACAAGCGATCGACCTGCGCGAGGGACAGATCCCCGCGCAAAAAGTAGAGGTCGTCGATCCGCACTGACTCGACGCCAGGGACGCCCAGGATGTGCGTGTCGTCCACGACCGCTCTCGCGCGTCCATCAGGGACGCTTGCTTGCCAAAAGACCAGCACACGATAGTCCATGGTCTGCCTATCCGTCCTCCGCGTCTCGGTTATGCCCCTGGATAGTTGGGCGCTTCCTTGGTGATGATCACGTCGTGGGGATGGCTCTCGATCAGGCCAGCGCTGGTAATGCGAACGAAACACGCCTTGGCGCGCAGTTCGGCCAGGCTGGCGGCCCCAACATATCCCATCCCGGAGCGCAGCCCGCCCATCAGTTGATACGCATACTCGGCCAGCACACCCTTGTACCCCACCCGGCCCTCGATCCCTTCCGGCACCAGCTTTTCTGGTTCGGACTGCCCTGAGGCGTACCGGTCCCGACCATAGCCCTGCATCGCTCCCATCGATCCCATGCCGCGGTATTCCTTGTAGTAACGGCCCTCATAGATCACCAACTCGCCGGGACATTCGTCGACGCCGGCAAACAGCGAACCGAGCATCACCGTGTCCGCGCCAGCGGCCAACGCCTTGGCGATATCTCCAGAGTACTTGATCCCGCCGTCCGCGATGACGGGCGTATCGTGCTTGCGCGCTTCTTCAGAGCACTGGCGGATGGCGGTAAGCTGAGGCATGCCTGCCCCGGAGATGACCCGCGTCGTGCAGATCGACCCCGCTCCCACGCCAACCTTGACCGCGTCCGCGCCTGCCTGGATCAGGTCGCGCGTGCCCTGAGCAGTCACCACGTTGCCGGCGATCACCGGGACCTCAGGGGCGATCGCCTTGATCTCCTCGATGGCGCGGAGCACGTTCCTGCTGTGCCCGTGCGCGGTGTCGATCACGAACACGTCTACGTCCGCGTGGTACAGCGCCGAAACACGTCCTTGCATATCTGCGCCCACACCCACTGCCGCACCAACCAGGAGGCGCCCGCGCCCGTCCGTCGCGCGGTTGGGATAGTCTATCTTTTTCTGGATGTCCTTGACCGTGATCAACCCCTTCAGGTAGCCCTTTTCGTCCACCAGGGGCAGCTTTTCGATGCGGTGCTTGAACAGGATCGCCTTGGCTTCCTCCAGCGTCGTGCCGATCCGGGCGGTGACCAGGTTCTCCCGCGTCATATACTCGTAGACAGGACGGCTCAGGTCCTCCACAAAGCGCACATCGCGGTTGGTGAGAATGCCAACCAACTTGCCCTCCTCGGTGATCGGCACGCCGGAGATGTGGTACCGAGACATCAGTTGTTCGGCCTCGCTGAGCAGCGCGCTGGGCGGGAGGGTGATCGGGTCGACGATCATCCCCGACTCGGAGCGCTTGACCTTGTCCACCTCTTGGGCCTGATCGACGGCGCTCATGTTGCGGTGGACGATCCCGATCCCTCCTTCACGGGCCAGGGCGATCGCCAGGCGAGATTCGGTGACCGTGTCCATAGCCGCCGAGAGGACGGGAATGTTGAGCCACAGGTCACCTGCCAGCCGTGCGCGCAGGCTGACCTGGCTTGGCAGCACCTCGCTGTACCCAGGAGTCAACAAGACATCGTCAAAGGTCAGGGCTTCTGGAAAACTGGACTCGGACACAGGACACCTCCTCTACAGCCGGGATGTAAAAAGGCCCCAGGTTAGGGGGCCTTTATGCCGAAAAGGGTTCCACACCGCGCAGCGGTACGGTTAGCGAGCGGCGCGACACGGAAGCCATCTCGCCTACCGGTGAATCGCGGGAGGTCCCCCTCCCGTAAGCCAATCAAGATGCTTGCCTGGGCATCGTTGCCGCTGGTCCACGGATCCCACGAACGCATCAAGTCTGTCCTCGCTCCTCCTGGACAAGCTGCCAGGGCGGCTCGGCCATCGTATCCAGCGGTCAGAACAGGTCTAGTATACCCACAAGAGAGGATTTTGTCAAAGCCTCCTGGGACGCCGCTTGACAAGACCCCCGGTCCTCCGTACAATGGGCGTTCATCCCGACGCAACGAGGAGACCCTGGCCCATGCCCTTTCGACGCCCCGAACGCCTCTTCAAGGGGTACGTGTTTGACCTGGACGGCACCGTGTATCTGGGCGATGCGCTGCTGCCCGGCGCGAAAAGAACGATCGAGACCTTGCGCCAGGCAGGCTGCCGGATGGTCTTTGTATCCAACAAGCCCGTGAACACCCGCCAATCCTATGCCGACAAGCTGACCTGGCTCGGCCTGCCCACTCCCGTGGGGGACATCGTCAACTCGTCGCAGGTCCTGATCCGCTACCTGAGCGGTCGCGCGCCAGGCTGCCGCGTCTTTCCGATCGGGGAGCAGGTCTTATGCGACGAGCTCACCGAGGCCGGATTCATCCTCACCGAATCGCCGGAAGAGATCGCGTACGTGATCGCCAGCTTTGACCGCACTTTTGTCTATCGCAAACTGCAGATCGCGTTCGACGCCATTCGCTCCGGAGCGCACTTGATCGCCACCAATGCCGACGCCTACTGCCCGGTCCCCGGCGGCGGCGAGCCAGACGCAGCTTCGATTATCGCCGCGATCGAGGCGTGCACCGGGCACAAGATCGAGTTCATCGCCGGGAAACCCTCGGAGATGATGGCACGTACGGCCTTGGCCCTCTTGGGCACCGACCCGGAAGAGAGCATGATGGTTGGCGATCGCGTCGAGACCGACATCCTGATGGGCCACCGGGCGGGAATGTCTACAGCGATGCCTCTGACCGGGGCCACAACGCTCGAGGCGCTCGCACAGAACGAGGTCCAACCGGACTACATCCTGGAACGGCTGGACCATCTCTTGCCCACTCGCACAAACGCCCAAACCGTGCTACAATAGCGGTCAGCGATCAGCCATCGGCAGGACGTGTCCCAGAGACGTCCTGCTTGCACCAAGTCGGTGCCTGATCGCTGACCGTCGCTTTCCGGGAGCTACCGTATGAGTTCAATCGTTCAAGGCCTCAACGAGGCCCAGCAGCAAGCCGTAGTCGCCACCGAAGGCCCCGTGCTCGTCCTCGCCGGCCCAGGCTCGGGCAAGACGCGCGTGCTGACCCACCGCGTGGCCTACCTGATCCAGGAGCGCGGCGTTCTGCCCTGGCGCATCGCGGCGGTGACCTTTACCAACAAGGCCGCCCGGGAGATGAAAAACCGCCTGGCAGACTTGCTCGGCGACGCCGATCTTCGCCGGCTGACGATCGGGACTTTTCACGCTATCTGCGTGCGGCTCTTGCGTCGAGAAGCGGTTTCGGTCGGGATCGACTCGAACTTTGTCATCTATGACGACAGCGATCAGCAGGCCTTGATGCGGCAGGCACTCAAGGACCTGAACCTGGACGACAAGCAGTTTCGCCCCCGGAGCATGCACGCCATCATCTCACGGGCCAAGACGAACCTGCTCGGCCCCAACGACTTTGAGGCCCGCACCTACAGGGAAGAGGTCGCCCGGCGTATCTACGGGCGCTATCAGGCCCTGCTCCAGGAGAACAACGCTCTCGACTTTGACGATCTGCTGCTGCGCGTGGTCGTGTCCTTTCGCGAACAACCGGACCTGCTGCGCAAATACCAGAACCGCTACCACTACATCCTGGTCGACGAATTCCAGGACACGAATGCCGTGCAATACGAGTTGGTACGCCAGCTAGCCGGAGAGCGCCGCAACCTGTTTGGTGTGGGCGACGAAGACCAATCTATTTATGCCTTTCGTGGCGCAGATTTTCGTAATGTGCTGCGCTTTGAGCAAGATTACCCCGACATATGCAGGATCCTGCTCGAGCGGAACTATCGCTCCACGCAGACCATCCTCGATGTGGCCAACGCCGTCATCTCTCTCAATACACAGCGCACGCCCAAGAGGCTCTTCACCGAGCGCAACAAGGGCAGCGGCACCGTGGTGAACGAGGCATACGACGAAAACGAGCAGGGGCGCTGGGTGGTGCGCACCATCCAGGAGCTGAGCGAGCAGGGGATCGCACCCGGCGCCTGTGCGGTGATGTATCGTGTCAACGCTCAGTCGCGCGCGTTGGAGGACGCCTTTCTCACAGAGAACATGCCCTACAAGCTGGTCGGCGCGACGCGGTTCTACTCCCGGCGCGAGATCAAAGACCTGATGGCCTACCTGCGCATCATCCACAACCCGCACGACAGTGTCAGCCTGATGCGGATCATCAACGTCCCAAGGCGCAAGATCGGCACCAAGTCGATGAGCGACCTGGCGAATTGGGCAACCAGCCAGGGCCTGCCCCTCTACGATGCCCTGAAGGAGCTCTCGGGGCGGACAGACGCGCCCCTGTCCGCCGCTGGACGCAGGTCGTTGCTCCGATTCCACGAGATGTGGAGCGCGTGGATCTCGGCGAGGAACCAGGTCACCGTGCTCGAGCTGTTGGATCAGGTGATCGAACGGACCGGCTATGCAGGGTACCTGCGCGACGGGAGCGATGAAGGAGAGGAGCGGTGGGAGAACGCACTCGAGCTTCGCGCTGTCGCCTCCGAGTATTCCCACCTGCCCCTGGAAGAGGGACTCACGACGTTCCTGGAAGAGATCTCGCTGGTATCCGACGTGGACAACCTGGACGACACAGAGGCGCCGACCCTATTGACCCTGCACTCGGCCAAGGGATTGGAGTTTGGCGTGGTCTTTATCATCGGGTTGAACGAGGGACTGCTCCCTCACAGCCGGTCTTTTGACGATCCGGACGCGATGGAAGAAGAACGACGCCTGTTCTATGTCGGCGTGACGCGCGCTCAGGACCGGCTGTACCTGTCCCATACCTTCCGCCGGACGATGTATGGGAGCAATGAACTCGCCGACGCTTCGCGCTATCTGTCGGACATCCCCGCCCATCTCAAATCGAACGCCAACCGGCGCCGGCCCCAGGAGCACGGTTCGAGGACGGAGCGATCGCCATACAGCGCTCAAACGCCCCAGCGAGGAGGTAATCGGCATGTGGACCGGTCTCCAGCGGCACCGTTCAAACCTGGAGATAAGGTGCGGCATGCGTCGTTCGGGGATGGGACGGTCGTCCAGGTACAGCAGCGCGGCGACGACTGGGACGTGGTGGTGGCATTCAGAGGGCGAGGCATCAAGACGCTTGCCGCCAGCTTTGCCCGCCTGGAAAAGGGCTCTTGATGCTTTCAGCAGGCCCGGAAATGTGGTACAATGGGATCAGGGGGACGAGCTGCGATGGCAGAGACGCCCGTTGTCTTGAGTCGCTTGTCGTGTGAGAGCACGTAGCGGTGAAGTGGAAGCCGGACCTTCGTATCGGGATGTGGGTAGGAAGCGGGATCATACTCGCCATCCTCCTCGTGGACGCAGGACTGCTGCTGCGCACGATCTATGGCCCGCTGAACGGGGTCTCTTTTGTCTGCGCCCTGCTGGTGCTGTTGTCCTTGCTGGCGATCGGTGCGGTCGGCTACCGCATCTATGACCTGCGGAAGCTGCGCTACGAGTTCGACCGCAACCAATTGACGATTGTCACCGCTGCCAGCAATCAGATCGTGCCGATGGACCGCATCCAGCAAGTGATCGAGGGGCGAGACGCCAAGCTGCAGAAGCGCATGCTCAGCCTCACCTGGCCCGGGTGCTTTATCGGCCGCGGGCAGATCCAAGAGATCGGCCTGACGCTGTTCTATGCCGCTACCCCCCTGTCAGGCCAGGCGATCGTCGTCACGCCCACGTTGGCCTATGGCATCTCCGTGCCCGATATGGAGGCCTTTATGGAGGTGTTCAACGCCAATCGACGTATCGGATCAAGCACGGAGGTCGTACAGGAATCCCACCGGGCGGCCTACACGCGCTGGCACATCTGGACCGATCACCTGGCACATGGGATCTTATTGGGAAGCATCGTCCTCAACTTGGCCTTGTTCGCTATCCTGTGCTTTCGCTATCCCCGGCTGGCGCATCTCCTGCCGCTGCACTATGACCTGACCGGGAGGGTCGATCGCATTGCACCGCGCTCCCAGGTGTTTGCCCTGCCCATCATCGGGCTGATCACCTGGGCCGCGAACGGCGTCCTCGGGACGGCGCTGTACCGGCGAGAGCGCGTCGCCTCTTACCTGGCATGGGGTGGTGCGCTGCTCGTACAAATCCTTTTCCTGCTCGCCCTGTGGAATATCGTGAGTTAAGAAAGACGTACAAGCCATGACGCTGATTCTGGGCATCGAAACATCGTGCGATGAGACCGCAGCAGCAGTGATCGCGAATGGTCACGAGATCCGTTCCAGTGTCGTCGCCTCGCAGATCGATCTGCACCGGCAGTACGGCGGCGTGTTCCCCGAAATGGCATCGCGGCAGCACGTGATGGCCATCCAGCCGGTCATCGAGCAAGCGATGAGCGATGCTCAGGCCAAGTGGGATGACCTGTCGGCGATCGCCGTGACCTATGGTCCAGGCCTGGCAGGTTCCCTGTTGGTCGGGGTGAACGTGGCCAAGGGTTTGGCCTATGGACGCGGCCTCCCGCTCATCGGCGTGAACCACCTGGAAGCGCACATTGCGACCAACTGGCTCGACGCAAGCTTTCAGGAGCTGCCCTTTCCTCTCCTGTGCATGGTCGTCTCTGGCGGGCACACCGAGCTGCTCCTCATGGGCGGCTATGGCGAATACCACCTGCTGGGCAGCACGATCGACGACGCAGCCGGGGAAGCCTTTGACAAGGTCGCCCGTATGCTGGGCCTCGAGTATCCTGGCGGCCCGGCCATCCAGCGCGCCGCCGCCAAAGGGAATCCGGCGTCTTTTTCGTTTCCCCGGGCACGGCTCGATCACCGGTATGATTTCAGCTTCTCGGGTCTCAAGACCGCCGTTCTGCGCGCGATACAGCAGTACGAACCCAGCCTCCAGCGTCCAGCGGACAAAGTTCCCCGCCGGGAGGGCGCGGACTCTCAATCCGCAGGGGCATCGCCCCGCCGGGGAGCCAGAGCGTCTGGCTCGCGCCCGCTTCATCCCAAGACAGTCGCCGATATGGCTGCAAGCTTTCAGGCGGTCTTGGTGGACACGTTGGTCACAAAGGCCCGCCAGGCAGCCACCGAATACGAGGTGCATGGCATGCTGCTGGCCGGGGGGGTTGCCGCGAACCAGCTCCTGCGAGGGCGGATGAAAGCCGCCGTGCCCGTACCGGTCTGTATGCCGCCGGTCGCCCTCGCGACCGACAACGCCACTGGCGTGGGCGTCGCCGGTTACTGGGCCTTGATCCAGGATCGCACCGACGACTGGGATCTGGACGTCGTGCCCAACCTCAGACTGACTTGAGGGGATCTAGGGCTGTTGCATTGTCCCTTGACTTGACTGAGGAGTGCCGCATCCCCCGATGCGGCACGGTGCGCCAGTAAGCCGGGCGCATCGGGGGATGCGCCCTCCTCGGACTTTGCAGCAGCCGTAGAGGGGATCAAAGAAACGCTTTGCCAGCCGGCAAAAGTGTGATATAATCTCAGCCTGTTTTCGACCCATAATCAACCGCCAGAACCAAGTGGGGGATGCACGTATGTTGATTCGTCCAGCTCTGCTCGCCGATCTGAGCGTGTGCCTGGCCCTGGACGCGAACTCACAGACCAATCACGTCTGGCAGATGGACGCGCGCGAGGAGAACGGCGGCACGGTCGTTGGCTTTCACACCGTGCGCTTGCCGCGCATCATGCGCGTGGTGTACCCGCGCCAGAGAGAAGACCTGCTTGCCTGCTGGGAAGAGGGGGTGCCGATCTTTGTGGCCACAGACGAGCGCGCCGACGAACGACCCATAGACGAGGGCACCGGGAGGGACACCAGGACGTCTCAGCTCTTTGGGTACTGCCAGTTGGACATCCAGCCCTGGCAGCAGGCTGGCTGGATCAGTCACCTGATCGTCGATCGCCCCTTCCGGCGCCAGGGCATCGGCACGGCGATGCTCAGGACGTGCATCGCGTGGGGAAAAGTGAAAAAACTCACGCGGTTGATGGTCGCCGTACAGACCAAGAATTTCCCAGGGATCTCGTTCTGTGAGAAACACGGCTTTGTTTTCTGCGGCTTTCACGATCACTACTTTGTCAATCGGGATATCGCGCTGTTCTATTCGCTCAACATCCGTACTTGAGCATGGAGGTTTGAACCGTGCTCGCGGTACTCGAACTGGCCAACAAGATTCTCTCGTCGGCGATCCTGATCACGGCGTTTTCGCTTGCCCTGTACATCCTCAGGCATAACTTGCGCAGCGCTGTCGGGCGTGCCTTTTGCATCCTGCTGGCCTCCGTGATGGTGGTCTACCTGGGAGACGCAGCGGTCTTGGGAATCGCGTCGACCGAATCGGCAGTGACGTGGCTCAAGTTTCAGTGGGTCGGCATCGCCTTTGTGCCCGCGGTCTACCTGCACCTTTCCGACGCCCTGCTGAACGTCACAAACAGCAACTCCAAGTGGCGCTTCCTGGCGGTCCGGCTGAGCTACCTGGGAAGTGGCCTGACTCTGCTGGCGGTCATCTTGACGCCCTGGATCGTGGAGGAGGTCCCCGATCCCGCGCCCCTCTTGCACATGCAGGCCGGGCCGCTCTTTTGGATCTTTACGCTCTACTTTTTCACGGCGGTCGTCAGCGGCGCAGTGAACATCAACCGCGCGCGGACCAGGTGCATGACTTCGACTTCCCGCCGGCGCATGGCGTACCTGACCGCCTCCTTTGCCGCGCCAGCGCTAGGGGTCTTTCCCTATATGCTGCTGACAACGCTCCCCGGGTCGCTTCCCGGAGAGATCCTGATGACCATCCTCTTGCTGGGCAACGTCGGTATTGCGTTCATGATCGTGGTGATGGCCTACGCCGTAGCCTACTTTGGCGCGTTCAACCCCGACCGGGTGATCAAGTACGGCCTCATCGAATACCTCTTGCGCGGCCCGCTGGTCGCCTCCCTGGTACTGGTCATCCTGGTGACCATGCCCCGGATCGGGAACATCCTCGGACTGCCTGGATCTATCCTCACCCTGATCACCGCCGTGGGGACGATCATCCTGACCCAGATGGCAGTCAACCTGGCACGCCCCTTCCTGAACCGCCTCGTGTATCGCCAGGACCTCGAAGAGATCACGTGGCTTCAAGAGCTGGACAAGCGCTTGTTGACGTCAAGCGACCTGGAGCAGTACCTGGAAAACGTGCTCTCTCAGCTCGCCGAATCACTGCGCGTCCGCCGGGCTTATCTCGTCACGATGGACGATGGGGGTCTTCAGGTGGAGGCCTGCTGCGGGGAAAGGGCTGCAGCGCAGGCGTTCCTGCAAAGTCACGACCTGGGGCCGGTATTCCAGCGCTGCCAGCAGGAGCCCGAGCCAAGCCCGGCCTTCTACAGCATCGACGGACACATGCTGCGCCCGCTCTACACCCAAGGTCACGATGCACTGCTGGGCCTTCTGATCGTCGCACGCGGGCCTTTTGCGCCCCGCGTGGATGACCAACTCAGCGACGATGTCGCGGAGCTGATCGAGCAGGCAGAAACCGCGCTGCAAGACAGGCACCTGCAGCAGGGGATCTTTGTCGCGCTCCAACAGATCATGCCGGACATCGAGCGCATCCAGAAACAGCGACAGCTTATGCGCTACGTGACTTCGCTGCCACAGCCCATCAACAGCAGCCCGGTCAACGATCCCTCTTTTGCGCGATGGGTGAAGGATGCCCTGAGCCACTACTGGGGCGGCCCCAAATTAACCCGCAGCCCCCTGTTGGACCTGCGCATCGTGCGCGCGGCCCGCGCTCAGTACGAGGAAGACCCGGTGCGGGCCCTGCGCACGGTGCTACAGCAGGCCATCGAGGCGCTGCGCCCGGTTGGCGAGCAAAAGATGACCGCTGCCGAATGGACCCTGTACAATATCCTCGACCTCAAGTACCGCCAGGGCCGGCGCATGCGCGAGATCGCTCACCGGCTGGCAGTCAGCGAATCCGACCTCTATCGCAAGCAGCGTGCGGCCATTGGCGAAGTGGCCCGAACGTTGAGCGAGATGGAGCACCAGTCCTCGTCCTCTTGACGACGGGAGCAGGTCGTGCGACGTCAGCGGAAGGGTCCGCTCACGAGCCCAACGAGCGGCTCTTGAGGAACGCGGCCCGGATTCCCTCCAGAACGACCGCGCGCAGCGATCCCTTTTCCATCTCATAGAGCGCTTCGGCCGTTGTGCCTCCCGGAGAGGTGACCATATTGCGCAGTTCGGCCAGGTGCGTGCCGGATTCGGCGGCAAATCGGACGGAACCGAGCACGGTCTGAAGGACAAGCTGCTTGGCCACCGGGCGCGAGAACCCCAGGTAAACGGCTGCGTCCACCATAGCCTCCATGAACAAAAAGACGTAGGCCGGCCCGGAGCCTATGACAGCCGTCGCCATATCCAGTTGTTCCTCTTTGGAGACGTAGACCTCTTTTCCCATGGCCTGCAGGATCGCCTTCACCTGCTCGCGCTGCCCCTGCGACGTCTCGGCAGTGGCCGTCCACACGGTCATGCCCTCGCCGATCTGGGCGGGCGTGTTGGGCATCGAACGGATAATGGCCGCGTGCCCCAAGCCCTCCACCAACGTGGCAATGCGCGCCCCAGCGACGATCGAGAGGACGATCGCCTCGGGGCGGACCTTGCCCTGCAGGACGTCCAGTACGGCGGGCAGCGCCTGCGGCTTGACAGAGAGAATGACCACGTCCGCTTGAGCCACGGCAGCGGCGCTGTCGGTCGTCGCGTGGATGCCATAGCGCGCGGCCAGGTCCTGGCATCGTCCGGGCACGATGTCGCTGGCGGTGATCTGTCCCGGCGCGACCAGGTGCTTGTCGATCGCGATCTGGATGATCGCCTCGCCCATTGTGCCGCCCCCGATGACGGCGATCGTCGAATCCTTGAGCATGTTCCCTCCTCCTCCGCTCTCGCTTGCTAGGTATGATTGGGGCCGCTCCACGTCAGGTGGGTGACCGTCCCCTCCCTGGCGCGGCGAATCAGGCGGCCTGCCTGGCCTTGGAAGGCGTACCATTCCACCTCGCCGCGGGCAACGCCGGTCAACACCTCGCAGAGAGCCCGGTTGATAGGCGTCGGAATGCCCAGCCTTTCACCGGCCCGGACGACTGCTCCATTCAAGAACTCAACCTCCGACTGGACACGTCCTCGACCGAGGTCGATGTGCAGCGAGGGCCGCTTCCCTCCACGGCCGGCGGGGATCGCGATGCGGAAAATAGGATGAGCCACCCAGGACGGCGCCGCACACAACATCCAGACCAGCGGACCGACAGGATACCCGGGCAGCGAGACCAGTTTCAGCCCCATCTGCCTGACCACCGCCCGTGCCTCACACAGGGCGTCGCGCTCCAGTTCATACAGCGATCGGTGAGCGTATACCCGCTCCAGGGGCCAGTCCAGGATCGCCGGGATCGCGTTCCCGATCATGTTGAGCATCAACTTGGACCACACCAGGGCCTGCCAGCTCGCACAAGACCGCACGGCCAAGTGCGACCGGGTGAATACCGTCGACAGGGCCTCGACATCCTGACCTGGGGTGACCGGCGCCAGTCCTAGTCCGCCCTTTTCCAGGAGGGGTCTGATGAGAGCGGGCTTGATTGCCTCGACTGGAGTGGTGATGACGCCGGCATAGAGACGGTCTGCGCCCAGGATGCCGCTGGCGACATCGATGCCCCCGACCCCGTTCTGCACGACCGCGACCAGAGCACCCTGTCGCACAAAGGGCTGCACCTGCACGGCGGCAACGGCGGTATCAAAGGCCTTGGTCGTGATCAGAACCAGGTCGAACCGATCGTCGAGGCCTTCCACGCTCTCGACGGCCCTGAGGTTGGCCGCTCGCATCGCTCGCCCGTCCACTTCGACCAGCAGTCCACGGTCGCGGACTGCACGCACGTACCGTTCGCGACCGACGGCAGTGATCGCGTGCCCAGCAGCGCCCAGGCGGAATGCCAGCAGAGATCCGATGGCGCCAGCTCCCATGATCAGAATGTCCAACTCTCGGTCCTCCCTTGGGCGGGTATTATATCAGATTTCGCCTTCCAAGCGAATCTACACTTGACCGCAGGATCGGAATCGGGTATGATCCGGCGAGGAGAAAACCACGATGCCCCAGCAGGTTCCGCTCATCGTCATCGTCGGCCCGACAGCAGTAGGCAAGACGTCGCTGGCCTTGCGGCTGGCGGGACCGTTCAGTGGAGAGATCGTTTCCGCCGACTCGCGGCAGATCTACCGCGGGATGGATATCGGCACCGGGAAACCGACGCCCGCCGATCTGAGCCGGGTCCCTCACCACCTGATCGACATCATCGAACCCGACGACGAATTCACGCTGGCCGACTATCAGGCGCTGGCGGACGCGGCCATCCAGGACATTGCTTGCCGGGAACGTGTGCCGTTCCTGGTCGGCGGGACGGGACAGTATGTCCGGGCGATCATAGAGGGATGGCAGATCCCACGCGTGCCGCCTGACCCCATCCTGCGAAGCAGGCTGTACGCCGAGGCGGAGGAAAGCGGCCCACAGGCGCTTTACGACCGTCTGCTGGCACGCGATCCGGCAGCCGCGGCGTTCATCGATCCCCGCAACGTGCGCCGGGTGATCCGCGCCCTGGAGGTGTGCGTCAAAACCGGACGTCCCTTCTCTGAGCAGCGAGGCAAGCGGCCTCCTCCCTACGAGATCCTGCAGATCGGGCTGACGATGGAGCGCGAGGCGCTGTACGAGCGCATCGACCGGCGGATTGACGAGATGATCGCCAGGGGACTGGTGGTCGAGGTACAGGGGCTGGTTGCGCGCGGCTACGGTTGGGAATTGCCGGCCATGTCCAGTCTGGGGTACCTGCAGTTCAGAGAACACCTGGCGGGCGCGATGCCGCTGGAAGACGCCGTCGCCCTGGTCAAGAAGGAGACCCGGCGCTTTGTGCGCCAGCAGTACAATTGGTTCCGGCAGGCGGATCCGCGCATCCACTGGCTGGACGCGAGCGAACCTCCCTACCCGGCTGCATGCACCCTGATCCGCGATAGTGTTATGAGAGGAACAGGACCGTGTGCTGCGTAGCCCCGCGGGGAAAGGAAAGGCGGTTCACTGCATGAAGTCGTGGCGCGCGCTCGCCCTGATGCTGAGCCTGATCGTCGCATCGCTTGCCTTGCGGAGTGGAGCCCAGGCACAGGAGACGTCTGCCCCGCTCAAAGTGATCCTGCGATCCGGGGACCCAGCCGGGCGGCAGGCCCTGGTCGCGGAGAACTCTCGCCTGATCAGCGACTATGGCGCGTTCTCGCTCTGGATCACCCCCAAAGGGCGCGCGCCCTCCCGGATGGCTTCCAGCCCCGGGGTAAGCATCCATCCCGAATTCGACCGTCTCGTGCTTCGAGACGGGACCCTGGATACCCGAGAGCGAGCGGACCGTCCTCCGGCAGGCGCGGGCCAGGGGCACCAGCTCACCCTCGTGCAGTTTATCGGCCCGGTCCGCGACGAGTGGCTGGACGATCTGGGGTCGACCGGAGCCCAGATCGTCGCCTATGTGCCGTACAACGGGTACCTGATCTGGGCGGACGAGGATGCCCGTAACCAGGTGGCACGGCGGGCTGCGGAGCGGATCGAGTACCAGTGGCACGGTGCCTACCGTCCCGAGCATCGCCTGGCGAGTCCCCTAAAAGGTTTGGCACCGGATCAGGCAGCCGATGTCGTCGTGCAGGTTCTGAACCACCCCGGCGGCGAGCGTACGGTTCAAGAGATCCTGGCAGAGTCCGCGGAGGTGCTGCGAGCACCCTCCCAGGTGCTGAACGCCATCCACCTTACCGTGCGCGCCCCGGCCGCGCTACTGCACGCCTGGGCAGCCCGGGCAGACGTGCTGAACGTCGAGCCCTGGGGGGCCCCGCAGATGCTCGACGAACGGCAGGGACAGATTATGGCCGGTCACCTGAACGTCGCGGGCACGCAGCCGGAGGGGCCAGGCTACCTGGATTGGCTGGAGGGGATCGGCTTTTCCACGGATCCCAACCAGTACCCCATCGTCGATGTGGTCGACGATGGGTTCGACAACGGACAGGCCAGCGCGCCCTGGCACCCCGATTTTAGGTGGCAGGGCAGTTTTGCCTACCCTTCTCGCGTGGCCTATGCACGCGACAAAACCTCCGACGGCAATCCGCACTCCGTGGGTGGGCATGGCAGCCTCAACCTCTCCATCGTCGGCGGGTATGCGGACGTGTCCTCCCCCGACTACCAAGATGGGGACGGGTACCACTATGGACTGGGCATCTCCCCGTACGGCCGTTTGGCCTCGACCAAGGTTTTCAATGACCAGGGAGACTGGGATTACTGGGACTCCTGGAGCGATCTGATCCGGGGCTCCTACCGGAGAGGCGCACGCATTACCAGTCACAGTTGGGGCCTATCGGTCACAGCGCGCTACACCGCGGATGCCCAGGCGTTCGATGCGC